>NZ_LVCV01000663.1 GCF_001647195.1 Rhodococcus sp. EPR-157 | reverse complement strand
GCGTCGATGACGGCTTTCGCGTCGCCCGAGTTGGCCAGCGCCAGTTGTCCGGTCACTTCGCCGGTAGCGGGGTTGGTGACGGGGGAGGTCTTGTCCGATGTCCCTGCAAAGGGCTTGCCGTCGAGCCAGTGTGCAATCGAGGTCACAGTTGTCTTCCTTCGCTCGTGAATGTGATCCCAGTCTCGATGGCATCGGTGCGCATGTCAAAGGCCAAAGACGCACCGCGTCGTGCAAAAATGCACGGCTTGCTATCGTCGACACATGTTCACTGCCGACCACCTCCGGTTCTTCCTCGAGGTTTCTCGTCATGGCCGACTCGTCGAGGCCTCCCGCGCCCTGGGGGTCGACCACACGACGGTGGGTCGGCGGATCACGAGCCTCGAGAAGGCGGCGGGCAGGCGTCTGTTCGATCGCACCCCGGCAGGGTGGAGATTGACCGAGGCGGGACACCGGCTCGTCGGCTACGCGGAAACCGTCGAGTCCACTCTGGTGGCAGCGTTCGAGGATCAGACGTCCAGTGTCGGATCCCTCACCGGATCGGTACGAATCGCCGCGCCCGACGGATTCGGTGCGTTCGTGTTGACGCCGAACCTGACGACGCTGCGTCAAGCTCACCCGGATCTGAACGTCGAGCTCGTGACCGCAACCGAACACAAGACGATCGACACCAGAGAATTCGACATTGCGGTGACGCTGGAAGAGCCGTCACCGAGATTCGTGGCTTTTCGCAGACTTGCGACGTACTCGCTGCACCTGTACGCGACACGGGAGTATCTCGAATCTTCTCCGGCGGTCACGAAAATGGACGACCTACGTGACCACACGCTGATCTGGTATGTCGGCGCACTTCTCGATGTGGCTCCACTCCGGATCTTCGATTCGATTCTCGCCGACGGTCGCGCGCAGATCCAGACGAACAACATCACCGGGCATTGGCTCGCAGCGCGCAGCGGCCTGGGTATCGCACCGCTGCCGAGTTACATCGGCGAGCCCGACGATACGCTGGTTCGCGTTGTAGCAGAACACTTCTCGATCGAACGGACCTACTGGATCGCGGTACCGCGCGAACTCACCGGACTGGCGCGGGTCAAAGCTGTCGACGAGTTGATGAGCAACGTCGTGGCCGAACACCCTCATCTGACGTCGGGTCAGTGATCGGCGGACACTGACGAAGATGTCGCATGGTCCAGGGCCGTGGACAGTACGGTCTCGAATATTTCGCGAGCGGCATCGGAAGCGAACAGCGCGCGGTGTACGGACTCGACGACGCCGGCAACGTCCTCGAACTTTCGCTGTCCGCGTGCGGTGGTGCGAATGAGGACCTGGCGACGGTCGACGGTGCCGGTACGCCGGTGCACCAGATTGTTCGATACGAGTCGGTTCACGACTTTGGTGAGCGTGGGCGGGGGCAGCAACGCGAACTCTGCGGTGTCCGCCATGGTGTGTCCGTCGCCGTCGGACAGAAAGCTCAGGACCCGCCACTCCTCGAGGTCGAGGCCTTCTGGTTCGAGCGCGAGGCGCATGCGTTCGCTGACGGCCCGCTCGAGTGCGGACAGAAGTCGGTCTGCGCCGCCACCGCGATGCGTGGGTTCCGTCGGCGTCACGCGATCAGACTCCTATCATGAATCGAACTGCAGGCGCTCCGAGGTGCACGGCCTCGATTCCTGAAAGTGCAGTCTATGCGAGCGCGACGACTGTGGACGGCCGGGACGGGGTGTCGATGACGGAAAATTTGGACACCACACGCTACTTCGACGGCGAGACCTTCACGGTCGGCATCGTCTTTCCGATGTCCGGGCCTTTCGGATTGATCGGGCCGTCGAGCGAGCTGTCCGCTCAACTGGCGCAGGAGGAGCTCAACGCCGGAGATGGCGTCCTTGGCCGGCACGTCGAACTGCTGCCGATCGATGGTGGCCGCGCACCTGCTGCGGTGGCGGCCGACGTGCGGGCTCTGCTCGATATCGGAGCTGTGGACGCCGTCGCGGGGATGCATACCTCGGCGGTGCGCAGGGCATTGATCCCGATCACTTCCGGACGCATCCCGTACGTGTACACCTCGTTGTACGAAGGCGGCGACCGCTACCCGGGGCTGTTCGTCACCGGCGAGACCCCGTCGGGGCAGTTGATCCCGGCTCTCGAATTCATGGTGCACGAACTCGGCCGGACGAAGTGGGCAGTCGTCGGCAACGACTACGTGTGGCCTCGCAAGAGCGCTGCGATCGTCACCCGGTATCTCGGGTCGATCGGAGCGTCCGTTGCCTTCGCAGCCTTTTCGCCGATCGGCACCTCCGACTACTCGGGGGCCGTCAGTGCACTGGAGAAGTCGGAGTGCGACGCCGTCGTCGTACTCCTGCTCGGAGACGACGCGGCTGCATTCCATCAACATTTCGCCGCAGTCGGTCTTGATCAACGGTGCGCACGTCTGAGTCCGCTGATGGACGAAAACATGCTGCTCGCCACGGGTTCCGAGAACACCCGCGATCTGTACGTGTCCTCCGGATACTTCGAAACATTGGCGACGAAGGAGAGTCTCGACTTCTCCGGCCGGTTCGCGGCACGATTCGGACCGGACGCACCGATTGTCGGATCGCTCGGTCAATCTTGCTACGAGGGGATCACTTTCCTCGGGAACCTGGTCAATCGAGCAGGCACAGCCGAGGTTGCGGTCCTGGACTCGGTGTCGCAGAACTTCTCCTACGACGGCGCGCGCGGTCACCTGACGATGGTGGGTGGGCATATCGTTCAGCCGATCTATCTCGCCAGAGCGGGTGCCTACGACTTCGACGTCCTGGGGGAGATCACACCCCACCGACGTGTCTGATCGATCCGTATAGTGTGGCTCCCACATGATCACGTTGCTGTCGGCGCTCGTCGGGTTTGCAGTCCTCGACTCTCTCGATGTGCTGTTGATCGGAATCACCGCGGCGATCGCATACGACGCTCGGCTTCGCCGAACACCTCCGCTGAAAACGGGGTTGGCGTTCATCGGCGGCGTCTTTCTCGCGACCACATTGTTCGGTCTTCTCGCTGTGCTCGGGTTCGACTTCCTGACCGGCATCTTCGACTTCGAGCTCACACCTACCGTTCGATACTGGGGTGAACTGGTGTTGAGCGTCGTTCTGATCGCATTGGCGCTACTTCCGCAGTCGGATCGTCCGCCGCCCGCATGGACGGCGAAGTTCAGAAGAAGTCCGTCGTTGCTCGCAGTGACCGGGTTCGCGGTCGGAATCGTGCAGGCACCGACTGCTGTTCCTTATTTGGCAGGTCTCGCCATGTTGTCCTCCTACAGTCCGCTCCCGCCGACGTGGCCGGTGATCGTGGTCGCCTATTGCGTGCTCGCCTTGATCCCGCCGCTGGTGGTGCTCGTCATGTCCATGGGTTCCAGCCGCGCCGCCCGGCGTCGCTACCGGCGTGTGGTGCGCGTGCTCACGAAATTCGGTCCGGCCGTGGTTCGGATCGTGTTCGGGATCATCGGCTGCGTGTTGCTGCTCGACGTGATCGTCAACCGCTCGTATCTGTGGTGACCGGACCCGTCCCCTACGGTGGAACCATGACTGTGGAAGATTTCGGTGGCCGTCGCACACTCTCAGCCGAGGAATTGCTCGTCGTGGTGGGGGACTACGCCCTCGTCGACGAGGCTGGGGACCAACGTGGTCTCATCGAGGCGGTGGGGCAGGAAGGGTTGTCGGTCGTCGTGACCGTGGCGGAGGACGCGGGTCCTGTCCATCTGACCTTCGCGCCGGACGCGCAGATCGTGATCGAACCCTACGACGGCGGCAAGGCTCCCGTAGTGCCCTGAGTGCTGATTCCGTTGCCGCGACGCGCTTTTCGGTGTAGTCGAATCACATCGTTGTAACTCTATGCACTTCAGTAACATTAGCCACAGCGGTCACACTCGAGCTAACCTCTAGGCGACCTCTACGTCGTCTGCAGGAAGGACGTGCTGTGCGAATCAGCCTGTCCAGAGAAAGCTTCGGTACCTCGATCGCCGCCTCGGCGGTCGTCGTACTCGCATTCGGTGGTGTGGCCACCGCGCAACCGCTACCGTTCCCGATCGACCCGGGCGCGCTGATCGAGTCGATTGCCGAACCTGCGACACCTGCCCTGTACAACGCTGCGCAGGACAATCTGGTCAAGGGCAACTACGACCTCGGGCTCGCCTCGCTCGACGCGCTGGCTCTCGCGGCGCCGTCGGATGCCAATGTTGTTGCTTTACAGGCGTTCTACCGCAATGCAGGCGAAGACGCGGACGGCAGAGACGCGGCACTCACCCGGCTCGCCGAACTCGATCCGACGCTGCACGACGCCGTCGTGCGCGCGCTGAGCATCATTGCCACCTCGGCCGAGTCGACGGTGGACTTCGCCCCGGTGCTCGACGGTCCGCGCACGGCAATCGTCGCGCTCGGGTTCGGTCTCCACGGGGACGGTTCGATGCAGGACGAGTTGGTCGATCGGCTCGAAAGCGCAGCAGCCGCGGCATCGGCTTCACCTGAATCGCCCGTGGTCGTGACTGGTGGAAATCCGCAGAGCGGCGTTGCCGAGGCAGAGGCGATGCGCGAGTGGCTCGTCGACAACGGTGTTGCCGCCGAGCGAATTCATGTGGAGAACAAGGCCAATTCGACAGTGCAGAACGCGCTGTTCAGCGTGCCGATCGTAGAGTCGATCGGCGCAGGCTCCGTCGTCCTCGCGACCTCCGCCAATCACATTCGTCGCTCGATCTCCAACTTCGCCATCGCAGGCGCAGACGTTGTGGGCGCAGTCGCCGCAGACCCGGCCGATGTCCCGGAAGTTCCTGCGCTGGGCCTGGATTCGCGGCTAGGTTTGACTGTCGACGCCACCAAGGTCATCGGGATTCCGCGTACGTACTGACGTCATACCTGAGGTGCGGGGTTAGCGGCTGCGATCCGCTTCTGTGCACGACGTCTGCGGCTACGGACGACGAAGTAGACGAGTGCCGTGAACAGCACGACCGCGATCATCGCGCCGAGCACGGTGGCCCCGCGGAAGCCTGGTGCCTCCGTGTCGAGCGTTCTTTCGCCCGCGTGCGCGGCATTGTTGCTGCCGAGAACGATCGAGAGAGTCAGCAGGTTCGGCGCAGCGACAGCGACGGCGAGCACGATCGCCACGATCGCCGTGACCTTCCCGCCGCGCTTCTTGCGGACACGCCATGCGGCGGTGAAAAGCAGGAGGGGAACGAGCGTGCACACGGTGCCGAACACGAGCCCCCAAAAGATGCCCTTGCTGAAGGCCTGATCGGACAGGTTGGCGACACGAATGCTCCACCACCGGGGCAGGAATGCCGCGAGAATCAGATACGCGACTATCAGCGCGACCAGTGCGACTGCGCCGATGATCGCCTTGTTCACCCAGCTCGGTCGCCCACTCGGGGTTGTTGCGGTGGTGTTGCCTGCGTCGAGCGTGCCATCTCCGGTCATGTGGTCGATCCTAACCGCGAATCGACCGGTGACTGTCGACACGTGTGATGGCGCCCTCAACTGCATTTTCAATTGTGTACGTCTCGGTCACAATCAAGATCATCAACGCCCGCGTAGTGGGCGAACGGCGATAGGGGGACACTGTGACACTGCTTCTGATGGCAACGGTCGGATTTCTCGGTATAGCAGCGGCCTTGCTTCATTCCGGCCACGACCTCGATTTCGACAACAGGCACATCACGGGCGCCTATCGGTCGCGCTGGGGCTGAGCGACCGGCAACCGTTGGCTGGTGACTGGACAGTTGTTCGCTACCGTCGGTACATGAACTTCCGCTGGACGCGGTTCCACAGTCGCGCCGCAGGCCTTGTGCTCGGACTCGGTCTGGACCGAATCCTGGGCGACCCTCGGCAATTCCATCCGGTCGCCGGATTCGGCCGTGCCGCAGGGGCACTGGAACAGCGGACGTATCGGGACAGTAGGCGGGCGGGCGCGCTGCACACCCTCGTTCTCGTCGGGGCAGTGACGACGGTGGGCGCAGCCGCATCGGCAGTCGCTGGACGTCGCGGTCCACTCCTTGACACCGTGGTCACGGCATCCGCGGCCTGGGTTGCACTCGGTGGAACCTCGCTGGCTCGAACGGGATCGCAGATGGCCGAGCATCTACGCAATCGGGAGATCGAGGCCGCGCGCACGCTTCTACCGTCTTTGTGCGGCCGCGATCCAAGCGTGCTCGACATCGACGGTTTGTCTCGGGCATCGCTCGAGTCGATCGCGGAGAACACTTCGGATGCCACCGTCGGCGTCGTGTTCTGGGGGGCGATGGCCGGGGTGCCTGGGATCCTGGGGTACCGGGCAGTCAACACTCTCGACGCGATGATCGGCTATCGCTCCCCGAAATATCGGCGTTTCGGCTGGTTCGCTGCTCGGCTCGACGATGTGGTCAACCTCGCCCCGGCCCGGCTGACGGGAGCTGTCACCGCGGCGGTGTCACCCGCCGTCGGCGGGCGTCCGAGTCAGTCGCTACGTGCCTGGCGTCTCGACGCGTCCCGGCATCCGAGTCCGAATGCCGGCGTTGCCGAGGCCACGGCCGCCGGCGCCCTCGGAGTCAGCCTCGGTGGCAGAACCCAATACGCTCACGGCGTCGAAATTCGTCCCACCCTGGGGGCCGGTCGGGCACCGACACCGGATGACCTCGATCGAGCCGCGACGTTGTCGGTTCTGGTGCAGGTTGCGGCGACAGCAGTGTCAGCGATTCTTGCCGTAACGGTCGGCAAGGCGCACGTCCTTGTCCGTGAGCGCTGATCCGGCCTTGGCCTTCGATTTGCGTTCCTTGCGTGTGGGCAACGTGAACTCGGGTTCTTCGACGGCCGAATCGGCGTGTGGCCGTGCGGCAGCGGAAACCGGAGTGTCGGAAGTAGCGACTTCGGAATCCAGATCGGCCAAGTCCTGGTTGGTTGCCTTGCGACGCTCTCGCCATTCCGCCCGCACGAAGTACGCCAATCCGAGCGGAGCCATGATGCCGAACGCGAGCCACTGCAAGCCGTACGACAGGTAGGGCCCGGAGTCGGTCTGGGGGAGTTCGATCAGTCCGAGTCCGCCTGGCTGGCCCTCGTCGAGCTGAAGATAGCCCTGAACGGCGTCCACCCCGACTGCAGTCCCGATCTGATCGGGATTGATGTTGTAGACCTGAATGTGGCCGGCTTCCTCGATGGGCTCCCGCGAGGTGCCCTCGGCCTGACGAATCCGCGCGTCGAGCGTCACCGCACCCGGTGGTGCCGGCTCGATCGACGGAGGTGCAGTTCCCTGCACCGGCAGCACGTAGCCGCGGTTGACGAGAACCGTCGGGCCGCTGTCGAGCCGAAACGGCGTGATCACCTCGTACGCAGGTTGCTCGCGAATGCTGCGGAGACGGACGAGAACTTCGTTGTCCGTGTCGTACGAGCCTGTTGCCACAACCCGACGCCACTCGTCGTCGTCCGCAAACCCAGGTCCGGACAGCAGCTGTTCGATGGCCACCGGCTCGGCGTTCACCGACTCGTTGATCAGTTCGTTGCGGTGCGACGTCGACGTGTTCTTGCCCAGCTGCCACGGCGCGAGCACCGTGAAGCACAGGTACGCGAACAGCGCGACGACGGCAGCCAACGCGAACCATCCCGGTCGCAGCAGAAATCTGAGCCTTCGCACAACAACTACGGTAGCGGCTGAGCTGAACGAGATGTACGACGCCTCGTCGGAGACGCGCTCCTCGGCCCAACGCACCAGCCCCGGCATGGCTGCCTCGACCTGTTCGCGCACCTCGGCGAAGGCGTCGTCCGAGGAGTAGTACGGATCAGCGACCGATTTCTCGTCGGCGTCGTCGTCGAACGATCGCAACAGCGCGATCCGTTCGGCGGGTACGCCCAACTGAAGTAGTTGCCGCGCGTGGCCGGTGTCGAGGGCAACCACGAGATCGGCCGCCAGGTGATCCGCGCCGACCTGAGCGGCCTCGTGATCCGACTCGTACCCGTGCGCCTGCAGTTCGGCTACCGTCCGCGGGTCGGCACCCTCACCCTCGTGCCAGCCGTCGATACCCGCGCTCGTGGTCCGCACTGCGGCTCCAAGACCTGCCTCCTTGATGTAGGCGGCGAAGATCTTCTCTGCCATCGGGGAGCGGCAGATGTTGCCGGTGCACACGAACGTGACGTGAACCGCGGCGTCGGCCCTATTCGGTGTTGTCACGAAGCATCTGTGATGTCATGAAGCACCTGTGTTGTCACTGAGCACCTTCGACAGTTCGTCCATGTTCGTCACGGTGAACGCAGCGTCGTCGTTCTCACCGGCGATGCCGTAGCCCCAGTCGACGTAGATCGCCGGAATACCGAAGCGTGCGGCGCCGTGGACGTCGTGGTCTCGGTCACCGACCATCAGCACGCGGTCTGTGCCCCCGACGCCGACCTCCTTCGGGACGATTCCGAGATTGCGAAGCGAGTGGGCGATCACGTCGGGCTTGGCGCGTCGTTCTCCGTCGTTGCTGGCGCCGCCGATGAACTCGAAGTACTGCGACAGAGCGAAATGATCCAGGATGCGGTGCGCGAACCGCTCCGATTTGGAGGTGGCGACGCCCAACCGAACTCCGCGGTTCTTCAGCTCCGCCAACACCGGCTCGATCCCGTCGTAGACCGTGTTCTCGGCCCACCCCGTGGTGTCGTATCGCTCGAAATACGCCTGCAGCGCCGCCTGGGCGATGTCCTCGGACAATCCCATCGATCCCCGCAGTGTGTCGATCAACGGCGGACCGATTACCAACGCCAACTGCTCCTCGGTCGGGGCAGGCGCGCCGACCGAAGCCAACGCGTGGCGGAAGCCGGCGAGGATGCCCGGCGCCGAATCGGTGAGCGTTCCATCCAGGTCGAACAGCACTACCTTGGCGCGTGGGAGTGGCGATGCGTCGAGGTTTGTCATGACAAAACCATATCGCCGACGGTCGGGACTACGCTCATCGGCAACGAAAGGATCCGTTGGAATTGGACTCGATGTCGCTTCTCCGTCATCACGGTGACGCAGATGTAGGCGAAGGACTCGTCGATTTCGCGGTCAACGTGCAAGGTTCTGCACCTCCGGCGTGGCTTCGGACGAGATTGGCCGACGCGCTTACCTCTCTCGGTTCGTATCCGAGCGCTGCGGCCGAGATGCGCGCGCGTGAAATGGTCGCGCGACGTCACGGGCGAACTCCGGACGAGGTGCTGCTGCTGTCGGGTGGCGCCGAGGGCTTCGCCCTGTTGCCGAAGCTCCACCCTCGATGCGCGGCCGTGATCCATCCGTCGTTCACCGAGCCGGAACTGGCGCTGCGCGAAGCAGGCGTGGCCGTCGAGCAGGTCGTACTGCCTCCGCCATTTCGACTCGACCCGCACCTGGTGCCCGCCCGAGCCGACATGGTCGTCGTCGGAAACCCGACCAATCCGACGTCGGTGCTGCACGCGCGCGAGGCAGTTCTCGAGCTGCGGCGGCCAGGTCGCATCGTCGTCGTCGACGAAGCCTTCGCCGACGCGATCCCGGCTGAGACCGAGTCCGTCGCGGTGGAATCGCTCGCCGACGTTCTCGTTCTACGAAGCCTCACCAAGACCTGGGCGCTGGCCGGGCTGCGGTGTGGATATGCGCTCGGGCACCCGGACGTCCTGGCCCGGCTGACGACAGGGCGCGCACACTGGCCGGTCGGCAGCCTGCAGATCGAGGCCATTCTCGCCTGCAGTGAACCGCAGGCAGTTCGGCTCGCTGCGGAGAAGGCGCAGTCCATCACGACCGACCGGGAGGACATGATTCGACGACTGGAAGGTCTCGGAATCGCAGTTCATACCCCGGCCCGGGCGCCGTTTCTGCTGTTGACGGTGCCCGACGCGGACAGCGTTCGCCTGCGTCTGAGAGCGAAGGGCATCGCTGTGCGCCGTTGTGACACGTTCCCCGGCTTGGCACCGGATCATCTCCGCGTCGCAGTTCGACGCGCCGATCAGGTCGACATACTCGTCGACGCACTCGCCGATGTTCTCTAGGAGCCGATTGTGACAGCCCGTGTGACCCTGGCCGATGTCGTTGCCGTTCTCGATACCGCCTACCCTCCCAGGCTTGCCGAGAGCTGGGACTCGGTGGGCCTGGTCACCGGCGACCCCGCGGACGAGGTGAGCAAGGTCTTGTATGCCGTGGATGCCACCGCAGACGTAGTCGACGAGGCCATCGAGTGGGGAGCCGACCTTCTCGTCGCGCATCACCCGCTGCTACTCAGGGGTGTCGACTCCGTCGCCGCGAACACTCCGAAAGGTGCTTTGATCCACCGCCTCGTCAAAGCGGGATGCGCGCTGTTCACCGCGCACACCAACGCCGACAGCGCCGACCCCGGAGTGTCCGACGCTTTGGCGGATCTGCTTGGAGTGACCGACACACGCCCCATCGAGCCGATCGATGCTCCGCCGATCGACAAGTGGGTGGTGCTGGTTCCCGGTTCGCACAGCGACGTGGTGAGGGGCGCACTGTTCGGGGCGGGTGCCGGCGCGATCGGCAACTACAGCAGCTGCAGTTGGAGTGTTCGCGGGGTGGGGCAATTCCAGCCCGAATACGGCGCAGAGCCGGCGATCGGATCGGTCGGGGCACTCGAACACGTCGACGAGGATCGGATCGAAGTCGTGGCTCCTGCGTCCGTACGTGCTGCTGTTCTTGCAGCACTGCGGGGTGCGCATCCTTACGAGGAGCCGGCGTTCGACATCTTCGAGGAGGCGCGGCTGCCGACATCGACCGGACTCGGACGGGTGGGAAGTCTCGAGGCCCCGACGACACTTCGGGATTTCGCCGAACGTGTTCGGGCGGCTCTCCCTCCGACTGTGTGGGGCGTGCGGGCCGCGGGTGACCCCGACTCCGTGGTCTCCACCGTCGCCGTGTGCGGAGGTGCGGGCGATTCGTTCCTGGACGCCGTCGCACGCCTGGGTGCAGACGTGTTCGTCACCTCCGACCTGCGGCACCACCCGGTGGACGAACACCTCAGGGCGGGCGGACCTGCTGTCGTCGACGTCGCGCATTGGGCGTCGGAATGGCCGTGGTGCGAGCAAGCGCGCGGAGTTCTCGATGCCGAGTTCGCAAGTGTGCCGGGCTGGAGCAGCAGGGTCAGTGAACACCGCACCGATCCATGGACCGTCGGGGCCCACTGAGCCGGTAGTGTGGATCGAATCAACTTCCATAGTCGCAGGAGTCATCACGCGTGAATGTCGACCCCCGAGTGCAGGCCTCACTTCTCGAACTGGCCGCAGTGGACACCGAGCTGACGCAGATCGCACACCGTCGCCGCAGTCTTCCCGAGCAGGTCGAATTCGAGAAGCTCGAGGCAGAGCGAATCGCCCGCAAGGACAGCGCCGTCACCGTCCAGATCGCGATGGACGATCTCGACCGTGACATCAAGAAGCTCGAAGGCGAGGTCGACGCCGTCCGCCAGCGCGAGGACCGCGACAGGAAGCTTCTCGACAGCGGAACTGTCGCAGCAAAGCAGATGTCCGAGCTGCAGCACGAGCTGTCGAGCCTCGAACGGCGTCAGGGCATCCTCGAAGAGGAACTGCTCGAGGTCATGGAGCGGCGTGAGGCGTCGGAAACCGACTACAACCACGCGGGTGCTCAGCTGACTCAGATCGAGGACGAGCTCGTCGACGCCGGCCGCCGCCGCGACGACGCGGTCGCCGACGTCGATGCCGCCGAGCAGCGTGCGACGGCACGTCGAACCGAATTGGCGGCGACGTTCCCCGAAGATCTGCTCGCAATCTACGAAAAGCAGCGCGGGCTCACCGGACGCGGTGCGGCGCTGCTGCAGGCTCGTCGGTGCGGCGCGTGCCGCATCGAACTCGATCGCGGCGAAATCTCTCGTATAGCGGCCAAACCTGCGGACGAGCTCCTGCGGTGCTCCGAATGCAACGCGATTCTCGTGCGCACCAAAGATTCCGGTCTGTGAGTTCACCGCAACGGGTCGTCGTCGAGGCGGACGGCGGTTCCCGTGGCAATCCAGGCCCCGCAGGCTACGGCGCCGTGGTGTTCTCGGCCGATCGGTCGGAGGTGCTCGCCGAGCGTCGTCTCGCACTCGGTGTGGCAACCAACAATGTCGCCGAGTACCGCGGCCTCATTGCAGGTTTGACCGCAGCGGGTGACGTCGGTGCACGTGAGGTCGAGGTCCGGATGGACTCCAAACTCGTCGTCGAACAGATGTCGGGGCGTTGGAAGGTCAAGCACCCGGACATGATCCCGCTCAATCGGGAGGCCGCCGGTCTGGTCCGGGGGTTCGACCGCGTCACGTTCCAGTGGATTCCGCGTGCGCAGAACTCGCACGCCGATCGACTGGCGAACGAGGCGATGGATGCAGCCGCCGACGGTGCCCCGTTGGAACCGCCGCGGGAGGTCGAGAAGAAACCTGCGGCCCCGGGATGGACCGGCGCGGTGGGCGATCCGACGCGGTTGCTGTTGCTTCGTCACGGGCAGACACCCTTGTCTGTGGAACGTCGCTACTCGGGACGAGGCAACCCGCCGTTGACCGAGCTGGGGGAGCAGCAGGCTGCTGCTGCGGCAGCGTATCTGGCCGCGCGAGACGATATTTCGGCGATCGTCGCGTCGCCACTCGGTCGCGCACAGCAGACCGCAGGTGCACTTGCCGGCAAGACCGGCCTCGAGGTGGCGACTCTGGACGAGCTCACCGAGACCGATTTCGGCGATTGGGAAGGGCTCACGTTCTCCGAGGCGATGGACAAGCATCCGGACGTGCATCGACAGTGGCGCGGCGACACGTCGGTGTCGGCGCCCGGCGGCGAGAGCTTCGACACGGTCCGTGAACGCGTGACGATCGCTCGCGACAAGCTCGTCGCGTCGCATGCCGGATCGACCGTCGTCGTGGTCAGCCACGTGACGCCGATCAAGATGCTGCTTCAGCTCGCCTTGGATGTCGGACCGTCGCTGCTCTACCGCCTGCACCTCGATCTGGCCTCGCTGAGCATCGCCGAGTTCTATCCCGACGGCGGCGCGTCGGTTCGACTGGTCAACGACACGTCATATCTGAACGCCTAACGCAACCCACAGCGCCGCAACCGATCCGAGGATCGTCAGCGGGGTGGTGATCAGACCGAGAACGGTGAACGTACCGATCGAGGCGGGTTCACCGTTCGCGGCACTGACCCTGCGCCACAGCATGATCGCAAGCGATCCGACATAGGTCAGGTTGGGGCCGAGGTTCACTCCGATGACCATCGCGAGCAACAGTCCAGGTTGGGCTGACGAGCCGAACGCGGCCAGCAGCATGAGGGTCGCCGGCAAATTGTTGACGACGTTGGATGCGAGCGCGGCAATCGCGGCCGTAGCGAGCAGGCCGGTGAACGATGCCTCGGTGGGCAGTACTCCGCTCAGCCATTCGCCGATCGGCCCCGAGGTCACTCCCTCGACGACGATTCCCAGCAGGAGCACGAATCCGCAGAACTTCAGGTCGGCTGCCCACAGGATTCGCTTGGGCACCGTGAAACCTTGCTTCAGCGCAGGCACAGCCAGCGCGAGCGAGCCGACGGCAGCCACCCAGAACGGTTCGACGCCGAAGAGTCCGGCAACCGCGAAACCGAGCAGCGTCACGCCGAGCACGGCAAGAGGCACAGTGGGAGTGGCCACAGGCTTGTCCGGAGCAAGCTGGTCCGTGGTCGTCGGTTCGGTGCGGACGAGATCTCGTCGGAAGAACAGCCAGAACACCGCGAACTCGATCAGAATCGACACGATCCACGGCAGCGCCATCAATGCCGCGAAGTGAACGAACGTCAAGCCGGTGGCGGCGAAAGCGAGCAGGTTCGTCAGGTTCGACACCGGCAGAAGCGTCGACGCCGAATTGGACAGGTGTGCGGTGGCGTAACTGTGCGGGCGCGGCGACATACGGAGGGCTCGCGCAGCACCGATCACTGCCGGCGTCAGGAGTACGACTGTCGCATCGAGACTCAGGACCGCAGTGGTGACCGCCGCGGCCGCGAAGACCGACATCAGCAGACGGTGTGGACTTCCCTTCGCCGATCTACCCATTACCGACGCGATCCAGGTGAAGACTCCCAGGGCATCGGCCAGATGTGCCAGCACGAGGATGAACGCCAGGAACACCACCGTCGGGAGGAGCTCTACTACCTGCTCACGGGCCTCCGACACGGAGACGAGCCCGAGAAGCACGGCCGCCACAGCCGCCGGTAGCGCGACGACGATCTCGGGGAGGCCTCGGGGCGCAACGATGGCGAATATCAGAACAGCGGCGACCAATGCTGCAGCGATGATCGGTTCCGCGACACCGCTCACGCGAGCATCTTGACGAGTGTCCGTAGATTCCGGGTCGTAATGGTGGGCTTGTACTTTGCTTTGGCTGTCAACTTGCCGATCGCGCTGTCGGTGGTGCTGCCCCTGACCACCTCCCAATAGACCACGCTTGCGCCCGGAGCCACACGTTCGACCGTCGGATCCAGGGCGGCACCGACTGCTGTCAATTCCGCGAGGTGGTCGGCATCGTTGCCGAAGATGACGTACGGGTGCCAGCCGTCATGTTCGGGATCGAACGGATAGCCGTCGACGATGTCGCGCAGCTGCGGAAGGTCGAGCACGATGACCCACGCCTCGTACCCGAAGGCGGCGGCGAGCGTTGCCTCGATGGACCGCTTCAGGGCATGGCCCTTCTCCGGCGAGGAGAGCTGAACGTTGCCGGTGGCGAGAACAGTCCGGACGTTCTCGAAGCCTGCGGCCGTGAGTGCGGCGCGGAGGTCGGCCATCTTGATGTTGATGCCGCCGACGTTGATTCCGCGAAGCAGAACGACGTGATCCATGACGTGAACTGTAGTTCGCGGCTCGGAACCAGTAGAGTTCGATCCTGCGAACGAGTCGGTTGGGCGGCTGCGGCACGGAGAACTGGCGGAGCGATTCCGGCAAGCTCCGAGCCGAGGAAAGTCCGGACTCCACAGAGCAGGGCGGTTGCTAACGGCAACCCGAGGTGACTCGCGGGACAGTGCCACAGAAAACAGACCGCCTGCACCACACTTTTTTCGGAAAGTGCAGTGCAGGTCAGGGTGAAACGGTGCGGTAAGAGCGCACCAGCACCCCAGGTGACTGGGGTGGCTAGGTAAACCCCGCCCGGAGCAAGGTCGAAGGCCGAACCTTTTCCGAAAGGTCCGGCTGCGCAGGTGTTCGAGGGCTGCTCGCCCGAGCCTGCGGGTTGACTGCTCGAGGTACCCGGCGACGGTGTGCCCAGATGGATGGTCGTCGTTCTGCGCGCGCTCTCGAGCGTGCGTGGTTCACAGGATCCGGCTTATATGCCGACTCGTTCGCACCCCCCGGGGAGTGGAGTCCCCGGATTGATCAGTGGTGCCGTGAATGGCCGGTCTCGGAGAGTGTTTTCGGGCAGACTGGGACGCATGAGCACAGACGACGAAGCCTGGTACTACGACGTACGGAGCAAGACGGTCTCACAGGGTAAGGAATCGGGTGCACTCGATCGCATGGGCCCGTACCCGGATCGTGCGACCGCCGAGCGTGCGATTCAGATTGCAGCCGAGCGAAACAAGGCAGCCGACAAAGCCGACGACGACTGGAACAACTGACGGTGGTCGTCCTTGCGCGACTGTCGGCCCCATCGTTCGATTTCGACTCCATCCGGTCCGAATTCGACCTTCGTGACACATTCTCGGCAGAGGCGCTGGCAGAGGCCGAATCGGCGGTGGACCGGTGTGCAACGGATCGAGAGGACCGCACCGACATCGAGTTGGTGACCATCGATCCTCCCGGCTCGATGGATCTGGATCAGGCTGTGCACGTCGAGAAGTCGTCGACGGGGTTTGTGATTCACTACGCCATTGCGGACGTGGGAGCTGTCGTGACGCCCGGCGGAGCGCTCGATACCGAGACGAGAGCGCGTGGCCAGACGTTCTATCTGCCCGACGGGTCCGTTCCGCTGCATCCTCGCGTTCTGTCGGAGGGGTCGGCGAGTTTGCTCCCCGACAAGATTCGTCCGGCGGCGCTCTGGCGAATCGAAGTCGACGATTCGGGGGAGGCCGTCTCTTGGACGGTGAAGCGCGCGAGGGTACGGTCCATTGCGCGACTCGACTACGCGAAGGTGCAGGCGGACTTCGATGCAGGCACGCCTCATCCGTCCATCGCTGCGCTCGGTGAGTTCGGCGTGCTGCGAGCGCACGCTGCTCTTCGCCGCGGAGCGATCGATATCGCACTGCCCGAGCAGGATGTCGTCCGTGACGGTCGATCCTGGCGTATCGAATTGCAGGAGCGAACTGCGGTCGATTCCTGGAACGCCGAGGTGTCGTTGCTGACCGGAATGTGTGCAGCCCGAATCATGCTCGACGCACGCGTCGGGCTGCTCCGGACGCTTCCTCCCGCACCGGACGGCGCTGTGTCGACGTTGAAGAAGACCGCGTCGATGCTCGGAATCGACTGGCCCGACGGCGCATCTGCGGGCGCGGTGCTGGCGTCGCTACCCAGTGATGCACCCGAGACGCTGGCGATGATGACGCAAGCCACGAGTTTGCTGCGGGGTGCGGACTACGTGGCGTTCGACGGCGAGGTGCCGGAGATGACCGAGCATTCGGGAATCGCCGCGCCGTACGCCCACGTCACCGCACCGTTGCGAAGACTGTCGGACCGCTTCGCCACGGAGGTCTGCCTTGCCGTCGTTGCCGCCCGCGACGTCCCGGACTGGGCCAGAACAGCATTGCCCGACCTACCCGCCACGATGCGCGGATCCGATTCGACGGCGTCGAAGGTGGATCGAGCGTGCATCGACCTGACGGAAGCATCGATACTCGAAAATCGGGTGGGTGAGCAGTTTTCGGCGCGTGTGCTTCGCGGATCGGACGGGAAGCGCGCCGCGGAAATTTTCGTCGACACGCCCATCGTCATCGGAAAGTGCGCGGGCGAACCGCCGGAAGGGGAGAAGGTGACGGTGAGATTGACCGTCGCCGACACCACCTCCCGGCGTATCGAATTCGCTTACGACTCCGGCGGTGAGGCGAATCGATCGGTTGCCTCGACGAGGTGATGGATGATGCCGGGTTCGGCTGCTGAGTGCCCGGCATCGTCCACGATCGTCAGTGTTGCGTCGGGCCAGGCTTTGTGGAGTTCCCAGGCACTCGTTGCCGGGCACACCACGTCGTAGCGGCCCTGAACGATGACCCCAGGAATTCCGGCGAGCAGGTGGGCGTCGGCGAGGAGTTGATTTTCCTCGAGGAAGCCGTTGTTTCGGAAGTAGTGGTTCTCGATTCCCGCGAATGCCAACGCGAACCGGGGATCCTCGTTCTCCTCGATCTGGTCCGGCCGGGGGAGAAGATAGCTCGTCGCTGCCTCCCACGAGGACCACGCGATCGCGGCTTCGGTGGCCACGGCACGATCGTCCGACCGCAGAAGTCGGTGGTACGCCTCGACGAGGTCGCCGGCGCGTTCGCTCTCGGGAACCGGTGCCAGGAATCGGTCCCACTGCTCGGGGAAGATGTGTCCGGCACCGCCGTTGTAATACCAGTCGATTTCACTTCGACGCAGCAGGAAGATTCCGCGGAGGATCAGGCCGGTTACTCGCTCGCGATGGGCCTGCGCGTACACCAGTGACAGCGTCGAGCCCCACGATCCGCCGAACACCAGCCAGCGGTCGACGCCGACGTGCGCACGAAGCTTCTCGATATCGGCCACCAGTCGATCGGTGGTGTTCACCGACAGATCGGCGCCGTCCGCGATGTGCGGGGTCGATCGTCCGCAGCCGCGCTGATCGAACAGGACGATCCGGTACTTGTCCGGATCGAAATAGCGGCGCTGGGCGGGGCCGGTTCCACCGCCCGGTCCGCCGTGCACGAACACGACCGGAGCTCCGGCGGGATTTCCACTGATTTCCCAGTAGATGCGTTGCCCTTCACCGACGTCGATATGCCCGGCGTCGTGCGGCTCGATCGGTGGATACAGCTCCCGCGTGTGCGTGTCGGTCACCGTCAGAACCCGACGAGACCCGATGCGAGATCGGGGATGTCGAGTGACCGCATGGCTTCTTCCCGTACATCGGGGCACGTTGCGATGGTGACGTCGTCGACGATGGAGCGGTTCTGCACGACCTGAAGGTTGATCGCTCCGCTCTGCGCCGCCCAGGTCTGCACGACGATGTTGAGGCCACCGCGGCCCAGCGTCGGTCCTTGGATGCGCCACTCCTGAAGCTGCTCGCTCAGGTCGGTACACAGTTGCTGGCTCTGCTGCTCTGTGACGCCGCCCGCTACCGCAGGCTCGGTGGCCGGCGCGGCAGTCATGGTCGGGGTCAGGGATGACGAGGATCCGGTGCTCGTCGAGTCGGTACCGCATGCGCCGACAGTCAGGAGAACGGCGGCCGCTCCTGCGAGGGAGACGGCTGCGCGCCGATAGTTGCTGGTGCTCAGACCTGAGTTCATGGCATCGAGTGTGCCATCTGGCTGCCGGCGCTCCGCGCCAGTGGCGCGGTTAAGCGCACGGGAGTGCACTTAACCGCGCCACTACGGCGGAGCCGTACAAGACCCCTGGATCAGCGAATCAGTGATCAGTAACTGTGTTCGGGACCGGGGAATACGCCGCTGCGCACCTCGGCCAGGTAGCTCGATGCTGCGTTGCGGAGCTCGTCTCCGACGTTTCCGAACTTCTTGACGAACCTGGCCGTCTTGCCGTTGGTGTAGCCGGCCATGTCCTGCCACACGAGCACCTGAGCATCGGTCTCGTTGCCGGCGCCGATGCCCACCGTCGGGATGGTGAGCTTGCGGCTGACCTGACCGGCGACATCTGCGGGGACCATCTCCATGACGACGGAGAACGCGCCCGCCTCCTGCACGGCGATGGCGTCGGCGATGAGCTGCTCGGAGCCGTCACCGCGACCCTGTACTCGGAACCCGCCGAGGCCGTTGACGCTCTGCGGGGTGAAGCCGATGTGGGCCATCACCGGGATACCCGCGGCCGTGATCGCCGCGATCTGATCGGCGACGCGCTCACCGCCTTCGAGCTTGACCGCGTTGGCCAGGCCTTCCTTCATGAAGCGCGTCGCCGTCGCCAGGGCCTGCTGCGGTGACGCCTCGTAGGTGCCGAACGGAAGGTCGGCGACGACGAGTGCGTTGGGAGCTCCGCGCACGACGCCGCGGACCAGCGGAAGCAATTCGTCGATCGTGATGGGAACGGTGGTGTCGTAGCCGTACACGACGTTGGCAGCAGAGTCGCCGACGAGAAGGACCGGAATGCCGGCCTCTTCGAAGATGCGCGCGCTCGAGTAGTCGTAGGCGGTGAGCATCGCCCAGCGCTCGCCCTCGGCCTTCATCTGCAGCAGATGATGTGTGCGGGTCTTGCGGGTCAAGCCGGATACCGACGAATCGGACGCTCCGTAAATGCTGTTGTCGGACATCTTTGTCCCTTTCGGTTCCTCGAGGCCCGCTCGGCGGGTCCCCGGGATGGGGTTGATGACGTCCGCCAGTGTGCCACCTGCACTAGCGGCCGACGAAGGGAGTGAGACGTGCAATTCGTCACACCTCGGTGGGTGCTTGCCTCCAGCGGTTGGTGATCGGCATCCGTCGGTCTCGCCCGAACGCGCGGGAGGTGATCTTGGTGCCGATGGGGTATTGCCGCCGCTTGTACTCGGCAGCGTCGACCTTGCCGATGATGTCGGCGACGCGGGTGCGCTCGAACCCTGCCGAGACGATGTCGGCCAGACCTTGGTCGCAGTCCACATAGCGAAACAGCACGGCGTCGAGTTCTTCGTAGTCGGGGAGCGAGTCGGTGTCGAGTTGGCCGGGGCGCAGCTCGGCCGAGGGCGGCTTGTCGATGCTGCCCTCCGGGATGGGCGGGACCTCACCGCGCTCGGCAGCTGCCTTGTTCCGCCACCGAGCCAGGTCCCAGACGAGTGACTTCGGCACGTCCTTGATCGGCGCATACCCACCGACCGCATCCCCGTAGATCGTCGAATAGCCCACTGCCAGTTCGGATTTGTTGCCCGTTGCGAGGACGAGATGCCCGGCTGTGTTGGACAGGGCCATCAACGTCATGCCCCGGCATCTCGCCTGGATGTTCTCTTCGGCCAGGCCTGTCAGCGTCAGCTGTTCGACGAACACGCCCACCATGGCTTCGATCGGCTCGCTGCGGTAGTGAATTCCAGTTCTTTGTGCCAAGTCGTCTGCATCACTACGCGAATGGTCCGAGGAGTACTGCGACGGCATCGACACCGCGTACACCGCGTCGCTGCCGAGTGCATCGACGGCGATGGAGGCGACGACAGCAGAATCGATCCCGCCCGACAGGCCGAGGATCACCGTCGCGAATCCGTTCTTGTGAACGTAATCCCGCAGACCGGTCACGAGCGCGCTCCACACCTGTTCCTCGTCGGACATCGACGGTGCGATCGATCCGTGCATGCGGTCGTACCCGCGTACGAGCAAGTCCGGCACCGTGTGACGGTGAATCGTCCACCCCTCGATCGACGCAGTGTCGTCGCGGCGGGCCGCGGGCATGTCGATGTCGAGGCACAGCAGGTGCTCGATGAATTCGGGGGAACGGCCGAGCAGGGTGCCGTCTGCGGCGACGACCATGCTGCCGCCGTCGAAGACCAGTTCGTCCTGCGCACCGACGAGATTGGCGTACACGATCGGTACACCGGCCTCGGCGGCTCGACGCTCCACGACAGACCGTCGAACAGTGCTCTTGCCCTGCTCGTACGGGCTGGCATTCAGGCACAGCAAGGCATCGACACCGGCGCCGGTGTAGGCGGGAACGGGTCCTCCCGGTTGCCAGATGTCCTCGCACACGAGCAGCCCGAGTCGAAAGCCGTTGACCTCGGTGATGCTCAGCCGAGACCCCGGGGCGAAGTATCGGAGCTCGTCGAACACCCGGTAGGTGGGAAGTGCGTGTTTGTCGTATCGGGAGACCACCTCGCCCCTGAACAGCACCGCCGCACTGTTGCGCGAGCCCGTCCGGTCGCGGTCGAGGTAGCCGACAACGACCGCGAGATCACCGCAGCCGGCTCGGTCGAGAGCGACGGCGAGGTCGCCGAGCGCACGCGCGGACGCCGCGGCGAACGAAGGGCGAAGCGCCAGATCCTCGACGGGGTATCCGGTTGTCGCCATTTCGGGGAACAGCACCACCTGGGCGCCGTCCTGTGCTGCACGGGACGCCCACGACACGATCAACGCGGCATTCCCGACGAGATCGCCGACGGTGGGGTTGATCTGGGCAACGGCGACTCGCAGAACCTGCACGGACCGAAGCCTAATGCGGTGGGCGCGGGTTTGCTTCCTGTGCGAATGCGACGCCGTCCGGTTCTGGCACGATCGTCGTCTATGAGGTCGATCCGTTTCGAGTCGAAGTCGAAAGCCCGCACCGGCGCGTTCGTCGCCGCTGTGCTGATGCTGTCGGCTGGGTGCAGTACTGGCGGGACATCCGAGGGCACACCTCAACCGGAACCGAACAACGATTCCGCACCGAGCCGTGCTTTCGAACCGGGCGCAGGCGTCGTGCCGGACGGGCTGGCGGACTTTTACACTCAGGAACCGGTCTGGGAATCGTGCGAGTCGTACGACACGGACGGCACCGTTCTGGGCAGCTCGATCCAATGCGCGAAGATCACCGTTCCCCTCGACTACGACGACCCTGCCGGCGACACCGCACAGATCGCGATCTCGCGCGCACAGGCGTCCGGCGAGAAGATCGGTTCGATGCTGTTCAACCCGGGTGGCCCAGGTGTGTCCGGCCTGTACACGGCGACGCAGGCAGAAGGATCTGCTGTCGCAGAGCGGTTCGACCGCATCGGATTCGATCCGCGTGGCATCGGTGCGTCCACCCCTGCCGTGCGATGCCTGACGACAGAGGAAGTCGACGCCGAGCGTCGGGAGCCGGATGTCGACGTTTCACCGCAAGGCATCGCCGCGAAGGAGGCGGAGCAGCAGGAATACGCCGCCAAGTGTGCGAGCCGCAACGGAACCGAGGTTCTCGAACATGTCGGGACCCGAGAGGTGGTCCGGGACATGGATGTCATCCGATCGGTGCTCGGAGACAGCAAGCTCACCTACGTCGGATACTCCTACGGCACCCGCATCGGCACCACCTATGCCGAGACGTTCCCCGCCAACGTGCGTGCGATGGTCCTCGACGGAGCGCTCGACCCCGAGCAGACTCCCGTCGACGAGGCCGTCGATCAAGGTGCCGCGTTCCAGGCCGCGTTCGACGAGTTCGCCGCATACTGCGCCCAGTCGGACGCCTGTGCACTCGGCGACGACCCGGCGGCCGCCACCGAGCGTTTCCGCGCTCTCGTCGACCCGTTGATCGATCGGCCTGCGGAGACCACCGACCCCCGTGGCCTGAGCTACGACGACGCGCTGACGGGAGTGCAGCAGGCGCTGTACTCGCAGAGCCTGTGGCGAGTCCTCGGTGTCGGTCTCACCGAGCTGACCGAGGGCCGAGGGGACACGCTGCTTCGACTCGCGGACCTCTACACCGGCCGTCTCGACGACGGCACCTACTCGAACCTCGACGACGCGTTCAATGCAATCCGCTGTGTCGACGATCCGCCGACGACCGATCGGGCCGAGGCCGGCGAGGCCGACCGCCGCTACCGCGAGGCAGCACCGTTCCTCGACGACGGACGTGGCACCGGGAATGCGCCCCTCGACCTGTGCGCGTTCTGGCCTGTCCCCAATACTGGCAGTCCACACACGATCGCCGTGACGGGGCTGCCCAAGCTGGTGGTGGTGTCGACGACCTTCGACCCGGCGACGCCGTACCAGGCCGGCGTCGAGCTGGCGCGTCAGCTGGACGCAGACCTGATCACATTCGACGGAACACAGCACACGGTCGCCTTCTCCGGCGAGGAGTGCGTCGATGATCCGTTGATCGACTACCTCGTCGATCTCGTCCCGCCAGGTAACGATTTGGTTTGTTGAGCGACTTCACTCGAGCGTTTTCCCAGGTGAGAGATGTCGGAAGTGAGACCGAATTCACGATGTAACACAGATTTAACGCAGTTTGCTTAGTCTCGCGGACATGGATCGTCAAAAGGAATTCGTGCTCCGGACACTCGAGGAGCGTGACATTCGCTTCGTCCGCCTGTGGTTCACCGATGTTCTGGGATACCTGAAATCGGTCGCAATCGCACCAGCGGAGCTCGAGGGCGCGTTCGACGAGGGGATCGGCTTCGACGGAAGCGCGATCGAGGGCTTCGCGCGCGTATCCGAGGCCGACACCGTCGCCAAGCCTGATCCATCGACCTTCCAAATCCTGCCGTGGTCCACCAGCAAGGGACACCAGCATTCGGCGCGAATGTTCTGCGATATCGCCATGCCGGACGGCTCGCCGTCCTGGGCGGACTCGCGCCACGTGCTGCGTCGTCAGCTCAGCAAGGCTGCCGATCTGGGCTTCAGCTGCTACGTGCACCCCGAGATCGAGTTCTTCCTCCTCAAGGACAGCCCCGAAGACGGTACGCCGCCCACCCCCGCCGACAACGGCGGCTACTTCGACCAGGCCGTGCACGATTCCGCCCCGAACTTCCGTCGGCATGCGATCGACGCGCTCGAGTCGATGGGCATTTCCGTCGAGTTCAGCCACCACGAGGCCGCGCCCGGACAGCAGGAGATCGACCTTCGCTACGCCGACGCGCTGTCGATGGCCGACAACATCATGACCTTCCGCTACGTCGTGAAGGAGGTCGCGATCGAGGAAGGCGTGCGCGCAACCTTCATGCCGAAGCCGTTCAGCGATCAGGCCGGATCGGCCATGCACACGCACATGAGCTTGTTCGAGGGCGACGCCAACGCCTTCCACAATCCGGACGACCCGATGCAGCTGTCGGAGACCGGCAAGTCGTTCATCGCGGGCATTCTCGAGCACGCCAACGAGATCAGTGCCGTGACCAACCAGTGGGTCAACTCCTACAAGCGCCTCGTGCGCGGCGGTGAGGCACCCACGGCTGCTTCATGGGGCCCGGCCAATCGGTCGGCGCTGATCCGCGTACCGATGTACACCCCGAACAAGGCGTCCTCACGTCGCGTCGAGATCCGCAGTCCCGACTCCGCGTGCAACCCGTACCTGGCGTTCGCCGTACTGCTCGCCGCAGGCTTGCGCGGGATCGAGAAGGGCTACACGTTGCCCCCGGAAGCGGAGGAGGACGTGTGGGCACTCACCTCCGCCGAGCGTCGCGCGATGGGGTACAAGGAGCTTCCGGGCAACCTGGACCAAGCGCTCAACGCGATGGAGAACTCGGAACTGGTGGCCGAGGCGCTCGGTGAGCACGTGTTCGACTTCTTCCTGCGCAACAAGCGTCGCGAGTGGGAGGAATACCGGAGCCACGTCACGCCGTACGAACTCAGGGCTTACTTGGGTCTGTAGGAGATCAAGGACGCTTGTGAAAACCTCGGGCTCGTAATTCCGAGGGCCGGGGATGCGTTAGGTTCTACTTCGTTCGGTACGAGCCTTTTGAGAGCCTGAAGGGCAATCCCCACCCGCTACGAGGTGAATCTGTGTCACGCCAGAGTCGAGGTGTTCGCTGATGGTGCGTCCACCCACGTCACGTTCCGTCATTCCCGGGGCAGGTCGATTGGGCCTGGTAGAGCCGACGGCACCGGCCGACCTGCAGAAACTCGGCTGGGTCGACGAGGACAGTCTCGAATTGCTGTGGTCGTTGTCGCGCGCGGCCAACGCAGACCTTGCGTTGCGGACCGTCGTTCGTCTCGATGAAGCGCTCGGCGACGGCTATGCCGAACTCGATGCCGCGTTGCGTTCGGACAAGGGATTGCGCGGCCGACTGTTCGGTCTGTCCGGCGCGTCGAGCGCTCTGGCCGACCATCTGGTGTCCGACCCGGAAGCGTGGCGGAAGCTTCGCACCCCCGAGGGCACACAGTCGGGCGCCAACGGAAGAGCCGAACTGCCGAGCAAGGAACAACTCACCAAGGAACTTCTCGACGCGGTCCAGGCGGTGCCCGAGACCGGCGAAAATGCGTCGCCGAACCTGTACCGAGCCGGAATCATCGGTCCGGAAGCGGTTGTCGCGCTGCGCAAGACATACCGCGATCAGGTGATGGTTCTCGCCGCCGCAGACCTTGCGGCCACCGTCGAGAACGAGCCGGTACTGCCGTATCAGTTGGTGGGAACTCAGCTGTCCGACATGGCCGACGCCGCACTGACGGCCGCGCTCGCCGTCGCGGTTGCTACGGCCTGTCCGGACAAGCCGTGCCCGACGAGACTTGCCGTCATCGCGATGGGCAAGTGTGGTGCGCGCGAGCTGAACTACGTCTCCGACGTCGACGTCGTGTTCGTGGCCGAGCCTGCGGACTCGGTTGCCAGCCGCATCGCGGGCGAGATGATGCGTATCGGATCCTCGGCCTTCTTCGAGGTCGACGCGGCTCTGCGCCCCGAAGGCAAACGCGGCGAACTGGTTCGCACCCTCGATTCCCACATTGCGTACTACAAACGGTGGGCCAAGACCTGGGAATTCCAGGCATTGCTCAAGGCGCGCCCGATGACGGGCGATCTGGAACTCGGTCACGACTACGTCGCGGCACTCAACCCGATGGTCTGGCTCGCGTCGCAGCGTGAGGATTTCGTACCAGAAGTTCGGGCGATGCGTCGTCGCGTCGAGGAGATGGTTCCGCCCGAGCTCCGTGAGCGAGAGATCAAACTGGGTCGCGGGAGTCTGCGGGACGTCGAATTCGCGGTGCAGCTGCTGCAACTCGTGCACGGCCGAACCGACGAGTCTCTGCGTGTGCTCGGAACTGTCGACGCGTTGGCTGCGCTCACCGCGGGCGGATACATCGGCCGCGACGACGCGGCCAATCTGACTGCCTCGTACGAATTCCTCCGTCTCATCGAACATCGCTTGCAGTTGCAGCGGATGAAGCGCACCCACACCCTTCCACCGCCGGACGACGACGAAGCTCTCCGGTGGCTCGCCAGGGCGGCACACATGCGTCCCGACGGCAACCGGGATGCCCTCGGAGTCCTGAACGCCGAGATCAAGCGGAACGCACAGCGTATTCGTCGGCTTCACGCCAAGCTCTTCTATCGGCCACTGCTCGATTCTGTGGTGCGGTTCGATTCCGACACGGTTCGGCTCACCCCCGATGCCGCTGTTCGGCAGCTCGCGGCGCTCGGCTTTGCCACTCCGCAGAATGCGCTCGGTCACCTCCGCGCACTCGTCGGAGGTGGTGCGCGCCGGGGGCAGATTCAGGCGGTACTGCTTCCGACGCTGCTCGAATGGCTGGCCGACACTCCGGATCCCGATGCCGGCCTCCTCAACTACCGGCGACTGTCCGAGGCGGCGGTCGATCAGACCTGGTTCCTGCGGACCCTTCGCGACGAAGGTGCCGTCGCCCAGCGCCTGATGATCGTTCTCGGATCGTCGGCATACGTACCCGATCTGCTGATCAAGGCGCCCGAGGTGATCCGGCTCTTCGCGGACGGGCCCACCGGCCCGAGACTGCTCGATGTCGAGCCCGAGGAGACGTACCGCGCGATCCTGTCGTCGTCCGCACGTTACGAGGATCCGGTTCGCGCCATCAACGCTGCCCGCGCGCTTCGGCGTCACGAACTGGCGAGAGTTGCGTCGGCGGACATCCTCGGAATGCTGGATGTTCCCCAGGTGTGTCGCGCGTTGTCCTCGGTGTGGGCTGCGGTCATCAACGCGGCACTCGATGCCGCTATCCGCTCGAGCGTCGCCGAGCGGGGTGAACCTGCGCCCGCGACCTTGGCCGTCATCGGTATGGGCCGACTCGGCGGAGGAGAACTCGGCTACGGTAGCGACGCCGACGTGTTGTTCGTCTGCGAAGCAGTCGAGGGATTCGACGACAGCGTTGCGGTCAAGTGGGCCAACGGTATTGCCGACCGAATTCGGAAGCTGCTGGGCGCGCCGAGTACCGATCCGCCGCTCGAAGTCGACACCGGATTGCGGCCGGAGGGACGCAACGGTCCGGTGGTTCGTACCCTCGCCTCCTACGAGGCGTACTACGCGCAGTGGGCCCAGGCATGGGAGGTGCAGGCGTTGCTGCGTGCACACCAGGTCGCGGGCGACCAGGACCTGGGAATTCGTTTCCTGTTGATGGCGGACAGGGTGCGTTACCCCGAGGGCGGTGTCTCGGTTGAAGCGGTCCGAGAGATTCGCCGCATCAAGGCTCGGATCGACTCCGAACGGTTGCCCAAGGGTGCCGATCCTGCGACGCACACCAAGCTCGGTCGCGGTGGTCTCGCCGACATCGAGTGGACTGTGCAGTTGATTCAGCTCCGTCATGCGCACGATGTTCTGTCTTTGCACAACACCTCGACCCTGCAGAGCTTGGACGCTATCGGCGCTGCCGAGCTGATGAGCGAGACCGACGTCGAATTGCTCCGCGAGGCATGGATTCTCGCCACCAAAGCGCGCAATGCCCTCGTGTTGGTTCGCGGGAAGCCGACCGATCAGCTGCCGCGTCCGGGGCACGTGCTGTCGGCAGTGGCGAAGGTCGCCGGTTGGCAGAATGCGGACGCGGGTGAATTCCTCGACAACTACCTGCGGGTGACGCGACGAGCAAAGGCCGTGGTGGAGAGAACGTTCGGGGCCTGAGTTCGAACGGTTTCGGCGACCGTGCGCTAAACGAGAGCAGTGCTCTTGACTGGTCGCGCGGAGGGGTGCATACTCGAATTGAGAGCAGTGCTCTCGCTCCCTCGTCGAAAGGCCTATGCCATGTCCGATCGCCACATTGTCATCGGTGCGGGTCCCGTCGGCACGCACGTTGCCCGCATACTCGCCGACCGCGGATCCGAGGTGGTCGTCGCCACCCGACGCGGAACGACGGTCGAGTCGTCGTCCCGCCCGATCGAATCCGTCGCTCTCGACGCATCCGACGCGGACGCGCTGAGTCGAGTCACCGAAGGTGCTGTAGCCCTCTACAATTGCGCGAATCCCTCGGACTACCCGACGTGGGAGGACGTGTGGCCACCGATTGCACGTTCACTTCGCCTCGCGGCGGAACGCAGCGGTGCCGTCCTCGCCGTCGTCGGGTGCCTCTACCCCTACGGACCTGTGTCCGACGGTCGTATGGTCGAAGGGATGCCCGACGCCGCCACCGACCACAAGGGTGTTCTCCGTGCTCGAATGTGGGCCGATCTGAAGCGCGCGCACGACGCGGGAACCCTCCGCGCGGTCGAGGTGCGGGCGTCGGACTACGTCGGCGTCGGTGTCGGCGCCAACGGCCACGTCACCCGCGTTCTGCCGGGCGCGCTGCAAGGCAAGACCGCCTGGGTAGTCGACGCGAAGGATCAGCCGCATTCGTTCACCGACGTACTCGACGAAGCTAGGGCTCTTGTCGCTGTCGCCGATCGGCCGGAGACGTGGGGTCGCATCTGGCACGCAGCGACCAACGCACCGCGCACACTCGAGCAAGCCATCATCGACACGCTCGCGTCGGTCGGTAAGCCCCCGGTGCGCGTGGTGACTGTTCCCCGCGTTCTCACTCGTGGCCTCGGACTCGTCGTGCCGATGGTGCGCGAACTGAACGAGCTCTCCTACCAACGGACGTCGCCCTACATCCTCGACTCTACGTTCAGCGAGAAGGAACTCGGGCTCACGCCATCGCCATGGGACGAGATCTGCCGTCGTACCGCGACAGTGTGAATCGCGTGCGTCGGACCTGGTTACTCGGCGGTGACGAACCCCTCCGACACCATCCAGTCACGGGCCACCTCGGCCGGTTCGAGGCCCTCGACGTCGACCTGCCGGTTCAGTTCGGTCATGACCTCGTCGGTGAGCTTCGCAGAGATCGGTGCCATCACTTCGGCTACCTCGGGGTGCGCGTCAGCGAACTCCTTCTTCATGATCAGAGCAGGGTTGTACTTGGGGAAGAACGCTCGATCGTCCTCCAACAACACGAGATCCAAGGCGATGATGCGGCCGTCGGTCGTGAAGACCTCGCCGAACTTGCACTGTGTTCCGTCAGCCGTGGCCTGGTAGATGATGCCTGTCTGCAAGATCTGTCGAGGGGCCGCAGCAGGATCGAATTCGTACTTCGCCGCCATCCCCGGGTAGCCGTCCTGGCGGACGTTGAACTCCGTCTCCACGCATGTCGTGGCCGCCGCGGGATCGGTTTGCACCAACCGTGCGTAGTCCGACAGGGTCTTCACGCCGGTCTGTTCGGCCGTCTGCTGATTCATCGCGATCGCGTAGGTGTTGTTCATGGGAGCCGGAACTGCCCACACCATGTCGTTAGCCTCGAGATCGGCATCCCGGACCGCCTCGTACTGTTCCTGCGAGTCCGGCAACGGAGTTTCGTTGCCGAGGTAGTTGATCCATCCCGTGCCGGTGTACTCGTAGGTGAGATCGATCTGGCCGTCGAGTTGGGCGTCCCGAGTGCTGTTGGAGCCCTGAATGTTGGTGAGATCTCGAACGTCGGCGCCGGCGGCCGTCATCGCGAACTCGATGATGTACCCGAGCGTGATCTGCTCGGTGAAGTCCTTGGAGCCCACCGTCATCCGAACGCCGTCGAGTTCGGGTACGGGCTCGATGCTGCCGGGGCCGACGGACAGTGGCACTGCACCACCGGATTCGAGACCGCAACCGGCGAGCACTGCAGCCGACAGCGCAACAGCGAACAACCGTCGGGCGAACGTCTGTCGGGCAGGGGCTTTCATCGGAGCCCCTTCGGCCCTAGGAACTGCTCGGCGAGAGCTCCGAGCCAGTCGATGAACAGAGCGAGCGACACCGCCAGCACAGCGCCGACCACCAACGTGACGTTGTCTCGAAGCTTGTAGCCGGTGTCGATCAGAATTCCCAGCCCTCCGGCGCTGACCAGAAAGCACAACGTGGCTGTTCCGACCGCGAGCACCAGCGATGTGCGCAAGCCGGCGAGGATGTATGGGACCGCCATCGGGAACTCGACTTTCCGCAGCACCGTCCTCGCCGACATGCCTTGCCCGCGACCTGCGTCGATCAAAGTGCTGTCCACTTCCTGGTAGCCGAGAATGGTATTGCGCAGAACCGGTAGTAGCGAATAGAACGCAATCGGAAGAACGCCGATCCAGAACCCGGTCTGCCTTGTCGCAAGATAAAACAGAACGAGGAGGCCGATCGCGGGTGCGGCGGCCCCGATGTTCGCGATCCCGACGAAGAACGGCGCCAGCCGGGTGTAACCCGGTCTGGTCAGCAGTGTTCCCAGCGGAACCGCAATGATCACGACGATCACGACGACGGCCGCGGTCAGCAGTACGTGCTGCCACGTCAACGTTGCAATGTTGGACATGCTGATGCTGCCCTGCTGCGTTGCGGTGAGCTCACGGTTGAATGCCCAGAACAGCACGCCCACAACCAGGATCACGACGATGGCAGGCTGAACCAGCAGTCTCATACGCTCGGCGCGCTTGACTGCGCCGCGTTCGGACGCGCCCGGATCGGGCGCTGCCTCCATGTCGGGCACTTCGATGGTCGACGACTTTTCCGAGGTGGTCATGCCGGCGCCTCGGCGAACGTGTCGTCGTCTTCATCATGATCGTGCGCGTGGGCTTGCCTCATCTCTTGCAGATGTTCGACGAGGGTGTCGATCGAGATCAGCCCGACATACTCGCCGCGACTGCCGGTGACGACGGTAGAGGCGGTGCTCTCGGCGAGAAGAGCTTCGAGACCGTCCTGCAAGGTGGACTGGATCGATACGAGTTCACCGATAGGAACTCCGAGGCCGCGCAGCGTGGACGCGGCCGCAAGGTGCCCGGGTGAGACCCACCGCAACGGCCGGCTGCGATCGTCGAGGATCAAGCCCCACTGCCACTTTCGCGAGGCGATCTTCGAGCGGATCTCGTCCACCGGATCGGTCTCCCTCGCAGTCGGACACTGCAGAAGGCGGACGTCGCGAATCCGAGTGAGCGTCAACTGCTTCAGCGATGCGTCCGCACCCACGAAGCCGGCTACCGTGTCGTTCGCTGGATTGGCGAGGATCGCTTCGGGAGTGTCGTACTGCATGATCGAGGATCGATCGCCCAGCACGGCGATGCGATCGCCGAGCTTCACAGCCTCGTTGAAGTCGTGTGTGACGAAGACGATGGTCTTTCCGAGTTCGGACTGCAGTCGCATCAGCTCGTCCTGCAGTAGTCCGCGGGTGATCGGGTCGACCGCGCCGAAGGGCTCGTCCATGAGTAGAACCGGGGGATCGGCCGCGAGTGCGCGGGCAACTCCGACGCGTTGCTGCTGACCGCCGGACAGCTGCCGGGGATAGCGGTTTCGGTAGGTGTCGGGGTCTAGTCCGACCAGGTCTAGCATCTCGTCGGTGCGGGCGGAGATCCGCTTCTTGTCCCACCCGATCAGTCCGGGAACGGTGCCGACGTTCTTTGCGATCGTCATGTGCGGAAAGAGTCCGGCCTGCTGAATCGAGTAGCCGATTCCCCGCCGCAGTTCGTCGGGATCGATGGACAGTGCGTCCTTGCCGTCGATCGTGATCTTCCCCGAGGACGGTTCGATCAGTCGATTGATCATGCGCATCGTCGTCGTCTTGCCGCAGCCGGACGGGCCGACGAACACGACGGTCTCGCCTGCGGGCACCGTCAGGGACACGTTGTCGACCGCAGCGTCCTTCTGTCCCGGATAGCGCTTGCTGACGGAGTCGAGCACGATGTCGACTCCGGAAACGTTCTGGCTGCGTGCAGGTTCAGTCACGGATACCCCTCGAGGTTGTGAGACGGCCGACGAGGACGAGGATGCCGTCGACGATGAGAGCGAGAACGACGATGAGCACGGTGCCGACGAGCGCCTGCGGGACGGCGTTGGGACTGCCGACCCTGGACAGACCGGAGAAGATGAGATTGCCGAGTCCGGGCCCCTTCGCGTACGCAGCGATTGCAAGGATGCCGAAGATCATCTGGGTGCTCACGCGCATGCCGGCGAGAATCGACGGCCATGCCAACGGCATTTCGATCCTGGAGAGGATCCGCGCCCGGTTCAAACCGACGCCTTTGGCTGCGTCGGTGACGGCCGGGTCCACCGATGCGAGACCGATGATGGTATTTCGAATGATCGGGAGCAGCGCGTACAGCACCAGTGCTGTGATGGTCGGGGCCACGCCCAGCCCGAGAATCGGGATCAGTAGGCCCAACAGAGCAAACGAGGGAATGGTCAGAATCGTGCTGGCCAGCGCGGTGGCAATCGCCGAGCCTGCGGGGGAGCGGTAGACGAGTATGCCGATGACGATGGCGAAGATCGTGGCGATGATGATCGACTGCACGACCGCGGACACGTGCAGGTAGGAGTCCGTGAGCAACTGTTGTCGTCGGACCGAGACGAAGTTCCAGAGTGTGTCCATTGCGGGTAAACCCACCCTCTTCCCGAGTACGGCTTCTCGATTGCACACACGCAGACCGACAGGTTGAGGGTGGCTGAATTGGCCGAGAAGTAAACCTGCTTTCGTGAACTCGTTGGCTGACGTACACAAATTTCCGGGGTTGACCGGCCTCCCCATCGCTTGAATGGTCCATCCATACGAGCAGATAGCTTCGGTGTGACATGCAAGTGAGGTGGGGATACACACGAACGAGCCCACCCGCGCCGCACGTGGAAACTGCGGCTCGGATGGGCTCGTTAGTTGTTACTACGGGCGAAATGTACCGGTCACACGTCGTAGTAGAGCTGGAACTCGTACGGGTGCGGACGGAGGTTGACCGGAGCGATTTCCTGCTCGCGCTTGAGCGAGATCCAGGTCTCGATGAGGTCGGTCGTGAAGACGCCGCCCTCGGTGAGGTACTCGTGGTCGGCCTCGAGGCGGTCGATCACGGCGTCGAGCGACGTCGGAGCCTGAGGAATGTTCTTGGCCTCCTCGGGCGGCAACTCGTAGAGGTCCTTGTCGACCGGAGCCTGCGGCTCGATCTTGTTCTTGATTCCGTCCAGACCTGCCATCATCTGGGCAGCGAAGTTCAGGTACGGGTTGCCCGAGCTGTCCGGCGCGCGGAACTCGAGACGCTTGGCCTTCGGGTTGTTGCCGGTGATCGGAATACGCACTGCCGCAGAGCGGTTGCGCTGGCTGTAGACGAGGTTGATGGGGGCCTCGTAGCCCGGCACCAGACGGTGGTACGAGTTGATCGTCGGGTTGGTGAACGCCAACAGCGACGGTGCGTGGTGCAGGATGCCGCCGATGTAGTGGCGGGCCAGGTCCGACAGTCCGGCGTATCCGGCCTCGTCGTGGAAGAGTGGCTTGCCGTCCTTCCACAGCGACTGGTGGACGTGCATGCCCGAGCCGTTGTCACCGAAGAGTGGCTTCGGCATGAAGGTGGCGGACTTGCCTGCCTTCCACGCGGTGTTCTTGACGATGTACTTGAACAGCTGCAGGTCGTCGGCAGCGGCAAGCAGCGTGTTGAACTTGTAGTTGATCTCCTGCTGACCGCCGGTGCCGACCTCGTGGTGGCCGCGCTCGAGCTCGAAGCCAGCGTTCTGCAGGTTCGTGGAGATCTCGTCGCGCAGATCTACGTAGTGGTCGTACGGTGCGACGGGGAAGTATCCACCCTTGGGGCGGACCTTGTAGCCGAGGTTGGGGCTGCCGTCTGCGTTGGCCTCGACACCGGTGTTCCAGGAACCCGAGATGGAGTCGAGTTCGTAGAACGCGCTGTTGATGCCGGAGTCGTAGCGGACCGAGTCGAAGATGTAGAACTCGGCCTCGGCGCCGAAGAATGCGGTGTCGGCGATGCCGGTGGACACCAGGTATTCCTCGGCCTTGCGAGCCACGTTGCGCGGGTCGCGGCTGTAGGACTCGCGAGTGAACGGATCGTGGACGAAGAAGTTGACGTTCAGAGTCTTCGCGGCGCGGAACGGGTCGACCTGAGCGGTCGTCACGTCAGGCAGGAGCATCATGTCCGACTCGTGAATGGACTGGAACCCGCGGACGGACGAACCGTCGAATGCAAGGCCGTCTTCGAAGACATCCTGCGTGAACGCAGACGCCGGGATCGAGAAGTGCTGCTGAATGCCGGGGAGATCCGTGAATCGGATATCCACGTACTCGATATTCTCGTCGGCGATGAACTTGATGACCTCTTCGGCCGTGGTGAAAGCCACGCTGTTACTCCTTTGTTGAGTCCGTCGACCTGCACGTTATGGACTTGGTGTTGCCCGCCAGTCAAGGCTGTG
>NZ_LVCV01000662.1 GCF_001647195.1 Rhodococcus sp. EPR-157 | reverse complement strand
CTTCCGCACACACTACGGTGAGGACTTCGCGACGGGTGGATGTCGGCGCCTATCCTGGTGTCCATGGCACGCATGACAGGCTCCTGGTTGTCCGGACCGAACTCCGCACTGCCGGAGGACGGCACGGAGCAGAACTATCCCGGTGAGCGTCTCGGACTGCCGTCGAACGGTCCAGGCGCACTGTCCGGTCTCGGCCGTCGTACCGGTGCGCTGGTGGCCGACTGGTTGATGTCGATGGGTATTTCGGCATTGATAGTCAACGTGACCGGAATCCAACAGTCCATGTCCACCATCACGTTGCTCGTGTGGTTCGTTCTCGGCGTCGGAACCGTCACCGTCTTTTCGTTCACACCGGGGCAATTGATCGCCGGAATCCAGGTCGCGCGGGTCGACGCCCAGGCGCGAGTCGGCTTCGTCCGGGCGCTCGTGCGCACGTTCTTTCTCTTGTTCGTCGTGCCGGCCGTGATCTCGGACCAGGATGGCCGCGGGATGCACGACCGGGCGACGGGTACCGCGATGGTGCGCGGACGCTGACTCGCGCTCCGCTCGTCGGTCCGTGATCGTTCAGCGACGCCTGATGGTGCGTTGAACGCCCTTCATCTTCGCTCCGCCGGGGATCGGTCCCTTCGGCATTGCCGGACCGCCCTTCGTTCCCAGTGCGGCCAGGCGGGATTCGATGGTGTCCATCCGTTTGGTGTCGATGTTGTTCGGCAGCTTGGTCAGGTACTTCTGCAGACCGGACAGCGGAATCTGGTTGTCACCGTTTCCGATCACGATGTCGTAGATCGGGGTGTCGCCGACGAGTCTGGCGGTTTTCTTCTTCTCCTGTGCGAGAAGAGCCTTCACGCGCTGAGGTGCGCCCTCGGCGATGAGGATCACGCCGGGCTTGCCGATGACGCGATGAACCGCGTCGAGCTGGGTGGTCCCGGCGACGGCATTGCTGACTCGCCAGGATCCCCGCAAGTTGTCCAGCGCCCAGGCAGCAGCACCGGCCTGACCGTCGGCCTTCTTGTACACCGACTTCTGCACTCGGCGTCCGAAGATGATGAATGCGACGAGCACGCCGACCAGTAGGCCGAAGGGCAACACGAACCACTCGACGCCGAAGATCAAACCGATCAGGAACGCGACGAGCGTGATCCCGACGATGGCACCGATCATCAGCGGCAGAAGCAGCTTGTCTTCTTTTCGCTGCATCTGGAACGCCTGCCACAGTTGGCCTCGACGTTCCTTGGATGCCTTCTTACGCGCAGCCTTCGCTGCTGCTTTTGCCTCTTTGCTGGGCTTGCCTGCTTTGCCCGCTTTACTGCCGTTCGCCATGCTTCACAGGATACGGCCCGTGTCGACCGTGATCTGCACCGCGCCGGAAGTGGCTCAGCGAGCAGCCAACCGAGCCATCAGTGAACTGGCTTCCTGCGATGCCTCGCCGCCTTCGACCAGGTGGGCCATGCTCTCCGGCAGTGCACGTCCGTGATGCGCCATTGCCTGCGCGTACAGCCGACCGGCGCGGTAGGACGAACGGACCAACGGTCCGGCAAGCACGCCTGCAAAGCCGATTTCGGTGGCGTAGTCGGAGTGCTCGACGAACTCCTCCGGCTTGACCCAGCGCTCGACCGGATGATGGCGAGGAGACGGTCGTAGGTACTGGGTGATGGTCAGGATGTCGCAGCCTGCCTCGTGCAGGTCGCGAATCGCTTCCTGAACCTCTTCCGGGGTCTCGCCCATTCCGAGGATGAGGTTGGACTTGGTGACGAGGCCGTCATCACGCGCAGCGGTGATGACATCCATCGATCGCTGGTAGCGGAACGCGGGCCGGATGCGCTTGAAGATTCGTGGAACCGTCTCGACGTTGTGCGCCAGCACCTCGGGCCGAGAGGAGAACACCTCGGCGAGCTGATCCGGTTTGGCGTTGAAGTCGGGGATCAGAAGCTCGACGCCGGTAGTTGGGTTGAGCCTCTTGATGTACCGCACGGTCTCGGCATAGAGCCACGCGCCGCCGTCTTCGAGGTCGTCGCGCGCGACGCCGGTGATCGTGGAGTAACGCAGGCCCATCGCCTGCACACTCTCTGCAACACGGCGGGGCTCGTCACGGTCGAGATCGTCGGGCTTACCTGTGTCGATCTGGCAGAAATCGCAGCGACGGGTGCACTGCTCGCCGCCGATCAGGAAGGTCGCTTCGCGGTCTTCCCAGCATTCGTAGATGTTGGGGCAGCCGGCTTCCTCACACACCGTGTGCAGGCCTTCGCGCTTCACGAGACCCTTGAGCTCGGTATATTCCGGGCCCATCTTTGCCTTGGTCTTGATCCAGCTGGGCTTGCGTTCGATCGGGGTCTCCGCGTTTCGGATCTCGAGGCGGAGAAGTTTGCGTCCGGGTGGTGCGAGCGCAGCGTCAGGGGGTGTTTTCGGGGCCACAGTCACGAATTCGATGCTACGCGCCGAACTTCGTCGTGGTGAACTGCGGGCCACTGGCTCTTTCTGCCACGTCCAGGCGTGCAACCGGGTGATCGACGACTTCGAGGCTGCCGTCGAGGGCAGCCTCGACGGCGGACACGACAGCCGGAATCACGTCCGCGACCGTGACATTGCGATCGAGCTCGCTCGACAGCGAGGTAACCCCCGCGTCGGCTATCCCACACGGGACGATTGCATCGAATCCGGCCGTCGAAGAATTGCAGTTCAACGAGAAGCCATGCAACGTCACTCCGCGCTGGACGCGGACTCCGATTGCGGCAATTTTGCGTTCGGGCACTGTCGCGCCGTTTTTCGTTCCGGCGGCGAGCCATACCCCCGACCTGCCGTCGATGCGACCGCAGTCGATACCGAGATCGGTGCAGACCGAGATCAAGGCTTCCTCGATTCGGCGCACATAGCGCACCACGTCGATCGGTTGCGCCAGCTTCACGATGGGGTATCCGACGAGTTGGCCAGGACCGTGCCAGGTGATCTTGCCGCCGCGATCGACCTCGATGACCGGTGTTCCGTCCGTCGGACGGTCCTCGGGGGACGTTCGACGTCCGGCGGTGTACACAGAAGGATGCTCGAGAAGCAAGAGTGTGTCTCGGCCTCTGCCGTCGGCGCGCATGTCGGCGAGCTCGCGCTGACGGTCCAAAGCCTCGAGGTAGTCGATCGAACCGATCTCCTGGACGTCGATCGGATCAGAACTCTCCCGAGCGGAGATTCCAGCAGTGTTCATAGGTGACGACGTTACGCCTGGCGCCGGCGCGGCTCGAACGACGTCAGTTCCCGACCGCCGCCCGCAGGGCCTCACCGACGGTGTGATGCGTGAACGCGTAGCCGGTGTCTTCCAAGACCTTGGGGATTGCCCGCGGCCCGGTCAGAATCGCTTCTTCGGCGAACTCGCCGATGGCCAACTGGAGAGCGAATCCAGGGACGACCCACGGTGCCGGACGGTGAATCGCACGTGCGAAGGCGCTGTTGAACTGTGCGTTGGTGACCGGGGCTGGGCCCACCATGTTCACCGGCCCACGCACGGCGTCGTTTTCCAACCCGTGGATGGTTGCGCCGATCTCGTCGTCGAGTGAGATCCACGGGAAGTACTGACGCCCACTCCCGAGGCGACCTCCGAGAGCAAGTAGGTACAGCGGGCGCAGCTTGGCCATCATTCCGCCGCGACGAGAGAGCACGACGCCGCTGCGCAGCAGCACCGTGCGGACTCCTGCGTCGCTCGCCGTCGTCGTCGCACCTTCCCAATCTCGGCACACCTCCGCGAGGAAACCCGTACCGACGCCGTCCGATTCGTCGACGACGCGATCACCGGTGTCGCCGTAGAAATTGACGCCGCTGGCATTGACGAGCGTCGGGACCTCGAACTTCACACATGCGTCGGCCAGTACCTCGGTTGGAGTGATGCGGCTGTCGCGAACCTGCTGCTTGTACGCACCCGACCATCGCTTGTCGCCGATGCCGACTCCGCACAGGTTCACCACGGCATCGGCGGAGCGCAACGCTTTTTCGTCGACGCTGCCGTTCGGTGGATCCCATCGGAATTCGTCGGGGCCCGCAGGCGCACGACGAACGAGCCTCGATACCTCGTGGCCCTTGCTGCGCAACGACGCTACGAGCGAGGTACCGATCAACCCTGACGAACCTGCAATCACGACGCGCATGATGTGAGACGTCCCTCCTCGACGGTTTCGGGGCACCACCCGCAAATGCGAGTGGTGCCCCGACTGTGTGTTACTCCCCGGATCTTCGAGGACCGATCAAGCTTTCGGTTCTGACTTCACGATACAGACGACGCCGACTGCGTACCTTTTCAGATACCCAGATCCGCTTCGAACGACGCTTCTTCCAGACGCTGCTTGATCGTGGTGAGGAAGCGGCCTGCGTCCGCACCGTCGACAAGACGGTGGTCGTAGGTCAGCGGCAGGTAGACCATCGATCGAACACCGATCGACTCGTTGCCTGCGGAATCCTTGACCACGACCGGGCGCTTGACGATTGCACCCGTCCCGAGCATTGCCGCCTGCGGCGGAACCAGGATCGGGGTGTCGAACAGAGCGCCCTGGCTGCCGATGTTGGTGATGGTGAAGGTGCCACCGGACAGTTCGTCGGGCTTGAGGCCTCCGGTGCGCGCCCGCGACGCGATGTCGGCGATCGCACGAGCCAGTCCGCCGAGGGACAGATCGCCCGCGTTGTGAATGACGGGGGAGAGCAGCCCTTGCTCCGTGTCCACGGCGATGCCGAGGTGGACGTCGGCGTGGTAGGTGATCTCCTTCTTGTCCTCGTCGATGCTCGCGTTGACGTTCGGGTGTGCCTTGAGTGCCTCGACCACTGCCTTGGCGAAGAACGGGAGGTACGTCAGGTTGACGCCTTCGTTCTTGGCGAACGTCGACTTGGCCTTGGTGCGCAGTGCCGCGATCGTGGTGACGTCGACCTCGAAGGTCTGCGTGAGCTGAGCGGACGTCTGCAGCGACTCACGGGTCTTCTTCGCGGTGATCTGACGAATGCGGTTGATCTTCTGGGTCGTACCACGCAGGTGCGCGAGTTCCGGCCGTACACCGGCAGACGCAGAAGCGGCGGGAGCAGCGGCTGCGGGAGCGGCTGCAGCGGCAGGAGCTTCGGCCGGTGCCTTCTTGGCCTCCGCGGCAGCGAGCACGTCCTGCTTGCGAACGCGTCCACCGACGCCGGTTCCCTTGACCGTCGACAGATCGACGTCGTTGTCTGCGGCGAGCTTGCGGACGAGGGGGGTGACGTACGGGGTTGCATCGCCCGACGGAGCCTGGGCAGCTTCCTGCTTGGGCGCGGCCTTCGGTGCTTCGGCTTTGGGTGCTTCCTGCTTCGGAGTTTCCTTGGGCTTTTCGGCCTTCGGTGCTTCCTCGGGTTCGGGTGCGGGAGCCGGCTTTTCGGGCTCGGGTGCCTTTTCGGGCTCGGGAGCCTTCGCGGCGGGAGCGCCGGACCCGATCACGGCCAACTGGCCGCCGATCTCGACGGTATCGTCTTCTTCGGCAGTGATCTCGAGGAGCGTGCCTGCCACTGGCGACGGAATTTCGGTGTCGACCTTGTCGGTGGAGACCTCGAGCAGAGGCTCGTCGACTGCGACCTCGTCGCCGACTGCCTTGAGCCAGCGGGTGACAGTTCCCTCGGTCACCGACTCGCCCAGTTCGGGCATCGTGACCGGTGTTCCGGAACCGCTGGAATCCGACTTCGCAGCCGGCGCATCCTGTGTCGGTGTCTCGTCTTCGGCCTGCGGCTCAGGCTCGGCAGCCGGGATCGGCTCTTCCTCCGTGGTCGGTTCTTCCTCGGCGGCAACCTCTTCCTCGGCTGCGGGTGCAGATGCTTCGCCTGCTTCACCGATCTGGCCGAGTTCCCCACCGATTTCGACGGTGTCGTCTTCCTGAGCCACGATCTTCGTCAGAACGCCAGCAGCGGGGGAAGGGATTTCGGTATCGACCTTGTCCGTCGATACTTCGAGCAACGGTTCGTCGACCTCGACGGTGTCGCCCTCCTGCTTGAGCCACCTCGTGACAGTTCCCTCGGTGACACTCTCACCAAGAGCTGGCATCTGGACGGAGAAGGCCATGTCTGTTGACTCCTCGACAGTTGTATGCGGGTAAATTCAGTTCTTACGACTTGTGGTCGTAGACCATTGTGCTGGCGTTGCTGGATTCGCGGACGATACTTGCGTTAATTGCGATCATCAGCGCTGTGGACGTCCGGGGTAGGGCGTCCGAATCGCGTTCGGAAATACGAGCGCTCGACGATGGTCGGCTGAATCCAGCTGGCACGTCGGCGCCCTTCCTTCATGGTCGGCAATCGTTCTCGACAACGAGAGAGTTGAACCCTCTACCGTCATCCTTCCATCCCGCGGCCCGGCGTGTTCCCCGAGGGCGCTGACGCCGCTGGCAAACTGGTGAGTAACACGGGGTGCGCGAACAGCGACGTCAGTGAGACGCATCGATGACAGGAGTGAGCGCAGTGGGGTTGTTCGATCGCTTCGCACGACGCGGCGGCAAAGGTAGACGCGCCAAAGAGGGTTCGACGGCCCAGTACCTCGCCGATTGGACAGTGGCGCGGATCGGGGTCGAGGCATATGTCGAACCGAAGACCACAGTGACGCCTGTCACAGTGGTCCTCGTTGCGAACGACGGCGAGTGGACTCGCCGCGCCGTCGACGAGCGGGATCTGAGAAAACTCGGTCCTGACCTGAAGATTCCCGTCTACGACGTCCGAAAGACGCGGTATCCGCAACGGATGCGCGACTACGACGCTCGGCAGAAGATCCTCAAGCGCCGAGCCGCCGAATAGCGGCTCCGCCGCAGTGGCACGGTTGAGTGCACTCCTGTGCACTCAACCGTGCCACTGACGCGGAGCGTTGGGTGTTGCTGACGCGAGCTTCTAGCCGTTCTCCACGATGTCTTCGAGCACCGCGAACATCGTCCGCACCGGCACACCCGTGCCGCCCTTGCCGACGTAACCGAACGGGCCTGCGGTGTTGTACGCCGGTCCCGCAACGTCGATGTGTGCCCATTCGACGCCCTCAGCGACGAACTCCTTCAGGAACAACGCGGCCGCCAACATGCCGCCCGCGCGGCCGTTGGTGACATTCGCAAGATCGGCGACCTTCGAATCGAGCTCGGTCCGGATTTCGCTCGGCAGCGGCATCGCCCAGCCACCTTCGCCGACTGCTTGGGAGAGCCCGGCAACGCGATCGCGGAATTCGTCGGTGCCCATGACTCCGGGGGTTCGATTCCCCAGCGCCACCACCTGTGCGCCGGTCAGGGTTGCTGTGTCGATCAGGTAGTCCGGGTCGTCTTCGCATGCGCGGACGATCGCGTCGGCGAGTACCAGGCGGCCCTCGGCGTCGGTGTTGATGACCTCGACGGTGATTCCGCCGTACTGGGTCAGCACGTCACCGGGGCGCTGCGCAGTTCCGGACGGCATGTTCTCGGCCATCGGAACGGTGGCGACGACGTCGAGTTCCAGCCCGACCTTGGCCGCCAGGATCACCGTTGCGATGACGGCAGCTGCGCCCGCCATGTCGGAGGTCATGTTCTCCATTCCCGCTGCGGGCTTGATGGAGATACCGCCGGTGTCGAAGGTGATTCCCTTACCGACCAGCGCAACCTTCTTGGACTTCCGCTTACCACCGGAATGGGTCAAGCGCACCAATCGAGGGAGCCTGGACGAGCCTTTCCCGACGCCGTGGATTCCGCCGTAGCCGCCCTTCTCCAGCGCCTTGTCGTCGAGAATCTGCACGCTGAGACCGGCGTCGGTGCCCAGCTGCTTCGCGCGAGCGGCGAACTCCTCGGGATACAGGTGGCTCGGTGGCGTGTTGACGAAATCGCGCGCAATGGCAACGGATTCCGCAACGGCGATCGATCGAGCGAGTTCCGCTTTCGGTTCGCGGGCCCGGGGGCCGGGGACCAAGAGCTCGACGCGGCCGAGTGGTCCGGCGTCGGGACCCGGTGCTGACAGAGCGGACTTGAACTCGGTGAACGTGTACGCGCCGAGGAAGAAGCCTTCAGCGGCCGCACCTAGATCGAGGGAACCGAGCGTCGTCGCGGCGGTCGCTGTTCCGGCGAGGGACCGGGCTGCGGTGCCCGCGGAACGACGGATTCGCTCGGTGTCGATCGCGGCCGATTTGCCCAAGCCGACGGCGAGGACGCTTGCGACGCCGAGGGATGCCGGAGCCGGGATTCGGGTGAGTTCGTCGGCCTTTCCAGTCGCTCCGACGGCCTCGAACGAGTCGAGCAGGGCGGAGGCGTCGGCGTCGTTGATGTCGTCGGTGACGACGAGTTCGAGTCCGTCCTCGCTGGTGCTGAGCGCAACGACGAGAACGTCGACGTCCTTGCCGATGCGGCCGGCCAGCACCAATTCGGGTCCGAGGGTGCGCGATGAAGTCGAGGGCACGAGGGTTGCTCCTAGAGGATTGGAATCGAAACGTGTGGGTCGGGTTCGATCGTAGTGACCGGTGCTCGACGCCCGTGGTCCGCTAGCGTTGGCGTCCATGAGCGAAGCCGAACTTCTCCGCGGTCCTGTACACGCCGTCCACGTCGAACTCGGGGCCACGTTCGCTCCGTTCGGAGGCTGGGAGATGCCCGTGTCGTACGCCGGGGGGGTCGCCGAACACAAGGCCGTGCGACAGTCCGTCGGTGTCTTCGACGTCAGCCATCTCGGTAAAGCTCTCGTCAGCGGACCGGGCGCAGCAGATTTCGTCAATTCCACCCTCACCAACGATCTCGGCAGGGTCGGTCCCGGCAAGGCGCAGTACACGTTGTGCTGCACCGAATCCGGAGGAGTCGTCGACGATCTGATCGCCTACTTCGTCAACCCGGACGAGGTGTTTCTCGTGCCCAATGCGGCGAACACCGCGGCGGTGGTTGCCGCGCTGGCCGCCCAGGCGCCGGAGGGCATCACCGTGGTGGACCAGCATCGAGATTTCGGTGTGCTGGCGGTGCAGGGGCCGGGTTCGCGGGCGATCGTGGAGCAACTCGGACTGCCTGTCGACATGGAGTACATGGCGTTCGAGGACGCGCGTTGGGGCGACGTCCCTGTCCGCGTGTGTCGCACCGGCTACACCGGTGAGCACGGGTACGAGTTGATCCCCGCCTGGTCCGATGCCGAGGCACTCTTCCGTGCGCTCGTCGACGCAGTGCGCGCAGCAGACGGGCAGGTCGCCGGCCTCGGTGCGCGTGACACATTGCGCACCGAAATGGGATACCCCCTGCACGGTCACGAACTGTCGCTCGACATCTCCCCGCTCCAGGCTCGATGTGGCTGGGCGGTGGGGTGGAAGAAGGATCGGTTCTGGGGCAAGGACGCTCTTTCTGCAGAGAAAGAAGCGGGGCCCACTCGGGTTCTACGGGGCGTCAAGGCCATAGACCGCGGAGTTCTCCGTCAGGGACAAACCGTCGAGCGCGACGGAGTCGACATCGGTATCACCACATCGGGCACATTCTCCCCGTCGCTGGGAATCGGAATCGGCCTCGCACTCGTCGATTCGAGTGCGGGTGTTTCACCGGGAGACACCGTCGAGGTCAACGTGCGCGGGCGGGCACTGAAATGCGAGATAGTCGCGCCACCGTTCGTGTCGGTGAACACCAAGTGAGCGAGCCTGACCGGGTTGGATAAGATTTGCCCCATGACTGGCCTTCCCGAATTCACCCGCGTGCAGCATCCGTCTCCGGCTCCATCGGAGGCCAGGGACGCCGTACTGGCTGCGCCCGGGTTCGGGAAGTACTTCACCGACCACATGGTGATCATCGACTACACCTCGGACAAGGGATGGTACGACCCGACGGTCGCACCGTACGGTCCGATCCAGCTCGATCCTGCAGCAATGGTCCTGCACTACGGCCAGGCCATCTTCGAGGGTCTCAAGGTCTACCGGCAGCCGAGCGGTGAGTTCGCCTCGTTCCGGGTTCGTTCCAACGCCGAGCGGTTCCAGACGTCGGCACGGCGTCTTGCGATGCCGGAGCTCCCGCAGGAACTCTTCGTTGCTTCGATCGAGCAGTTGCTCGCAGTCGATCATCAATGGGTTCCCGAGGCGGGCGGCGAGGATGCGCTGTACCTGCGGCCGTTCATGTTCTCCACCGAAGCAGGCCTGGGAGTCCGCCCGGCCGACGACTACCGCTACATGCTCATCGCATCGCCAGCCGGTGCCTACTTCCCGCGGGGCGTCAAGCCGGTCAGTGTCTGGCTGTCGACCGAGTACGTGCGCGCCGCCCCCGGCGGTACCGGCGCGGCGAAGTTCGCCGGCAATTACGCCGCATCCCTTCTCGCACAGGCACAAGCCAGCGACGAGGGGTGCGATCAGGTTGTCTGGCTCGACGCCATAGAACGTCGGTACGTCGAGGAGATGGGTGGAATGAACCTGTTCTTCGTCTTCGGCTCAGGATCGGATGCTCGTCTCGTCACCCCGTCGTTGTCCGGGTCGTTGCTCCCCGGAATCACCCGAGATTCGCTGCTGGCACTGGCTACGGATGCCGGGATCCCCGTCGAGGAGCGTCGAATCTCGACGGAGGAGTGGCAGAAGGGTGCGGAGTCGGGCGAGATCACCGAGGTGTTCGCCTGCGGGACCGCTGCGGTGATCACCCCCGTCGGACGCGTGAAGTCCGCAGAAGGCGAGTTCGCCATTGCCGACGGAGAACCCGGCGAGATCACCCTCGCCCTACGGGACACCCTCACCGGCATTCAGCGCGGCACGTTCGCCGACACTCACGGTTGGATGACCAAGCTCGGCTGACCGATCTACCCGCCGAGCAGAAGTCCGACGACGGTGATGGTCGTGCTCACTTCGAGCGTTGCGCCGAGCACGTCACCGCTGACCCCGCCGAAGCGTCGGACGCAATGCCGGACACCGAGCGCTGCAGCGCTCAAAGCCACGACGGTCACTACCGGGCCCTGCCACCATCGTTCCTGTACCGCGACGAGCGACACGGCCAGAGTCACCACTGCCCAGGCCGCGACGACGACCCGTGATTGGGAATCGGCAACCAGCGCCCCGAAGCCTGTCGTGGTGGCCGGGGCAATGCCGCGACGGCATGCGAAGACGACGGCGACACGTCCGACCATGATGGCGAGAAGCACTGACACCCATGCGTTCTCTTGGGCAAGTTGGCCGAGGCCGGCCGCTTGGATTGCAAGCACCAGTGCGACCGTCGCGACGCCGAAGGGGCCTGCGCTGCCGGACTGCATCACCTCACGAGCGCGTTCCGGCGGACCGTAGCAACCGAGCCCGTCAGCGGTGTCGGCGAGCCCGTCGACATGCATCCCACGGGTCAGGAGAGCGAGCGAAGCGACTGTCACCAGACCGGCGACGAGGCTCGGCAACGACGCGAATTCGAACAACCACAGCAGGATTGCCGATATCGCACCCAGCAACGCGCCGACTGCCGGAGTCCAGGATATTGCTTTTCGACCCTCGTCCCTGCCTATCGAGTGCGGACCGCGCACGGGCAGCACGGTGAGCCACGACAGGGCCAGCCGTGGACCGACCAGCGCCGCGCGCACGGTCAGTCCGCCGACGTCGCTGTGGTTTCGGTGCTGACCCCGGCGTCCGTGAAGGTCGACATCGCGGTCAGCGTAGCGATCGCAGCGTGTACGAGATTCAGCGCAACCACTGCGCCCGATCCTTCGCCCAGACGCATGTCCAGTTCGAGAAGCGGCTCGATTCGCAAGTGACGCAAGGCGATCGAGTGAGCGGGCTCGGTCGATCGGTGGCCGGCCACCCACCACTCGCGCGCTCCCCGTGCTGATTCCTCGGCAACGAGCGCTGCAGCCGTGACTACGAGGCCGTCCAGGACGACCGGTGTGCGACGGTGTGCCGACTGCGCGAGAAAGCCTGCCATCGCGGCGATGTCGGCACCTCCGGCGACTCGGAGGAGCGCGATGGGATCCTTGACGACCGGACGCGCGCGTCGCATCGCGTCGCGAATCGCCGCGGTCTTGCGAATCCACCCGGCATCGTCGACACCGGTGCCGCGACCTACCGCCGCGACAGGCTCGGTATCGGTGAGTGCGGCAATCAGGGCCGTCGCGGGTGTGGTGTTGCCGATGCCCATGTCGCCTGCGATCAACAGATCGGCGCCGCTGTTCACTTCCTCGTCGGCAATGGCTCGACCGGCGTCGATTGCGGCAAGTACCTCGGCCTGGGTGAGCGCGTCTTCACGGTCGATCGAGCCGCTCGACTGTCTGATCTTGTGGCTGCTCACCGAGGGATCGGTGTCCACCCGAACCGATATGTCGACGACGCGAACCGACGCCCCCGACGCCTGGGCCAATGCGTTGACGGCGGCGCCGCCCGCAATGAAGTTGGCAACCATCTGCGCGGTGACCTCTGCTGGGTACGCCGACACGCCATGCGCCGAGACGCCATGGTCGCCCGCGAACACGACAACTCGTGGTCGGGACAGCGGCGCGGGTGGGCACCGGTCCTGGCACGCGGCGACCCACTCACCGAGCGCTTCGAGGCGGCCGAGGCTTCCGGCAGGCTTCGTCAGCAACAGTTGACGGGCGGCCGCCTGCGTGCGCGCGTCGGCGGACGGCGGAGGCACCGGACGAAGGGGCGTCGACGTCTCGGACGGTTCCGAAGTGGCTGTCACTGAGGACCTTTCATCATGATGGACCATCGGTGTCGGACACTGTGCCTGGTGCGTGCATCGTCGCCGTCTTCAATGTCAGTGGCAGACCGGCAACCACGAGGACGACCGAGTCGCACACTGTCGCCAATTTCCGGTTGAGGCTGCCCATCTCGTCTTGGAACAACCGGCCCGACCGGGTAGCCGGAACCACACCCCACCCGACCTCTGGGCTGACCAGTACCACCGGGGTCGTGCAGTGCTGAACCGCCTGCACCAGCGCATCGGAGGCGGGTGTGATCGTGCCGCGGGGGAGGTCCCAAGCCTGCCGATCATCGAGTGCGCCGGTGAGCCATGTCCCGACGTCGTCGACGAGAGTGGCGCCGTCGACCGAAGTCGACAGAGCCTGTGCCAGGTTCGTGGAACTCTCGACAGTCGTCCACTGCGACGGCCTGCGTCGTCGGTGGGCGTCGATGCGTGCGACCCAATCGGCATCGGTCGGGTCGTGTCTGCCAGTCGCGAGGTATCGGACCGGATGCCGGCCCTCGACGAGCGACTCGGCGAACGCCGACTTACCCGACCGCGTGCCGCCGAGAACGAGTGTGCGCAGCGGCAGTGTCACGGTGCGAACGATGTCAGACCGCAGCACCGCGGTCGACGCGGGGCTTCGGGGCGCGCATCTTGCGCAACTGCGAAGCACGCACGAACGCGTACCAACCGAGCTTGAAGCCACCGTCGGCTGTGTCCGGGAACCGCTCACGGACGCGGTTGTTGATCTGCCGGCCGATGAACACGCCCTCGATGACCATGAACAGCATCATGACGAACATCGCGAGCGTGACGAATGCCTGAACTGCCGGACTGAGGAACAGAGCGAAGATCAACAGCAGTGCCAGCGGCATGAACAAGCCGACGAGGTTGCGTCGAGCATCGACGAGATCACGTGCGAACGCTCGGACCGGCCCCTTGTCGCGGGGGAGTAGATACTTGTCTTCGCCTGCGAGCATGCGCGCGCGGCGGTCAGCCGACGCAGCACGACGTTCGGCGGAGGCCTGCTTTCGGTCCGTCTTGGACCCCTTGTTGGCCTTTCGTCGCTCGCGCGCTTCCTTACCCGTCATCGGCGGCGGTGCAACTGGACCACGCCGTCGGGCCTCGGATTCGCGGCGCTTGGGTGTGGGCCGACCCTTGCCGACGGCCTCGGTGGACGAGGCCTGGTTCGTGGTGGACGACTCGACCGACTTCGAATCGTCTCCGTCCGAATCGTCTGAGTTTCCGCGGCGTAGCAACTTCACCCGACCAGGTTATGGGATGGCAGCCCGAACTCGAACACCGGCCACGTCGGAGCAGGTCCGCCGATCGTGTGGACATGCCGACCGGGGGCGTGCGCCCTACACTTTCGACGATGCGAGTGATGGTTGCGCCCGATTCGTTCGGCGATACTCTGACGGCCACCGAGGCTGCCGACGCGATCGGTC
>NZ_LVCV01000661.1 GCF_001647195.1 Rhodococcus sp. EPR-157 | reverse complement strand
ACACGTCTGGGCACGATGCAGGTTCTGGACGTCGACGGACCACTGGGTGACGCAGTCCGAGCTCGCTGGCTTCTCGACGGCTCCACCGCGTACATCGAAGCGGCAGCAGCGTGCGGTTTGAGTCTGCTGGGCGGGCCACCGACGACGCAGACCGCGCTGAAGTCGTCGAGCTACGGCGTCGGCCAACTGATCGCAGCAGCGCTGGCGGCGGATGGAGTCGACAGAATCTACGTCGGACTCGGTGGAAGTAGCTGTACCGACGGCGGCCGCGGCATGATCCGAGCGCTGGGTGGTCTGACCATGGCTGCGCAGAGTGTCCAGCACATCGACCTGGTGGCTGCGACGGACGTCGAGAACCCCCTCCTGGGCGAGGGTGGTGCGGCGCACGTGTTCGGTCCGCAGAAGGGCGCCGATTCGGACCTGGTCGAGATGCTGGAGGATCTCAATCGGGACTGGGCAACCGTCCTGGAGCTTCAGTGCGGCACGAACGTCGCAGAGTTGCCCGGTGCCGGTGCAGCGGGTGGGATCGGCGCTGCCCTCTTCGCCCTGGGCGGACGTAGCGAGTCCGGCGCATCTGTGGTGGCGGAGGTCACCGACCAGCGTGCTGTGCTGTCGTCGGTGGATCTAGTCGTCACCGGTGAGGGAAAATTCGACAGTCAGTCGCTGCGAGGCAAGCTGGTCACCCGTCTTGCTGCGGCTGGAGCCGGTTCGGGTGTCGAGACGATAGTCATTGCTGGTCAGGTGAAACTGGACCACGCGCAGCTGGAGTCCACCGGAATCGTGCGGGCGTATTCGGTCACCGAATTCGCCGGGTCGGTGGAGAAGTCGATGTCCGACGCCGAACATCAAGTGGAACTACTTGCGAAGCATGCAGCCGAGGAATACGCCGCAATCCGACGTTGATGGCCGGCAGGTGGACAGTCCGGCAGTTAGGACAGTGAGGAATATCCACATGCGGAGTACGGTTGAGACGTTCACGGGTTGGTACGACTGACAGGGAGAGCCCATGACCGTCTCGAACGAGACCATCACGCACAAGGTCACGATGACAGAAGCTGCGTCGTCGAAGGCCAAGGCGCTGCTGGATCAAGAAGGCCGCGATGACCTCGCGCTGCGCATCGCTGTTCAGCCTGGTGGCTGTGCAGGCTTGCGTTACCAGCTCTTCTTCGACGACCGTAGCCTCGACGGCGACCTCGTAGTGGACTTCAACGGAGTTACGCTCGCAGTCGACCGCATGAGCGCTCCGTACGTCGAAGGTGCATCCATAGATTTCGTGGACACCATCGAGAAGCAGGGATTCACGATCGACAACCCGAACGCCACAGGCTCGTGTGCCTGCGGTGATTCGTTCAACTGAGGTCGTAGCGACAGCACCCTCTGACCGGTATCCGCGCTTGCGGATACCGGTCAGAGTTGTGTGTACCTCGATTTGCTTGGCGGCGCCGCGGGCGGGGTACTGCGCAGTAGGATGATTGCTTTGCCAGACATTGCGCGCACCGACTGCTGTACAGCCGACAAAAAACCGAAAGGCTCAAGTACGTGACTCTCGCGGTATCGGGTTCGATCGCCACCGATCACCTCATGCGATTTCCGGGCAAGTTCGCCGACCAGCTGGTCTCCGATCAGCTGTCGAACATCTCGTTGAGCTTTCTCGTCGACGATCTGGTGATTCGCAAGGGCGGAGTCGGCGGAAACATCGCATACGCCCTCGGCGTGCTCGGTGGATCGCCGCTGCTGGTCGGAGCCGTCGGACCCGACTTTTCCGAGTACCGATCGTGGTTGGAGGCCAACGGCGTCGATTGCAGCGGTGTCCGCGTGTCGAGCACCGCGCATACTGCACGATTCGTGTGCACAACCGACGAGGACATGGCGCAGATCGCATCGTTCTACCCGGGCGCGATGAGCGAGGCCCGGGAGATATCGATCGGGGAACTCACGTCGAGCGATCCTCTGGAACTGGTTCTGGTCGGTGCGAACGATCCCGACGCCATGCTTGCCCACACCGAACAGTGTCGTGCCGCTGGAATCCCGTTCGCGGCCGACCCGTCACAGCAGTTGGCTCGTCTGAGCGGTGAGCAGGCGACGGAACTCATCGAAGGCGCTGCCTACCTTTTCACGAACGAGTACGAATGGGGTCTGCTCCGGCAGAAGTCGGGCTTGTCCGAGGCCGAGATCGCAGCGAAGGTCGGCGTTCGCGTCACGACCCTCGGGAAGTCTGGCGTCGATATCGTTACCCCCGACGGCGCACGCACGCATACCGCTGTCGTACCGGAAACCAGCAAGGTAGATCCGACGGGCGTCGGCGACGGCTTCCGCGCAGGTTTCCTCGTCGCACACCTCGCCGGAGCGTCGGTCGAGCGCGCAGCGCAACTCGGCTCGCTCGTGGCGGTGCTGATACTCGAGACGACTGGAACCCAGGAATGGACGTTCAACCGCGACGATGCGCTGAAGCGTCTCGGAGCAGCGTACGGATCGACTGCAGCCGAAGAGATCGGCGCGCTGCTACCTGCGTGACCTGACTGCCGAATGAAGGAACGGCCGTGGCACGTTCCTTCATTCGCAACAGGCTTCCTAGAGATCGACCGGGTAGGCCGGCTCGGCTATCTGCGGCACGATGCGCTTCTCGACGAAGATGCCGTGCCACACCATGAAGATGAGCACCGTCCACAACCGTCGGCTGTGGTCCGACTTGCCGTCGCGGTGCTCGTTGAGCATCGCAGTGATCGCGGCCTTGTTCAGGATGTGATCGGTCTCCGACTCGGCAATCTGCAGGTGCGCCCAGTCGAAGAGTTCCGTGCCGCGTAGCCAGTGTCGCAGGGGTACCGGGAAGCCGAGCTTCGCGCGGTGCAGCACGTGGCCCGGAACAATTCCCTCCAGCGACTTTCGCAATGCGTACTTCGTGGTGTCCTTGGTGATTTTCTGTTCCAGTGGCAACTTCTCCGCAACGGCGAACACCTCGGAGTCGAGGAACGGAACACGCAGCTCCAGCGAGTTGGCCATCGTGATCTTGTCCGCCTTGACGAGAATGTCGCCGCGTAGCCAGGTGAACAGATCGAGGTGTTGCATCCGCGCGACGGGATCCCAGCCCTCGGACTGCGCGTAGATGGGTGCCGTCACGTCCGTGTGGGTCCATTCGGGCCTGAAGTCACGCAGCACTGCTCTCAGCTGGGCGTCCCCGAAGCTGCGGGCGTTGCCGTAGTAACGCTCTTCGAGGGTCATCGAGCCTCGGTGGAGCAAGCTCTTGCCTCGGGTCCCGTCGGGGATCTTCTCACTGAGAGCGCCCGCGGCCCGTCGCAGACTCTTCGGGAGGTACTCGAACGGCTTGAGCGACAACGGTTCCCGATAGATCGTATAACCACCGAACAGCTCGTCGGCGCCTTCGCCGGACAGTACGACCTTGACGTGCTTGCGGGCCTCCTTGGCAACGAAATACAGCGGAACCAGAGCAGGGTCGGCGACGGGATCGTCCAGGTACCAGACGATTTCGGGGATCGATGCGGCGAACTCTTCGGGGCCGACGACTTTGACGACATGCCGTGCGCCGATGGCTGCGGCGGACTCGGCGGCGACGTCGACCTCCGAGTAGCCCTCTCGCTCGAATCCGGTCGTGAACGTGATCAGGTTCGGGTTGTGCCGCATCGCAAGAGCCGCGATAGCAGTCGAGTCGATCCCGCCGGACAGGAACGACCCGACCGTCACGTCGGCGCGCATGTGCTTGGCGACCGAGTCCTCGAGTGCCTCGGCGATCTCTTGGTAGCGGGAAGCCTCCGAGCGTGGTGCGAACGGCTCGACAGCGAACTTCGGTGTGAAGTAGCGCGTGATCTTCGGCGCCGTGCCGGGGGAGAGCGTCGCGTAGCACCCCGACTCGACTCTCCTGATGTCGCGATGGAGTGTCTCGGGCTCGGGAACGTATTGCAGCACCGTGTAGTGCTCGATGGCCCGTGGGTCGAGATCAGTTCCGATGCCGACGAGGCCTGTCAGTTCGAGCAGGCTCTTCTTCTCGCTGCCGAATGCGGTGCCTCCAGCTCCGGTGGCGATGAACAGTGGCTTGATGCCGAACGGGTCGCGGGCAAGGAACAGCTCACGTGTATCGGTGTCCCAGATCGCGAAGGCGAACATTCCACGGAGTCGACGTACAGCTTCGGTACCCCAGTAGTGGAACGCTGCGACGATCGGCTCACCGTCGCCTTCCGTGAGGAACTCGGCCCCGTGCTCGCGGCTCAACTCCTCGCGAAGTTCGAGATAGTTGTCGATCTCGCCGTTGAACGTCAGTGCATATCGGGTCGGGTTCTCCGGCGGACCCCAGCGCAGTGGCTGATGAGAGTGCTCGATGTCGATGATGGACAGGCGATTGAACCCGTAGATGACGTCGTCGTCGTGCCAGGTGCCCGGTTCGTCCGGCCCGCGGTGTCGCATGCAGTGCATGGCGGAAGAGACGAGGTCGACTCCCGCAGCGTCGGTACCGGTCGACGTCAGAACACCCAGTAGTCCACACACAGCGTCTACTACCTCGTTTCGCGATTGGGAGATGGTGCCGCCGTGTTGCATGGAGCACGCGTTGGTCACGCCCGTGGCGGCACGGAAAGTATCGAGTATGCCGCAGACACGGTCGACGAAACGCAGGCGACCCGACAGTGGTGTTGTGGCGGCTTTGGTCTACGCTGCGTAGTACTAGGGCATCCGCATGTGGAGGCCCTCATTCTTCAGTGGTGAGCGATCAGGAAGGCGTGAACGTGGCGCAGAGTCGGATCCTTCGGCGAGCTGGGCTTGCAGCATTTCTCGGCGTAGCCGCGTTGCTGCTCTCCGGCTGTTCCATCGACAATGATGTCCTTCGCTTCGGCTTCCCGTCGGGCATTACTCCCCAGGGTAGGTCGATTCGCGAATTGTGGACGTGGTCCGTGGTGGCCGCCCTGATCATGGGCATCATCGTGTGGGCACTGATCTTCTGGGTGGTCATCTTCCACCGGAAGAAGAA
>NZ_LVCV01000660.1 GCF_001647195.1 Rhodococcus sp. EPR-157 | reverse complement strand
GCATACCAGTGGAACTGGAAGTTCGGGTACCAGACGGTCGATCTGAAGGACGGCGAGGGAAAGTACGAGGGCACCGACCTCGAGGCTCAGGCCGCTGCGGAAGCTGCAGCCACTCCGCCCGAGGGTGAGGCGGAGGGCAGCGAGGACGGCGAGTTCGTCCCCGGAGCGATCCACGGTGTCAGCCCGCAGGACCTGTCCTACCTGCACTACAACAAGATCGAGACAATCGGAACCAGCGACGAGATTCCGGTGCTGGTGCTTCCGACCGGCAAGCGCATCGAATTCGTGCTCGCATCGTCGGACGTCATTCACGGGTTCTGGGTTCCGGAATTCTTGTTCAAGCGCGATGTTCTGCCCAACCCGAAGGAAAACCACTCGGACAACGTCTTCCAGATCTCCGAGATCGAACGGGAAGGCGCGTTCGTCGGTCGCTGCACCGAAATGTGTGGCACGTACCACGCGATGATGAACTTCGAAGTTCGTGCGGTGTCCCCGGAGGACTTCCAGGAGTACATCGAGCTTCGTAAGCCCGAGTCCGATGGCGGCGACGGTCTGACCAACGCTCAGGCGTTGGAAGCGATCGGCCAGTCTCCTGTTGCCACCAGCACCCACCCGTTCACTACGGATCGCACGCAGAAGTCCGAATCCGTCGCCGACGGTAACTGACCCAGGAAGAATGCTGAAATGAAAATCGAAGCCAAGATCTTCGAGGTCCTGACTGTCTTCTTTCTTCTTGTCGGGATCGTCTACGCCCTGTTCACCGGATTCTCGCGCACCGGTGTGGAATGGGCAGGCGTCACAGCGATCGCTCTGTCGGTCGGCCTGACCCTCATCATCGGTACGTACTTCCGCTTCGTGGCACGTCGCCTCGACACGCGTCCGGAAGACTTCGACGATGCAGAGATCAGCGACGGGGCAGGCGATCTGGGCTTCTTCAGCCCGGGGAGCTTCTGGCCCATCGTGCTTGCCGGTGCAGCATCGGTAGCAGCCATCGGGTTCGCGTTCTTCCTGTGGTGGCTCATCGCGTTGGGTGTTGTGCTGATCCTTGCGGCCGCCGCCGGCCTGGTATTCGAGTACCACCTCGGACCCGAGAAGCACTGACGCAGTAGCTCACCAGCTGCTCAACGAGAGAGCGCCGATCCCCTCTGAGGGGATCGGCGCTCTCTTCGTTTGTCGGTAGGCGTTCGCCCAGAGATCAGGAAGCGTCGGCTCGATCGGCCTTGCGCGCCGTCACAGCCGCGACGTCGTCCAACGACAGCTTCAACGTCCTACACAGCGCAGCGACGGTGAAGAACGCCGGAGTGGGGATCCTGCCGGTCTCGATCTTTCGCAAGGTCTCGACGGAAATTCCTGCCTCGGTTGCCACCTCGCTCATTGTCCGAGGTCCGCGTGTCGATCTTAGTAGTTCGCCTAGCCGCAGGCCTCGGGACAACTCTTCAGGGCCGAGGGGGATTCGCACCATGAGGCCAATCGTAATACCGGAACAGACATGAGTACTCGGGCCGAGCGCGTGAGAACGACATCCTAGGGATCTGAGCGAGGCTCATCGGGGCGTCCTGTTGATCCTGGGGCGCCGCGTGACGGTTCGACGACTGTCGTCGGTGGGGGAGTGGGGCCGGGCCGACCGTCGTCATCCGAGCGACGGCATGTGCTCAGGTGCATTTTCGATAGACGGCAGTCCGACGTACGCGAAGGGTGGACACACGAGTAAGGGCGGCACCTGTGGAGGTGCCGCCCTTACTCGTATGTGAATCGTTCTCAGTGCTCGCTGTCGCTGTCCTGACGAGCGGGAGAGCTGTCGGAGCCGGTGCCATTGGCATGGCCGTTGGAACCCTTGCCGTTCGAACCGTTGCCGTTCACGTGGCCATTGCGCGAGCCATTCGAACCGTTGCCGTAGATCGAGGCTTGGTAGTTCTTCAGCATGGCCAGCTGTTCCATCTCACCATGGTGCTCTGCCTCTTCCAGGGCCTTGCTTTCCGCTACCGGGTCCGGGCGGAACAGCGATCCTGAACCAGGCTTGCCGGCCGAACCGAGCTTGCTCATCTTCTTCGGGACGACAGCGCCCTGGTAGTCGAGCGGTATCGGGTGTCCGTGGTCATCGACGGGTCCGAGCGGCTGGTGGACCTCCACGTACTGACCGTGTGGCAGACGCTTGATGATGCCGGTCTCGATTCCGTGATCGAGGACTGCGCGGTCGCTGCGCTGCAAGCCGATGCAGAAGCGGTAGGCCACGAAGTACGCGATCGGTGGCAGCAAGAGCATTCCGATTCGGCCGATCCACGTCATCGCGTTCAGTGAGATATCGAGCTTGTACGCGATGATGTCGTTGACGCACGACAGCGTCAGCACGATGTAGAACGCCAGAACCATTGCTCCGATTGCGGTACGGACCGGAACGTCGCGCGGGCGCTGCAGCAGGTTGTGGTGAGCGGTATCGCCGGTAAGCCGCTTCTCGATCCACGGATACGCGATCATCACGGTGAAGACCAACCCCATGATCAGGGCGACGGCGAACACAGAGGGGATCGTGTATCGGGTACCTATGTAGATGTCCCAGGCGGGCCAGAGTCGGGCAAGACCGTCGGTCCACATCATGTAGAAGTCCGGCTGCGAGCCCGCGGACACCTGTGCCGGGTTGTACGGACCCAAGTTCCAGACCGGGTTGATCTGCAACAGACCACCCATCAGAGCCAGGATGCCGAACGTCACGGCGAAGAATGCGCCGGACTTGACCGCGAACACCGGGAGGATTCGGACACCGACGACGTTCTGCTCGGTGCGGCCCGGTCCGGGGAACTGTGTGTGCTTCTGGTACCAGACGAGCGCGAGGTGAGCCGCGATCAGCGCAAGGATGATTGCGGGCAGAAGCAGAACGTGCGCTACATACAGGCGCGGAATGATGATCGTGCCGGGGAAGTCACCGTCGAAGATCAACCAGTGCATCCACGTTCCGATGATCGGGATACTCATCGTGATGCCCGAGAATGCAGCGCGAAGACCGGTGCCGGAAAGGAGGTCGTCGGGGAGTGTGTAACCGAAGAAGCCCTCGAACATCGCCAGGATCAGTAGCAAGCAGCCGATGACCCAGTTGGCCTCACGCGGACGACGGAACGCACCGGTGAAGAAGATGCGCAGCATGTGCACGATGATCGAGCACGCGAACATCAACGCTGCCCAGTGGTGAATCTGACGCATGAACAGGCCGCCGCGCACCTCGAACGAGATATTCAAGGTCGTCTCGTACGCACGGGACATCGCGACGCCGCGGAGTGGTTCGTAGATGCCGTTGTACTCGACCTCGCTGAGCGAGGGGTCGAAGAACAGCGTCAGGAACACACCCGAGATGAGCAGGATGACGAAGCTGTAGAGCGCGATCTCTCCGAGGAGGAAGGACCAGTGCGTCGGAAAGACCTTGTTGATCTGGCGACGTAGTCCCGGTGCCAGGTGGTAACGGCTGTCGACGTCGTTAGCCTGCTTGGCAGCCAGGGTCTGGAGTGAGGGACTCATGATCAGCTCTCCCTACCGGTGGGGCGCTCCCAGAAGGCAGGTCCCAGGGCTTCGATGAAGTCACCGTCGGCGACAAGGAATCCATCCTCGTCGACGGTGATCGGAAGTTGTGGCAGCGCGCGTGCTGCCGGTCCGAAGATGGGCTTGCCGTACTCCAGCGCATCGAACTGCGACTGGTGGCACGGGCAGAGGATGCGGTTGGTCTGCTGCTCGTACAGTGACGTCGGGCAACCAAGGTGCGTGCAGATCTTGGAATACGCGAAGTAGTCGCCGTAGTTGAAGCTCTCTTGACCCTTCCGCTTGGTCACCTTGGCGGTGTCCTCGGTGCGCAAGCGTATGAGCATGACGGAGTTGCGAATTCCTCGCAGCGAGGCGAGAAGTGCGTGATCGTCGTCGCGATCAGCTTCGCGGAACGGGAACACCGTCTCCATGGCTCCAGCATCCATATCCTCGGGACGAACCAGAACGACGTCGTGGGGACGTCCTGTGTCGCGCCGAAGGTAGATCGTTTCTCCAGGGTAGCGCGGTGTCCAACCTGAAACCCAGAGCGGCGACTTGTCGCCTTCGGCCCATGGGTTCTTGATGAGACCACTGAGAGGCAGAATCGCCATGATTCCCAGTGCGCCGCCGCCGAAGTAGAGCGACCGCTTGATCACCTTGCGGCGAGCAATGGTCGAGGTATCGAAGGAGTCACCGAGTTCCGCGACGAGCGTCTTGCGGTCGACCTCGGACGATTGGCCGTCGTGACGGTCCTGGATCGACACTTCCTCGGGAATGAACTTCTTGGTGTACTGAACTGCGCCGACACCGACACCGAGAATCGCCAGGCCCATGGTCAGGCCGATCAGCGGGGTGTAGAGCGAGTACGCGTCGTAGTTCTCTTCGCCCATCCCGGCGTACTGCCAAGGCCAGAAGAGGTAGATCGCGATGAAGGCAATTGCGGAGACACCGGACAGGGCGAACCAGAACGCCACGCTGCGCTCGGCACGCTTTTCGGCGCGAGTGCCCTCCACTGCCCAACGGTTGCGGCGGTAGGCAACATCGACGTGGTCGAGGTTGGTTCCTAGCTCGACGAGCTGCTCGCGCGTCATGCCCGCAAGTTCTTCGGCCGTGTATTTCTTGTTCACATCCACCTTGTCGACGTTGTCGCCGTCGCCGTGGCCGCTGTCGGCACGCCCGGAATCAGCGTCGCTCATGACCTTGCTCCGATCCACAGTGTTGCGCCGACAACGGCACTGATTCCGATGACCCAGATGGCAATAGCTTCGGTTGCGGGACCGAAGCCTCCGAGACCCCAGCCGCCCGGCGCCTTGGTGTCCTGAGCCGACTTGACGTAGGAGATGATGTCGATTTTCTCTTCCTGCGTCAGCTGGCGATCCGAGAACTTCGGCATGTTCTGCGGTCCGGTGATCATTGCCGTGTAGATGTCCTGCTCGGTGGCAGGTCCCAGCGCGGGAGCGAACTTGCCCGAGGACAGTGCGCCGCCTTCACCAGTGAAGTTGTGGCAGGACGCGCAGTTGAGACGGAACAGCTCACTACCGCGGGCGATATCGCCGTCGGACAGCGAGGACTGGGCGACTTCGCCGTTGCTGTCACGGAGTACGGTGGGCCCGCCGCCGTTGGCCTGGATGTAGGCACCGAGAGCATCGATCTGCTTGTCATCGAACTTCGGCGGCTTCCGCATGATCTGAGCCTCGTTGCGAACTGCAGGCATACGACCCGTCGACACCTGGAAGTAGACGGCGGCCTCGCCGACGCCGATCAGGCTTGGTCCGCGGTCCTGCACGCCCTGCAGATTTACGCCGTGGCAGGTGACACACGAGGTGTCGTACAACTGCTTGCCTTCACGGATCAACGCAGCCGAATCTTGGTCGGCGGTTGCAACCTGCGGTGTCGGGGTGAGGGCCGAGGCGAGGAAACCCGCGCTGAGAAGACCCATCATCAGTACTAGTGCGCCGGTTACTCGGCGACGCGTCTTGCGCTTCCGCCGACTCGTGGCGGCAGACACGGATCCGCTGGTGCTGTCACCGGGTGCTGCTGGGGGAGATGAACTCATCTTCTATCCCTTGTCGTGTCGGGACGGACTGAACGTCGGGGGCTGATACCGAACGTCCGCTGCTGGTGTGGAGCTGAAATCACTTGATCTTCTTACGTGCACTAGCGAATGAAGTAGATGGTGGCGAACAGTGCGATCCACACGATGTCGACGAAGTGCCAGTAGTACGACACGACGATTGCGGCCGTGGCCTGTGCGGGGGTGAACTTGCTGACCAGGGTTCGCGTGATCAGGAAGACGAAAGCGATCAAACCGCCGATGACGTGGAGTCCGTGGAAGCCGGTCGTGATGTAGAAGACCGATCCGTACACACTCGACGACAGCGTCGTGCCCTCGTGGACCATGTGGTAGTACTCGTAGCCCTGGCCGGCGACGAAGAAGGCGCCCATGACCAGGGTGATGATGTACCAGCGGCGCAGTCCGAAAACATCACCTCGCTCGGCGGCGAAGACCCCGAGCTGGCAGGTGAAGGAGGACGCGATAAGCACGGCGGTGACCGGAACGGCGAGCGCAAGGTTGAGCTCGGTCGGTTCCGGTGGCCAGTTGCCGTTGGCCTGGGCCCTCGCGACGAAATACATCGCAAAGAGTCCGGCGAAGAACATGAGTTCGCTAGACAGCCACACGATCGTGCCGACGCTGACCATATTTGGGCGGTTCAGCGAGTGCACGCGTTGGGTGATTGCCGATCCTTGAGTCCCTACAGCGCTCGTCACAGAAAGAAGTATGACTGCTCGTAGTACCGAAGGCATACCCGGGTCTGTTGTTGGCGCGTCGCCCGAAGCGCCGTCCATGAGCGGCACGAGATATGTCCAGGTCAGGACCCCTGATCGAGCCTGGTGCATCGTGCCGTGGAAGGCTTGCCTCATGTCAACGAACGGTGGCCCGTCCTGGTTCCGGCGACTTTCTGCGCGATCGAAGACGGTCCCACTGAACCCCATGCGGTCGGACTTGGTCGTAGTCGCATGGTCGTTCGACGACGCCGAATCTGCGTCGTCGGCGCTGGATCGGGCCACGAGCGTCGGCGGATGGAACGCTGATGCAGAAACCGTCTTTCGACACCACCTCGTATTGCCCGCCGACACCGTCGAAGACGCTGCGAACATCGCGTCCCAGGACGGATACGAGCGTTCAGATGGACCTTTCCCGGAACCGAACGTGCCCGATGTCGGCTATCGCATGAACGTCGTCGACGGAGTCGAGGTGACACTGCAGCGGGTGCAGGTAATCGATGCCCTGCACATTTCGCAGGAGCGGTCCCGTATGGCCGGACTCGCTCAGCGTCGTGGCGGCATCGTGGTGGGGTGGGATGCTCTGCAACCTGACGCCGCCTCGCCACCTGGTACGGCCTGAAGGGACATCGCTGATTAGGCTTTGCGGGCGTGTCGCGGCCGACCTCCTCGTGTGGGTCGGCTTGTCCGATGTCGAGGAAGGTGCGGGGAGAAGATGATCGAATCGAAGATCGGTGAGCCGAGCAGGACCTGGAAGAAGGTGCTCGGCGCGCTGACGTCGAATGCCGACCTCTCCAGTGCCGACACGAGTTGGGCGATGGACGAGATCATGTCCGACAACGCCACGGCAGCGCAGATCGCCGCATTCGGTGTCGCTCTGAAGATGAAAGGGCCGACTCCGGAAGAAGTGCGCGGACTCGCCGATTCGATGCTCGCGCATGCGACGTTGGTCGACAGCGAACCGAACGCCGTCGACGTGGTGGGGACCGGAGGCGACGGCGCCGACACGGTCAACATCTCCACGATGGCCGCTGTGGTCGTGGCGGCGGCGGGTGGCCGCGTGGTCAAACACGGCAACAGGGCGGCGTCCTCGCAGAGCGGGACGACCGACGTGCTCGAAGCGTTGGGAGTGAAGTTCGGGTTGGGACCGGCGGGAGTGGCGACAACCGTTCGCGAGGAAGGAATTGGATTCTGTTTCGCCCCCATCTACCATCCGGCCCTCCGATTCGCGGGTCCACCGCGCAAGGAGATCGGTATTCCAACCGTGTTCAACGTCCTCGGTCCGCTGACGAACCCCGGACAACCTCGGGCAGGTCTGATCGGGTGCGCCTTCGAATCGTTGGTGTCCGTCGTCGCCCAGGTTTTCGCCGATCGGGGATCGAGCGCGCTGATCGTGCGCGGCGACGATGGGCTCGACGAAATCACGATGTCGACCACCACCACGGTTCATGTCGTGTCGAACGGTTCGGTGACCGTCACGAAGATCGATCCGAGAGATTTCGGTCTCGACTACGTCCCCATCGAAGCGTTGAAGGGCGGAGACGCTGCCTTCAACGCCGACATTGCCCGGTCGGTGTTCAGGGGCGAACGCGGTGCGGTCCGCGACGCTGTGCTTCTCAACGCCGCGGCCGCGCTCACAGCCCTCGACGGCATATCCGGGGGGATCGACGCCGCTGATCTGACGTCGCGGATGAAGCATGGATTGGAGCGCGGCGCAGCTGCTCTCGACTCAGGTGCCACTGCCGAGTTGCTGAAACGTTGGGTCGCGAGGTCGAACCAGCTCGACTGACGCCGTTATTCGCCGATCGAGAAGCCGGCTTCCACGTCTGCACTCGAGTAGGACTGAAAAGCAATGTGGGTTGCTGTGTTGACGACCCCCGGCACCTTGTTGATCCGTTGCGTGACGACCTCGGCGATCTGTTGGTGATCCCGCACCTTGACGATGGCGATCAGGTCCACGTCGCCGGCGCACGAATACACCTCGCTGACACCGTCGACGTCTGCTACCGCCTGGGCGGTCTCCGGGATCGCATGAGCCTCGGCGTCGATCATGACGATGGCGTTGATCATGGAGCTCCTTCACTACCTCGGTGGTACCTAGCTCGACCACGTGATGGAGTCCGAGTTTAGTGCGCCCGTCCGATCGGTTCGTCGTGCGTGCCGCGTTCGAGCCGCGCAACAGTGCGGGCGGTCGCGCACCATTGCTTCCATCCGCCCGCGCCGTGAACGGGTTCGGCGTACCCGTCGGTCGTGCGCACGATTCTGACCCCGTCCGAGTCCAGCCACCGCGCGACGAGTCCGACCTCCTCCGGCGATGCGCCGCGCAAAGGTGTGGTGTCGGGAACGACGGTCTCCGCAGCGGCGACGATGGCCTCCACGACCGGCATGGGGTGGACACGGCGTGATGTGGTCGCTGCCGCAGCGAGCCTGCCGTATCGCACGACCGCGAGTTCCCACCCGCCGTCAGCGGCTCTCCGTGCGACGACGAGTTCGGCAATGGCAGCGATAGCGCCGAGACGGTGCAGCCGCCGCAAGACGTCGGCCAGAACGGCGAGCCGATCGCGTAGCCGCGCTGCCGATTCGAAGAGGTGGGCATCGGCGAGTGCGGTGACTCTGTTTCTGATCGCGTCGAGGGCACTGGCGTCGTTCCCGCGGGCGAGGGCACGGAAACGCGCGGGCACCGGCGCGTACTGCTCGTGCGAGATCGTCTCGGCGCTGGCAGCCGCACACCCGCCGACCGTTGTCGGCTCGCAATCGTGCACCGCGGATCTCGGAATCCGACGCGTACATGTGCGGATGGCATAGAACTCGGCAATGAGGGCGGCTGCGTCGGCAGCATCGGCGCGAACAGCAAACGGGCCGATCGAGTCCGGTGCTGGTGTTCGTACCACCGACAGGCGCGGAAACGCCTCGGATGTCGTCGTGATCCACCATCCCTTCTTGGGGAACTTCGATCGTCGGTTGTACGGCGGAATGTGGGCACATAGGAGCCTGAGTTCTCGGACGCCGGCTTCGAGGGCGTGTGCACATTCGACGTGATCGACAGCGACCGCGAGGCCCACCATCTCCTTCATGCGGCCGCGGGTCTCGGACCCGGTGAAGTAGTTGCGAACTCGCCGCTGAAGGTTGTTCGAGGTGCCGACGTACAGAACTTCGTTTCCGGGACCCTTGAAGAGGTACACGCCAGGGGTACGGGGTAGCTGGGCCGCGAGCGAGCGTTTGGCGCGCTGTCCGGCGGAGACGGTCGGCAGGTAGTCGACGAGCTCTGCGTAGCTGTGTACGCCCTGGTTGCCCACACGCTCGATGAGAGCGTGCAGCACGTCGACGGTGGCTCTGGCGTCGTCGAGTGCCCGGTGTGTCGGTTGGGTGCTCACCTGGAAGAGGGACGAGAGGGCGGACAATTTGACGGACGGTGCTTCGTCGCGAGTGAGCACGCGTCGGGCAAGTTTGACGGTGCACAGCACCTGAAACTTGGGCCAGGCGATGTCCAGTCGAGAGGCGGCTGCCCGGAGAAACCCGGTGTCGAACCGTGCGTTGTGGGCAACGAGAACCGAACCGCGGGCGAATTCCAGGAAGCCTGGCAGTACGCGTTCGATCCGCGGGGCGCCGATGACCATCGCGGTGGTGATACCGGTCAACTCC
>NZ_LVCV01000659.1 GCF_001647195.1 Rhodococcus sp. EPR-157 | reverse complement strand
AACTCCAGCCCGTCGGTGGCGAGACGGTCGACAGCCGGGATGGTGAAAGGCCACTCCTGCGTACGATTCTCAGACCGGATGTAGGCGCGTTCGACGAACATCGATCAGTCGGTCACCGGACGATCGACGTAACCGGTGACGTGCTCGGTGTCGGCGCTGCATTGGTAGTACACCCATTGAGGTTCCGACGGATCCGCAGCTTCTCCGAACCGGTGGGTGACACGCTGCGCGCACAAAGTGCCCGCACCGGTGTCATGGCAACGAAGATTGCTGGGTATGTACATGACTCCACTGTAGGCCTCTATTCGGACGGCTGTTTACCAGCGGTTTTACCGTCGAACGGGTTGTTCGGATTGGGGGAGTGGTGCCCTCGGTGAGACTCGAACTCACACTGCACGGGTTTTGAAAACGGATGGTGTGGATTATCGGACCCGCCCCTACCTGCGTCAATCTGGTGCCGGGCCGGACATAGCCGCAGGTCAACGCGCAATAGCAGGCAACTACAGCGCGTTCGCGAGCAATTGCAACACAGTTCAAAACAGCCCTGATATGCCCCCAGACACCGGGCTGGTGCCGGGGTGCCGGGTGGCGTACGTTTGCGCTCAAGCACCTTTGAGCTGGCGCAGTGCGCCGGTAGGTGCGCCGCAGTAATGCCCGTCCCGTCTGGCCCGAGGCCGAACCTCCACCGCAGCGCGAGGGAGCCACTAGTTCGCCTCAACCATTCGGAGACCACTATGACTACAACCCACCCCACCAACACCGGACCCGGCTTCTCGGGTCCGGACCACCCCACGACCGGCCCAGGCCGCTCGGCGTTCCTGCGTCCGCTCTGCGGCGCTGAACGCGGATACAACACTGCTGGCGATGTACTCGTAAATCGCACGGCCGACGGCGTAGACCTCAACCTCATTTGGCAGGAAGCGCAGCAGGCTCTCGCCCTCGCTAATGCCGAGCGCACTTCGCTCGCGTCACTCATCAGCTACCCGACGACTTCGGTCGCCGACCCGGTGGCGCAGGCCGTCGGTGGCGACCATTTCGAGGAGAGCTCCGAGATGGGAGAACCGACCGGAATCCGTTCCGGCGCAGCACCACTACTGATGGGCTACAACTTCAAAGACTTCGATTTGGCCGCAAGGCTGACCTGGAAGTTTCTCCGCGACGCTCCAGCCGAACAGGTGCGGGACATCATCAATCGCGCGCTGGAAGCAGATAACCGGCTCGTGACCGGCAGCCTGATTCGTCAAATATTCACCAACGCAACAGGTTTCAACGAGTTCCAGCATCCCGTACGCCCGCTCTACACCGGCCTGGACGGCAGTGTGCCGCCACCGTTCGCGGGGCGCACGTTCACGTCGTCCGCGAGCCATATGCTCGCAAGTGGTAACAGTGCCATCGACCCCGGCGACCTACAGGACGCGATCAGCGCCGTGACATCCAAGGGATACGGCATAAATCGCGGTAGCCAACTCATCATCCTGTGCCATCCCCACGAGGCCGAGATCATCTCCACTTTCCGGCGGGGCGTGCAGACCAACGGCATAGAGAGCAGGCACGACTACGTCCCGTCAGTGACTGCTCCGCCATGGCTCAGCGACGAGTCGATCGTCGGTGTGCAGCCTCCAGGTGAATTCAACGGCCTGCCCGTCGCTGGCCAGTGGGGACCGGCGTGGATCGTGCCGACGTACTACTTGCCAGATTCGGGCTACTTCGCCTGCGTTGCCAGCGGTGGCCGGAACAATGCCTTGAACCCGGTCGCTTTCCGTCAGCACGCGAACGTGGCTTATCAGGGTCTCCGGCAGATTCCTGGTCGTGACCAGCGGTATCCGCTACAAGACAGCTTTTTCACCCGCGCCTTCGGGACAGGGGTTCGTCATCGAGGAGCTGCCTGCGTAGTGCAGATCACGGCGGGCTCGGTTTACACACCTCCCGTCTGGCAGTGGACGTAAGACATGCCGGACTTCGGTCAGCGGGAGGACAAGGGCGAAAGCGAGTTCGGCTGGGGGTCTGGCCTCACTCAGCCGGGACTCGAAGCAGCTCCCCCTTCTCAGGGCGGACGGTATCGCGGTAAGACGCCGCCGATGCCGAACAATCCGGCTCTGGACGATCTGCAGCGATTGATCGACGGCGAGGGCGACTGATGACACGGCGTAAGCCAAAGCGCGACAGTCGCGGTCGGTTCTCTCGGGTTGCGGGAGCCAAGGTCGCAACGAAGACAGCCACCCGCGCTGTGGGTCGAAAGGCCTCCGCCAAGGTCCGGCAGTCCTACGTGAAGGGCAGCTTCGAGAAAAACCTCGAAGTCGGCCAAGGTGGTGCCTACAAGGGAGCAAAGGTCGGCGCGGAGTTCCGCACTCCCGCTGGCCGCGGTGCGCTCGTCAAGGGCATCGTTGGTTATCACGGCAAACCAGATCGTCGGCTAGACGTGACCCCGACGCTCGACAAGCCAAAGCGAGAGCTCACGGTACGGGTGCGCCCGAATTCAGCCCGCAAGATGTCCGCACCGAGCGACGTGCTCAACTCCGACCCGGCGAAGCTCAGGCCACTCGAAACAGCACCCCTGTAGCTGACAACAGGACAACCACACAAACTCCGGAGGTGCCTATCCCTCCGGTCTTGGCAGACCCTGGGGCTTGGGTCTGTCCGCTTCCGCCCTCTCGGTCCTCCTGTCCGGTACGCCGAGAGGGCGGACGTGTCTGCGATGGTCGCGGTCATGGGCCAAAAGCTACCAAACGCGGATCGCCGTCCATCGCTCCTTGACTTCTTTTCGGCCACTGGGGGTGGCGGGGTCGCGTAGAACGGCGTTCAGCGTCGATTCTGGCCCGATTGACGGCACACGATTCTGTGAAAACTCTCAGGAATTCTCACCAGAGCTATTCTGCAACAACGTGTTTCGATGCCCAGAGCTGTTGCAAGTTGCCGTAAAGTGTGGTGCTATTGTTTGGTACAGCGCGGCACGGCCGCACCGGGGCTGGGCACCGGACCAAAGGCCCACCCGCTACTGAGGAGCAAGAGCAAGCTTCCGCTCCTCGGGGGACCGTTACAAAGCGCTAGCAGCCGGGACAGCGCAAGGTCACCCAAACAACGAAGCAGTGCACACCCACGACAGCACCCGTCTGTCGCGAGGGTGCCTGCCTCGTGCAGACCATCCTCGTGACGCATTCCGAGAGAGGTCACCATGAGTACACGAACAACGGCGCGAGACGCGGGTACCGCCGCGTCGGACAACCCGCCCGAAGACCGTCGCGTTCTGCCCACAATCAAGGGTTACGAACGGGCCGAGGCGTTCCTCAATGGCCGCGCGGGCATCAAGGTCGTTACAGCGCGCGCAATACAGACACACACCCAACGCGGCACCCTGAAAAGCTTCACGATCTCGAATGCTCGATGGTTTTCCGAGACAGACCTGATGGATTGGGTCATGTCGCTGCGCGAGGGTGGTGCGAGCGCATGACCTACATCGACGATGACAAGCGGCGCAAGCTGGTGAAGAAGTACCCGTCGCTGAAACAAAAGAACTGGCGCGAGCCCTCTCCCGAGGGCGATCAGATCGATGCGCCGATGCGGGTGGCGGAACGCGAAGACTATTCGTCTCGGGCGCAGGACATTCCGCGATTGGCTGTAGTGCTTCAACACATGGCAGAGAATCCAGGTGATCGTGCGTGGGACGGTGACGCCGACGATCTCTACCTGCCGAATGCCGCAGGTCTGAGCGTTGAGAATTCTTCTCTGACGGGCGAGTCAGAGCTGATGCCTGGAGTGCGGCTTGCGGACCTTCGAGCATTGCACAACACTGCTCAGGCAGTAGCGGGCAACTCGGTGCACATCGGTCAGCGGGTGCAGCTCAGTGCATTCACCGGTCTGCAGTTTCAGGTAACTCTGGGGTGGACCTCTCGCACAGTGGCCGAGCGGCTCCTCGATCGCCGTCACGCGCATCGATGCACGCTCTGTGAGTGGCGAGACGGCACTTATCGACGCGGGAGCTGCGGCATCGCCGTCACTTGCGGCACGGTACTCCGCGTGATCAACGCGTGCGACGAATGCCGTGAGTCGATCGAGTTCGAATATTCCGGCGTAGATGTGTTCTACCAGGCTGGCAGCGAGCACAAAGCATGAACGAACCGATCACCTCAACCGTCGGTCCACTTAGCGGGCAGAAGCCGTATCCGCGAGGGCCGCTTCCGGTGCCGCTGTTGACAGTAGACGAGCGCTCCGAGTTCTGGGATCAGGTCTCGTACGAACAGAACGGTTGTCAGCTCTGGACCGGCGACGTCCTCGGGAATGGCGCAGGCTGCTACTACTTGCGAGACGCGGCGTACCAGGCGCACCGGGTGGCGTATCAGAACCGGGTCACACTCTGAACCGTCCTGGGACTGGTGGAGACTGTGATCTCACCAGGAGAATGCAGATATGGGTGCACCAAGGAAGTTCGATGCCGAGACGCGTGAG
>NZ_LVCV01000658.1 GCF_001647195.1 Rhodococcus sp. EPR-157 | reverse complement strand
GTATCGATCTGGTGACCGATTCCGTCGGAAATGCGTTGCCGTCGAACGCCGATGTGAAAGTGCGCGGTCTGATCGTGGGCGAGGTCAGGTCCGCGACCTCGGTCGACGGCGTCGTCACCGCGAAGCTGGCGATCGATCCGGACAAGGCGGAGCTTATTCCGTCGAACACCACCGCTCGGTTGCTGCCGAAGACTCTGTTCGGCGAACGGTATGTGGCACTGATGATTCCCGAGAACGACACCGCGTCGCCGATCACCGACGGCACCGTGCTCCGGCAGGACACCAGTGGAAGCGCGATCGAGGTCGGGCAGCTACTGGACAACCTGCTGCCGTTGCTCGAGGCGATCCCGCCGCAGGATCTGGCGAGCACGCTCGGTGCGTTGGCGCAGGGCTTGTCCGGTCGTGGACAAGAACTCGGGATGACGATCGATCGGCTGGAGAACATCTTCAAGGGTCTGAACACCGAACTGCCGAACATTCAGGAAGACCTGCGCGGTCTTGCCGA
>NZ_LVCV01000657.1 GCF_001647195.1 Rhodococcus sp. EPR-157 | reverse complement strand
TCGCTTCGGCGCTCACAGCGGGATGTTTCCGTGCTTCTTCGGGGGCAGGGTGACCTGTTTGCGTTCGAGTAGTCGTAGTGCGGAGACGATCTGTCCGCGGGTGTGGCTCGGGGGGATGACGGCGTCGAGGTAGCCGCGTTCGGCGGCGACGTACGGGTTGACGAGGGTGTCCTCGTATTCCTGCTGCAGTTTCAACCGCAGTGCGTCGACGTCTTCACCGTTCTTCGCCGCTTCCAACAACTGTTTGCGGTAGACGAACCCCACGGCACCGGAGGCGCCCATGACGGCGATCTGCGCCGTCGGCCACGCCAGGTTCACATCGGCACCCATGTGCTTGGAACCCATCACGTCGTACGCGCCGCCGTAGGCCTTGCGGGTGATGACGGTGATCTTGCCGACCGTCGCCTCACCGTAGGCGTAGAGCAGCTTCGCGCCACGACGGATGATGCCATTGAATTCCTGCCCGGTGCCGGGCAGGAACCCGGGGACATCGACCAAGGTGATGATGGGAACGTTGAACGCATCACAGGTCCG
>NZ_LVCV01000656.1 GCF_001647195.1 Rhodococcus sp. EPR-157 | reverse complement strand
TGTGTGTTGTTTGAGAATTGCACAGTGGACGCGAGCATCTTTATTGTAAGTAGTTTAGAGCGTACGGTGGATGCCTTGGCACCAGGAGCCGATGAAGGACGTAGGAGGCTGCGATAAGCCTCGGGGAGCTGTCAACCGAGCTGTGATCCGAGGGTGTCCGAATGGGGAAACCCAGCACGAGTGATGTCGTGTTACCTGCACCTGAATATATAGGGTGTGTGGAGGGAACGTGGGGAAGTGAAACATCTCAGTACCCACAGGAAGAGAAAACAATTGTGATTCCGTGAGTAGTGGCGAGCGAAAGCGGAGGAGGCCAAACTTTGTGCGTGTGATACCCGGCAGGGGTTGCGTATGGAGGGTTGTGGGGTTTGCTTTGTCGATTCTGCCGGATCGGCCGACAGTAAGAAATCATGGTGTTAGTCGAAGTGGTCTGGAACGGCCTGTCGTAGAGGGTGAGAGTCCCGTAGACGAAAGTACTGTGACTGTTGTAGTGGATACCCAAGTAGCAGCGGGCCCGTGAAATCTGCTGTGAATCTGTCGGGACCACCCGATAAGCCT
>NZ_LVCV01000655.1 GCF_001647195.1 Rhodococcus sp. EPR-157 | reverse complement strand
CAAGACCTCCCCCGTCACCAACCCCGCTACCGGCGAAGTGACCGGACAACTGGCGCTGGCCAACTCGGGCGACGCGAAAGCCGTCATCGACGCCGCCGCAGCAGCGTTCCCGATGTGGCGCGACACCTCGCTCGCCAAGCGCACTCAAATTCTCTTCAACTTCCGCGAACTGCTGAACAAGAAGAAGGGCGAGCTTGCAGAGATCATCACCGCCGAACACGGCAAAGTCCTCTCCGACGCCCTCGGCGAGATCAGCCGCGGCCAGGAAGTCGTCGAATTCGCCTGCGGCATACCCCACCTGCTCAAAGGCGGCTACACCGAAAATGCCTCGACAGGCGTCGACGTGTTTTCCATCCGGCAACCCCTCGGACCCGTCGCCATCATCTCCCCCTTCAACTTCCCGGCCATGGTCCCCATGTGGTTCTTCCCCGTCGCCATCGCGACCGGCAACACCGTCGTACTCAAACCATCGGAAAAGGACCCCACCGCCAGCATCTGGCTCGCCGAACTATGGGAAGAAGCCGGACTCCCCCCTGGCGTCTTCAACGTCCTGCAAGGCGACAAACTCGCCGTCGACGAACTGCTCGA
>NZ_LVCV01000654.1 GCF_001647195.1 Rhodococcus sp. EPR-157 | reverse complement strand
TGAACCGTCCTGGATCTGATGGAGACCTGGTTCAAGCCACTTCGCGGTCGGAGGTGGCGGTCGAGCATTGATGACGGTACTCGTTTTCGTAGTCGACGGGCGAGAGGTAGCCGATCGCGGAGTGCAACCGGCTGGTGTTGAACCAGTGCACCCACGAAGCCGTTTCCCGTTCGATCTCTGCCCTGCCGGTCCATGACTTCTGCCGCTCGATCAGCTCTGTCTTGTACAGGCCGATTGTTGATTCCATCAACGCGTTGTCGAGCGCATCACCGACGCTACCGATCGATCCGGCGAGCCCGGATTCGATCAACGCCTCGGTGAATGCGAGCGATGTATATTGCGAGCCGGCGTCGGAGTGGTGAACCAAACCGGTTGCGGTGAAAGCGAAGTCGCTTCGTCGGCGGGTGAACAATGCTTGCTCGAGCACCCCGGAAACCAGAGGTGTCGCCTTCGTCGTCATCACCCGCCAACCAAGAATGCGACGCGAGAATACATCGACCACGAACGATGTATAGGCGAACCCGGCCAACGTCCAGCAATAGGTGAAGTCAGCAACCCACCACTGATCAGGACGGGTCGGTGCACCCCACTGACGCTCGATCAGATCCGGATGCCGAGGTGCCCGGTCGTCACGCTCGGTGG
>NZ_LVCV01000653.1 GCF_001647195.1 Rhodococcus sp. EPR-157 | reverse complement strand
GAGGAAGCCGTAGCCGGGGTGGATGGCGTCTGCGCCGGACTTGCGGGCGGCGTCCAAGATCTTGTCGATGACCAGGTACGACTCTGCCGAAGTCTGGCCGCCGAGGGCGAATGCTTCGTCGGCCAGGCGTACGAAGGGGGCATCGGCGTCCGGTTCGGCGTAGACGGCGACACTTCTCAGTCCCGCGTCTGCTGCCGCTCTGATCACCCGGACTGCGATCTCGCCGCGGTTAGCGACGAGAACCTTCGAAATGCGCTTGCGTGCAACATTATTGGTCGATGACATGGCTGTCGATGGTCCTTTATCGCGAGTAGTGAGCATGAACGAAATGAGTTGGCGCCGTGGCGAGGCCGTAGCGGAGCTGCCCTGCTGGGTCGCCCCACCCGCCGAGAGACGACATCGGCGAGTCGAGAACGTCTCGGGCGGCCGGCGATGCGGTTGCGTGCGCTGAGGCTGCGAGCACTGCGGTGATAGCCGCGATCTCGGTATCGGATGGGTTGCCGCTGAACCCCAAGACAGCATTCGAACCGGCTGTGCGGACTTCCACTTCGGCGCTCACAGCAACATTCGCTTCGGCGCTCACAGCGGGATGTTTCCGTGCTTCTTCGGGGGCAGGGTGACCTGTTTGCGTTCGAGTAGTCGTAGTGCGGAGACGATCTG
>NZ_LVCV01000652.1 GCF_001647195.1 Rhodococcus sp. EPR-157 | reverse complement strand
TGAACCGTCCTGGGACTGGTGGAGACTGTGATCTCACCAGGAGAATGCAGATATGGGTGCACCAAGGAAGTTCGATGCCGAGACGCGTGAGCGCGCTGTTCGGATGTATCGGGACCGTCTGACCGAGCAGGGCGACACCAAGATCGCCGCTCGCAAGCATGTCGGAGCATTGCTCGACATCAACCCCGCCACGATCCGGAACTGGGTCGAAAAGAACGATTTACCTTCCGGTCCGAACGAGAGCGAATCAGGTTCGGACCGTGATGCCGAGCTGAAAGCATTGCGACGCGAAAACTCCGAATTACGAAGAGCCAACGACATTCTCAAGACAGCGTCAGCGTTTTTCGCAGCGGCGGAGGTCGACCGCCGACTTCGGTGATCGTCGACTACATCGACGAGTACCGCCACCGCTTCGGGGTCGACCCGATCTGCACCGTGCTCCGCGAACACGGCATCAAGATCGCCCCGTCCACCTACTACGCCGCCAAGAAACGCGGAACCATCTCAACGGCCGCTCTAGATGAGGCGTACGCCGCGAACGCCGTGCACCGGCTCTATGTGGCCAACAGGCGCCTCTACGGGATGCGCAAAATGTGGCACGCCATGAAACGGGCTGGTCACGATCTTGGCCGTGATCAGGTCGGTCGGTTGATGGCGATCTGCGGAGCCGTCGGAGTGGTCCGCGGGCGACGCCGCACGGTGACCACCGA
>NZ_LVCV01000651.1 GCF_001647195.1 Rhodococcus sp. EPR-157 | reverse complement strand
TAGTACTTTGTTAGGTTGGGAATCTGTGGTGGCAGTGCGGGCAGGTTCCGATCCAGATGGCAAGTGCGCGTTGAAGAATGCGGAGTATGCCGTAGAGGGTCAGGCCTGCCCAGGTGCTTTTGGGTGGGTCAGTCGCAGGGTGGTGATGAACAGGTGGGCGGCGGTGACGAGGGCGGCGTGGTGGTGCCAGCCGATCCAGGTGCGGCCTTCGAAGTGGTCGAGTCCGAGTCCGGTTTTGAGTTCTCGGTAGTCGTGTTCGATGCGCCACCTGATTTTTGCCAGCCGCACCAACTCCGGGATCGGGGTGCTGGGCGGTAGAGTGGAGAGCCAGTAGTCGGTGGGTGTGGCTGCGGCGGAGGGCCATTCGGCGATCAGCCAGCATTCGGGGAGGGTGCCATCGGCCTCGCGGTCGATGTGGCGGTTGGCGGGCCTTACCCGCAGTGCGGTGAACTGTGAAGTCATTGCGGCGGTGGGGTTGTCCGGGCTGGTTCTCGTGCCGTGCCGCCAGGTGAGGGTGGCGGCTGCGGATCGGCCTGCAGCGACGATGAGGTCGGTGCACGAGGTGGGCGGGTCCGGGTATCGCGGGGTCGGCGGTCGTCCCGCTCTGCCGGTGCGAGCGGGTGTGCGCGGCCCGGCATCGGCGGGGTGGATGCTGGTGGCACCCTTGACTGCGACGACGTAGTCGATGCTGCGGGTGGTCAACGCTTGTCTGAACT
>NZ_LVCV01000650.1 GCF_001647195.1 Rhodococcus sp. EPR-157 | reverse complement strand
AGCTCTACACCCGCACCCCGTCGCTGACGGCCATGACCGCAGCCGGCCTGGACTACGTGTCCGACGGCCGATTCGTTCTCGGCCTCGGAGCATCGGGACCGCAGGTGGTCGAGGGGTTCCATGGCGTCAAGTACGACGCTCCGATTGCACGCACTCGTGAGGTGATCGAGATCTGTCGCCAGGTGTGGCGTCGGGAGAAGGTCGAACACCAGGGCAAGTACTACCAGATCCCGCTACCGGCCGAGAAGGGCACCGGCCTCGGCAAGCCGCTCAAGCTCATCAACCATCCTGTACGCGAACGTATCCCGGTCGTCATCGCCGCACTCGGCCCCAAGAACGTCGAGCTCACCGCGGAGATCGCCGAGGGGTGGCAGCCGATCTTCTACTTCCCCGAGAAGGCCGAGCAGGTCTGGGGTGACGCACTCGCGGCGGGCAAGGCCAAGCGCGATCCATCGCTCGGCGACTTGCAGGTGTTCGCGAGCCCGACGCTCGCCATCGGAGATGACGCCGAAAAGTACCTGCCGTGGGTCAAGCCGCATCTCGCGCTGTACATCGGCGGCATGGGCGCCAAGGGCAAGAACTTCTACAACGATCTCGCGCAGCGTTACGGCTACGAAGCGGAGGCCGAGAAGATCCAGGACCTCTACCTGGCTGGAAAGAAGGACGAGGCTGCCGCTGCCGTTCCCGACGAGCTGGTGCGAGCCGTCAACCTGATCGGTCCGGAAAGCTACGTCAAGGAACGCGTCGCAGCGTTCGCCGAGGCCGGCGTCACCACGTTGAACGTCGCCCCACTGGCCGAGAACACAGCAGGTCGCGTTGCGCAGCTGACCGCGCTACGCAACCTGACCGCCTGACAGATCAGACCTGCCCGACCCGGCTCGCCAGATCTTCGGCGAGCCGGCGGGCCAGGTCCGGCTCGGCCGCCTCGACCATCACCCGAACGAGTTGCTCGGTACCGCTGGGACGCAACAGCACTCGGCCGGTATCACCCAGCACCCGTTCGACCTCGGCGACGCCGTCCAGCACGGACGGCGCGGCTGCGACCGCACCCTTGTCCGAGACCTTGACGTTGATCAAGACCTGCGGCAACGTAGTCATCACGGAGGCGAGCTCCGCGAGCGACCGCCCCGTCGAGGCCATCCGACCCATCACGAGCAGCGCCGTCAACACACCGTCGCCGGTTGTTCCGTACTTCGGCACCACCACGTGGCCACTCTGCTCACCGCCGAGGGCGTAGCCACCGCTGCGCAGCTCTTCGAGAACGTACCTGTCTCCGACCGCTGCCGTGCGGATAGCAATACCCTCGGCTCGCATCGCGATGTGCAAGCCGAGATTGCTCATGACGGTTGCTACCAGCGTGTTGTCGGTCAGCGAACCGGATTCCTTCATCCCCACGGCGAGAACAGCCATGATGGCGTCACCGTCGACGATTGCGCCCGCGGCGTCGACCGCGAGGCATCGGTCGGCGTCACCGTCGTGGGCGATACCCAGATCCGCGCCGTGCTCGACCACGGCCTTTTGCAGGTCGCCCATATGGGTCGAACCGCAGCCGTCGTTGATGTTGAGCCCGTCGGGCTGCGCGTTGATCGCGA
>NZ_LVCV01000649.1 GCF_001647195.1 Rhodococcus sp. EPR-157 | reverse complement strand
CGTGTGGAGAGCGCGCCGCTGACATGTGCGACGTACCGTTCGACTGCATCGACGGCCGTGCGAACTCGGCCGATCTCGGCACCGACCGGTGCGTTACCCGTCGTGCCGTCGGCGATGAACGATTCGATTCGTTCCTCGACGTCGTCATCGAGCTTGTGGCCCCCGGCAGCGAAAATCTTGATTCCGTTGTCCGGCATGGGGTTGTGCGACGCCGAGATCATGACCCCGAGAGCCGCACCGTACTCGGAAGTGAGGAATGCGACTGCGGGCGTAGGTATCACGCCGACGTCCACGACATCGACACCGGACGCGGTAAGGCCTGCGGTGACTGCGGCGGCCAGCATCTCCCCACTGGCCCGCGGATCCCGACCCACGACTGCCATCGGCCGCTCGCCCGCAGAACCAGGTGCCAGTACCGCAGCTGAAGCCTTGGCCACCTTCAGTGCCAGTTCCGGAGTCAACAGGCCATTGGCCAGCCCCCGTACGCCGTCGGTACCGAACAGTCGAGTCATGCGGACCCGTCCCCCTTCGCCGGAAAATAGTGGAGCAGCTGAAACAAACGCCGCGAGGGCAGGCATCCGGTACATCTGGACGCCTGCCCTCGCGGGTAGATCTGTGAAAAGCGTCAGCGCTTGGAGTACTGCGACGCCTTACGGGCCTTCTTCAGGCCGTACTTCTTACGCTCGACCGCACGCGCGTCACGGGTGAGGAAGCCGGCAGCCTTGAGCGGCGGGCGATCCTCGGGGGTGACCTCGATGAGGGCGCGCGAGATGGCGAGACGCAGCGCGCCGGCCTGACCGGAAGGTCCGCCGCCGTGCAGCAGTGCGACGATGTCGAAGGATTCTGCCCGATCGACGAGCACCATCGGAGCCTTGATCAGCTGCTGGTGCACCTTGTTCGGGAAGTAGTCCTCGAGGCTCCGGCCGTTGAGCTTGAAGCCGCCGGTGCCCGGGGTGAACCGAACACGAGCAACAGCTTCCTTACGACGACCGACGGTCTGGACCGGGCGATCGAACAGGATCGGAGCGGGCGCCGCAGCGGCTGCTTCGATCTCTTCTACGACCTCGGGGTCTTCGACTGCCACGAACTCGTCCGCGGCGATCTCCACGCCATCTTCCAGGTTTTCCTGCGACGTCACGTCATTTCCCTCCGGCGCCGTCACTGGGACACCTGCTTGATCTCGAACGGAACGGGCTGCTGAGCTGCGTGCGGGTGGTTGGGTCCCGCGTAGACCTTCAGCTTGCCCGCGATGGCATTGCCGAGCTTGTTCTTGGGGATCATGCCCTTGACGGCCTTCTCCACAAGACGGTCGGGGTTGTTCTCCAACACCTGTCGGGTCGAGCGCGACTTCAGACCGCCCGGGTGGCCGGAGTGGTGGTGGTGGAACTTGCCGTCGAGCTTGTTGCCACTGATGGCAACCTTCTCGGCGTTGATGATGACGACGAAGTCGCCACCGTCGACGTTAGGTGCGTAGGTCGGCTTGTGCTTTCCGCGCAGAAGCGTCGCGGCTTGGACGGCAAGGCGTCCGAGCACGACGTCCGTGGCGTCGATCACATGCCAAGTCCGGGTAGTGTCCCCGGCCTTCGGGCTGTATGTAGACACAGGTTTCCTGTCTTCATGATGTCGCTGCTGGCCAAGACGAGTGAATGACCTCGGCGGCCAGTTGAGACCCGAGATCAAGAGATCGACGCGCAGCATTGTGCGCGGCGAGCCCATACACGCCAAAGAGGGACGATACCGGGAACCGGTCCCCCAGGTCAAAACGCCAACCGTAGCGCTCACCGCATCCGCACACACGCTATGCAGCGACGCGCGGCAGGCAGGGCTTCCAGTCGAGCATCGGCAATCGGTGAGCCACACCGCTCGCACGTGCCGTATGTCCCCGCCGACACCCGCACTGCGGCGGCCTCGAGCTCTCTGAGCTCGTCTTCCGCATCACGGGCGAGCGACAGTACCGCTGCTCGCTCGAACGCGATAGTCGATCCCTCGGGGTCGTGTTCGTCGTCGTCGGTCGACCACCGCGAGCCTTCGACGATCGCCCGGAACTGCGCTCGCAACGACTCGAGCCGCGCGGCCACCAGAGCCCTCGACTCGTCGATTCGCGCGCTGTCACGGTTCATGAAGTCCAGTGAACAACGAACACCCCGGCACGCGCAGCATTCGGCCCCAATGTCGATGGACACCGGGGCCGTGATGCACGTCGTGGATCGAGCCTTCTACGAGAAACGCGACCTGTTGAGCGCTTCCTGCTCCTGCATCCGCTGGTTGCCGGAGGTGACGGAGCCGATCAGGCTCTGCAGGACGCCGTTCAGCTCAGCCTGCGCCGCATTCCACTCGGCCTGCTTGACCTGGTAAGCATCGGAGTCAGCGCCCTGCCAGGTCGCGACCAGAGGCTGGATGGTGGACTTGACCTCGTCGAGCTTTTCGTTCAGCGACGACCACTTGGTCGTCATTCCACCGGCCAGATCGCCGATAGCACCGAAGTTGTACTTGATTTCGCCGTTCATCATCGATTCCTCACGTTCGTTCGGCCGACCAGTGTCGACTCAGGGACGTTCTGTGTCTTCGGGTGACGCGATCAGAGGTTGAGGCTGCTGCCGATGGTGTTGATCTGCGCGACGTTGTCCTGCTCGGACTGGTCGTATTGCACACCGCTCGTCTTGATCGACTCGCCGATGCCGGCGAGCGCGTTCTCCAACTTGAAAGCACTCGAATCCCAGCTGGTCATGACCTGGGCGAACGTCGTCGACGCGGTGCCCTTCCAGATCCCCGAGGCCGCGAGGTCGACGTCCGCGCGCAGCGCCCGCAGCAAGCCGCCGATCTGCTCGCGCAAGCCGTCGACCTTTGCAGACACTGCGAGCATGGTCTGAATATCTGTTTCTGCCATGTCGACTCCTTCATGTTCATCGGTTTCGAGCACTCGGGTGAATGCTCGGTCGAGGCCGGTTCACCGCGGCGCACCTGCGGAACTCCCCCTACATCTGATTGGACGCATCCACGTAGCGGTTCGGTTCCATCCAAAGCAAACATTCTCGAAATGCCTGCACCCTCTGACCTACGAACCGGCCACCGCGAGGCTCTCGACGGCGTGCGCACAATCGTCGTGGAGTACCTCTTCGGCTCCCATCGAGCTCTGACAGCCGATGCTGATCTGCAGACCGTCGTCGACGAAGACTCGCCAGTGGACCACCGATGCGTCGCCGGGTGACTCGACGTAGGAGATGCCGACTCTCCCGCCGAAGTCGGTTGCACGCGTGAAGCTTCCGATCGTGGAGCTTTCGCCCCGAGCCACCAGTTGCTCCTCGAGGTCGTCGGCGACGTCGTCGAACGTGACCGTCGGCTGGAGATCCACCGTGGCGAGCACGATTCTGCGGTCGGGGTAGTCGGGTGGCACCAGCAGAAGTCGACCGGCTTCGGAACGTTCGGACCACGATTCGGGAACCTCCACGCTCGCTCTACCGAACGACGAACGCGTAATCGGGGGCGGACCGGCACTCGTCGTCGCACTATGAGTCGGCGACTCGGATGACGGCGCAGGAGAATCGAATGTGACTGCCGGTCCGACATCGGTCGGCCGAGCAGGCATCGCGACGGGCGTCGAAGAACTCGTGACGGCATCGAAAGCCACGAAACCTCCGACCACCACCGCCGCGACGGCCGCCACCATGCCTGCCAGAAGTATCGGGGCTCGGCGATCGGCGGGCGGGGTCGGCGGGGTCGGGGCGTCCGCGAGCCAGGCCGCGGCTCGGACGGGTCTCGGCGCTCTATCCGGCACCAACCCCTCGTGAACAGTTGGAGGATCACCCCCAGAGACCCAGTCGGCCCTGTCTGCCCCGTCTACCCCACCGACCCAGTCGGCCCCGTCTGCGATCGACCGGACCACGTCGGGTCCTCGCAGGCGATGCAATCGATGTGACGATCCTCGTAGCAGTTCCGGAACGGTTGTGTGCCTCGTCGATTCGAGGATGAACACCTCTGCCGGGCCGTTCCCGAGGAAGGCCGCCGCGCATGTCGTCACCCGCTCGTCGATGGAGGCGACGGCGTCGGCGAACGAATCGGCGACCGCGAGGTCCCGGCTGCCCAGCGCAACCCACCGGCCGGAGCGCTCATAGTGTTCCCCGGACCCGAACGACGCTGTGCTCGCCGTCAGAGCGCTCACGGTCGAACTCAGCTCGTTCAACTCGACGACGACGGCGCACGCCGGCGCACGTTCACCCGCCGACCTGACCGCTGCAGTCGCAGCGTCGACCATCACCACTTCGCGCGCGAGGGCCGACACCGCTCGTCGGACCACGCTCTGGCGACGCTCACCCCAGAACGACGGGCACACGATCTCCAACATGTCGACGGGCCCCTGTGCGCCCGACCGTCCGAGCGCATCGGCGACCGTTCCGCCGAACACGTGCTGGGCCGGAACCGGAATCGAACCGACCAGCACCTCCTCGTCGTCGACGAACGTCCACGGAAACCGTTCGACTTCCGCACCGTCCTGCTGCGACTCGCTGCCCGGATTCGAGTCATCCGGATCGAACTCGCGCCCGAGAAAAACCAGGTTCCCGGCCTTCATCGACAACGCCGTCTCGAAGCATCGAAGCGACCGACCCGCACCCGACTCGACCAGAACCGACACCGAATCGTCACCGAGGTGCACCGCGGCGTAGGTACCGGCCGAACTCACGTGGGCGACCAGGCGAGCTGAACGAGCGACTGTCCTCGCCTGTCCACGAGTACACCTCGCCCAGGTGGCATCGGCGACGGCTTCACGGTACCGATCAGATTGCCCTCGTCACGGCTGCCGCTCATCACCAACCCGGGAGACACCAAATCTCGCATGCGCGAGATGATCTGGTCGTACATGGTCCGCGACGCACCGCCCGAACGGCGCGCGAGAACGAGATGCAGTCCGATGTCTCGGGCGTGCGGGAGGTAGTCGGCCAAGACGGCCAACGGATTTCCCGACGCGGTCGCGACCAGGTCGTAGTCGTCGACGATCACGAAGATCTCGGGTCCGCTCCACCACGACCGTTCGCGTAGTTGTTGCGCCGTGACGTCAGGGCCAGGCATGCGTTCTGCGAGCTTCGACGCCAGTTCGTTCATCATCGTCGACAGAACCGGCTGCGACGCAGCGTAACCAGCAAGGTGATCCGATTCGACGACACCGAGCATCGTTCGTCGATAGTCGGCCAGAATCAGTTTCACCTGAGACGGTGTGTTGGCAGCCGTCAGCGAGGAGCAGATCGATGTGAGCAACGCGGTCTTTCCGCATTCGGTGTCCCCGAACACGATGAAATGCGCCTGCTCCGCGAAATCGAGTGCAATCGGCTTCAATTCCGCTTCGTCGATACCGACGGGCACCCACAGTTCGGGCGTGGTCCCCCGCTGTCGTGGCCAGCGTCCGGTCAACGTGCGACGCAGTTCTTCCAACGGCAAGCTGTCCGGGAGCATCCGTACCTTCGGTGCGGATCGGCCGGCATAGCGCGCCGCGATCAGCGACACTGCCGCCTGAATACCAGCGCCGAGATCAGGGGTGGATGGCGCATCGTCGAGCCTGGGCAGCCCGATCAACAGGTGTAGGCCGTCCTTGGTGATTCCTCGGCCGGGCCGGTTCTCGGGCACTCGCGCGGCTTTCGCACGCCCGAATTCCGAATCCGAGGCGTCACCGAGTTTCAGTTCGACCCGAGTACCGATCAGATCCTTGGTGGCGGGACGTATTTCGGCCCATCTGGATGCCGTGACCAAGAGATGAACGCCGTACGACAGACCTTGTGCAGCCAGCGCTGCGAGTTGGGGCTCGAGGGGTTCGAAATCGCTTCGGATGCTCCCCCATCCGTCCACTACGAGAAAGACGTCGCCGAAGTTGTCCTCGTCGTCGATCCGCGACTCGGCCTTCCGTCGACGAAACTCCGCCATCGAGTCGATGCCGCGCTGACGGAACAGTCGTTCCCGCCGTCCGATCACGGCGGTCACTTCCGCGACTGTCCGACGGACCGTGTCGACGTCCAGACGGCTTGCCACCGACCCGACGTGCGGCAGGTCGACGAGCCCGTTCAGTGTGCCTCCACCGAAGTCGAGACAGTAGAACTGAACCTGCTCGGGCGTGTGCGTCGAGGCCAGCGACATGATCAGAGTCCGCAGCGCCGTGGACTTTCCGGATTGCGGGCCCCCGACTATCGCCAGGTGCCCCTGCGCCGCGGACAAGTCGATCTGCAAGAGTTCACGTCGTTGATCGAACGGCCGGTCTACGACGCCGATCGGGACTCGTAACGTCGCCGCCCGCGACTCGCCAGCAGTCACGGTGCCGTCGGCAAGCAGACGATCGAGTGTCGGCGACCGATCGAGTGGCGGCAGCCACACGTCGTGCGCAGGTGTTCCGTGACCTCGGACGCGGGCGACGACGACATCGAGAACAGTCCGGCCGTCCTGCCCATCTTCCCGGTCGCGGGCGGCGGGCGGTTGCGACAATTCGTCCGTCGCACTACCTGCGCGCACGGGAATGTCCGGGGCTATCGGCACGGGGAAGGCGCCGAACACCCGTGGCCGGATGTCCACCACCGAGTGCCGAGTGCCGGCCACTCTCGTGCGTGGCCGAACGTAGGGACCCGACACGTACGAGGCCGCAAATCTCATGATCTCGGCCGAATCGCACTTGAGGTATCCCGCACCGGGCTGCGCAGGTAGGTGATAGGCGTCGGGAACTCCGAGGACTGTTCGAGACTCGTTGGCCGAGAATGTCTTCAGACCGATCCGGTACGACAGGTGACTGTCGAGACCGCGGAGCTTCCCCTCTTCGAGCCGCTGGCTCGCCAGAAGAAGATGCATGTGCAGCGAGCGTCCGAGACGCCCGATCGCCACGAACAGATCGGCGAAATCCGGTTGCTGGCTGAGCAATTCGGAGAACTCGTCGACGACGATGAACAGTGCAGGCATCGGCGCCAGCGCAGCCCCGGCCGACCGCGCCTTCTCGTAGTCGGTCACATTCGCGAAGTTGCCCGCGTCGCGGAGTACCTCCTGACGCCGATTCATCTCACCCGCGAGTGCATCTTTCATCCTGTCGACCAGGGCGAGATCGTCGGAGAGGTTGGTGATGACGGCGGCGACGTGTGGAGCGTCTTCCAGACCGGCGAACGTCGCACCACCCTTGAAGTCGACGAGAACCAGATTGAGCTGGTCCGGCCCGTGCGTCGCCACCAGCCCGAGTACGAGTGTTCGGAGGAACTCGGACTTTCCGGATCCGGTCGCGCCGATACAGAGCCCATGGGGCCCCATCCCGTTTTCCGCCGATTCCTTGAGATCGATCTCCACCGGACTTCCGTCCGGAGCGACACCGATCGGGACCCGCAAACGATCTCGCCCGCGCCGCGGTGTCCACACCTGCATCGGATCGAACTCTCCGACATCGGCGATGGCGAGGAGATGGTTCCAGCTCGAGATCGACTCCGCATCGCTCACCGAGGAGTCGACACCTGCGTGCGAGCTCGTCCGGAACGGAGAGAGGCGACGTGCCACGGTCTCGGCGTTCGCCACGCTCATCGCGTCGGCATTACCGAAGACCTCGACGTTGGGTCCGCTCACCGCGCCGATGGTCCCGTTGTCGGTGACCAGTCGTAGACCGCGAGTCGACGCGAGCGAGGTCGCGAAGTCGGACAGGTCCACGACGGTGACCGATTCGAGTCCGGTGCGGATCACGTCGGTGCCACTGTTGTCGAGCAGTCCTCCGTCCACGACTATGACCAGATGCGGCACTCCAGGGGTGGGCGGAGCACCGCGAGTGAATCTGTTTCGTAGCGAGAGATGTTCGCCGAGAGCGCTTTCCAGCTCCAGAAACGAACCGTAGATCATTCGAGCGCTGCCGGCCCCATCAGTGAGGAGATCGTGCTGGGTGTGCGGGAGCCACTTGGTCCAGTCCCAGTACATCACCGTGTCCGGCCCGCAGACCACAGCGAGCCTGACCTGGTCCGGGTCGTGGAAAGTGCACAGGGACGCCAGCATGGCGCGCACCGTCGCGCGGGCCGCATCACGGTCCCCTGCGATCGAAATGGCCGCGAATCCACGCAACGACACGGCCGTCGGGAGGTCAGCCACCACCGAATGTGCACGCACGAACCGTCTCAGTGACACAGCCGATACCGGTTCCAGTTCTTCGACCGGGCCGGTCTCGGGTGGGACCAGCCGCGTCGCAAGGCGTTGCGATCCGCGAGCAATTCGAACGTGGCAGAAGTCGGGATCTGTGCCCCTGCGTTCCCACATCCGGTAGCTACCGGCGAAGGACCACAGAACGCCGGGATCCGGGTGTGACCATTCCAACGCTGCACGCTGACTCGCCGAGGTGACACCGACATCCTTGCGCAACTGATCCAGATATCGCAGGTAGTCCTTGCGGTCCTCGTTGGCCTCCGCCGTCCGGGCTCCACCGCTCTTGCCGCCGCCGGACACCATTCCCAACATCGACACCAGCATCATCGCCGGAAACATCAGCATCATCGGGTTCGCCGCCATGCCCGAGGTGAACATCAACGCAACCATGCCGACCATCGCTGCCACCATGACGACGGGCATCAGCTTCATCATCAGGTTTCCGGGCACGATCCGCGGAATTTCCGGCGGAGCCTGAAGTGCCACCTCGCCACCCGGTGTTCGAGGAACTCCTCGACGCGCACCGCGGACGAACCGCACGGTACTCACACTGCTCCTGCAATCACGCGATCCTCAGCCCCCGCCGATCGGTATCCCCCATTACCGTCGACACACCCGTTCCCAGGCGAGTGTGTCTTCGCCCGCGAAGGCTAACGCATCGACGCGAGCTCGGCCAGCCTTTCCCTCCAGCCGCGACGGAATAGCCCGGGATCCACATCGGTTGGAAATCGAGGAGCGCATTGTGCTCGTCGAACGAAGATCACGCTCGATTCTCGAACCGAAAGGCTGGCATCCACCGTGTCCGTACCACTCTCCATTCTCGATCTCGCGCACATCGGCGAAGGCGAGAGCGTCCGGGACAGCTTCGATGCGAGCGTGACGCTGGCCCAGCGAGCCGAGAAGTGGGGCTACCGGCGCATTTGGTACGCAGAGCATCACAACATGCGCACCATCGCGTCGTCGGCGACCAGCGTCCTCATCGGCCACGTCGCGGCGAATACCAGCACGATCACGCTCGGGTCCGGTGGGGTCATGCTGCCCAACCACGCTCCGTTGACCATTGCGGAGCAGTTCGGGACTCTTGCGACCCTGCACCCGGGGCGGATCGATCTCGGGCTCGGACGAGCGCCGGGAAGCGACCAGCAAACGATGCGTGCCATGCGTCGTGACCCGTCGTCCGCCGATCGATTCCCGCAGGACGTTCAAGAACTACAGGGCTATCTGTCGGACGAGTCGCTGGTGCAGGGCGTGGTGGCGACGCCTGGAGCCGGCACCCATGTTCCGCTCTACATTCTCGGATCATCGCTGTTCGGTGCCCAGTTGGCAGCCGCGCTCGGACTGCCGTTCGCATTCGCGTCGCACTTCGCGCCCGACGCGCTGGAGCAGGCAGTGTCGATCTATCGCGCAGACTTCCGTCCATCCGCCCAACTGGACGCGCCCTACGTGATCGCCGGAGTCAACGTGATCGCAGCCGACACCGAAGCCGACGCACAACGGCAGTTCCTGGCGACCAAGCGAAGCCGTGTGAGTCTCCTGCTCGGTCGTGGTCGAAAATTCACCGACGATGAGGCCGACATGCTGCTCGATGCCCCCCAAGGCCACCAGATACGGCAGATGACGAAGTATTCGGCCGTGGGCACACCCTCGACCGTGAAGGACTACCTGGACAAGTTCACCCGTCATGCAGACGCTGACGAACTCATCGTCGCCTCGGGGTCCGTGGATCGCGAATCCTGGTTGCGGTCCTACGAATTGCTCGCCGACGTGAGCGAATTGGCCGGCCAGGAACCAGCGCGCACGACGGCCTGACACCCCTTCCCGGTCTCGACCCGCCGTCGCCGGGAAGCTGGGTATCGTAGAGTCGCCTGCAGCCAGGGGGATGCTTCGGCGAACAAAGATTCCGGGGGGAATGCATGACGGGGGACCTTTCGCAGGCCGTGGATCGGCACGGGCTGCATGCGCGCAACGACGGCGCGGCGATTCGTGGCGGCGACGGGCGCCGAGGCGCTGCTCCGTTGGACCTGTGCAGGCTCACTGTTCTCGGCGAGTCCGTGCAGGTCGACATGGCATTGCCCACCGATGTCCCGATTTCCCTGCTGCTACCCGGCATCGTGGACGTACTCGATTCGCGTGGCACGTCTGCGGCCACCGATCGACAAGGCCGATCCTGGGTGCTGTCGAAGGTGGGAATGCCGCCGATCGCCGACACACTGACGTTGAACGAAGCGTCCATCCGCGATGGTGAACTGCTCGTTCTCGGTGCGGCCGACGCTCCGGCGCCGCCCCCGCTGTTCGACGACCTCATGTACGCGGTCGCCGCGACCGGCAGCGAGGCCGCCGGGCTGTGGACACCACGAATCGCCCGGCGAGTCGGCTTCGCAGTAGGCGCAATCACTATCGTGCTCGCGTGCCTTTCGCTGCTCCGACC
>NZ_LVCV01000648.1 GCF_001647195.1 Rhodococcus sp. EPR-157 | reverse complement strand
TGCTCTTCGTCGTGGCCGGGGCGATCGTCGGACAGTTCTACCGCGACGACCGCACCGGTGTCTTTCTTTCGGGGTGCGCTCTCCCGCTGATGTTCACCTCCGGGGTTCGTTTCGTACCAGGTGAATTCGGCGCGCCCCATCTTCTTCTGGGCGGCGCGCTCGTCGGTGCGTCGGCAATCCTCGCACTGCGCTTGGGAAACCACGGCACGGCGTTGTTCACTGCGGCGGCGTCCGCAGCGGGAGTTGCCTGCGGCGCGTCCGCACTCATGTTGTTCGTCGACCTTCCGCTCGCAACGGTAGGCGCCGGAACTGCGGTGATCGGGTTGGCGGGCCTCGCGATCGCACCACGCATCTCGATGATGCAGGCGAGGCTCCCGCTGCCTCCGGTACCGACAGCAGGCGCGCCGCTCGACGAAAACGACGAGGAGGATCAACCGTCTGCCGCCGATCTGGCGCATCTCGCGCGCCGCGCGCGTAGCTACCTCACCGGCCTCGTGTGCGCAGCGTGTGCCGCCGCGGCCACGGGCGCCCTTCTCGCCGCACTGGGATCGGATTCAGTCGACCGGATCTATTGGCCGGGAATTACACTGGCGCTCGCGACTGCTCTGATACTCGTGCTCCGCGGACGTACCTTCGCCGAGGTTCACCACGCCGTTCCCCTCGTCGCCGGAGGTTCGACCATTGTCCTCGTCCTGACCTCCTCCGTTGTGTTCGCAGAACGTGACCAACCACTCGCGATCTTCACGGCATGCGTCCTTCTCACTCTGATCGCATTGTTCTTCGGATCGTTCATCCCGGCCAGGGAGTACTCGCCGGTGTTGCGACGGGCAGCGGAACTCGTCGAGTACGCGGCGATCGCGGTCGTGATTCCGGTGGCCTGCTGGGTATGTGGCCTGTACTCGGCGATGCGGGCCCTGTGATCGGCCGAAGGCCGATCTGGTTCCCGCTGCGCGCACTGTTCGTCGTCGGTACCGCAGCACTTTTCGGTACGTCGACGCTCGGTGCGGGGTTCGCCGCTGCGGAACGGCCTGTCGTCGACCCTGCATTGCTGCCCGCACCCGCCCCTGCCGCTCCGCCGGAACCGACCGAGCAACGAAACGCCTGCGTAGCCGTGTCGGCGGTACCCGACGGCACGGGGGTCCCCGACGAGATCGGAACCTTGGACTTCGGCGCGGTCTGGCCTATCACCCGAGGCGCAGGCCAGCTCGTCGCCGTGATCGACACCGGTGTGTCCCCGCACCCCCGGTTGCCTGGCCTGCGCCCGGGAGGCGACTACGTCCATACCGGAGACGGCCTGTCGGACTGCGACGCGCACGGGACACTGGTGGCAGGCCTCATCGCGGCGACGCGAGAGCCGGGCAGCGGCTTCTCCGGTGGCGCCCCCGAAGCCCAGATCATCTCGATCAGACAGTCCAGCAATGCTTTTCAGCGCGAGCGACAGGCAGGCGAAGAGGAAGGCGACTCGTCGGTCGAGAATGCAACCGGTTACGGCAATGTGATGACGATGGCCATGGCCGTCAGAACGGCAGCCGACCTCGGCGCAACGGTCATCAACATTTCCGAGGTGGCGTGCGTTCCTGGTGGCACCGGCGTCGCGGACGGACCGCTCGGCGCTGCGATCGACTACGCGGCCCGAGTGAAGGATGTCGTGGTCGTCGCCGCAGCCGGAAACACCGGCGGCGCCGGCGGATCTGCCTGCTCGAGCCAGAACCCGTCACCGGACCCGGCCGACCCCTTTGCCGACCAGTGGAATCGAATCGCGACCGTAGCCACACCCGCCTGGTTCGACGACCAGGTACTCACGGTCGGGTCGGTCGATTCCAGCGGCGCCCCAGCGGCTTTCACGTTGGCCGGTCCATGGGTCGACGTTGCGGCCCCGGGCACGTCGATGACGTCTCTGTCACCGACCGGCACGGGACTCGTCAACGGCACCGTGGACAACCAGGGAAACATCGCACCCATCCAGGGCACCAGCTTTTCGGCACCTCTTGTCGCCGCGGTCGCAGCGCTCGTTCGTGCTCACCGGCCCGAACTCGATGCAGCCCAGGTCATCGAACGCATCGAAGCGACGGCGCACGCACCCGCAGAGGGATGGAACCCGCTCGTCGGTCATGGCGTCGTCGATCCGCTGGCCGCAGTCACCGGTCAAGTCGACGGACTCCGAGGCACGGCTCCCGCAGACGCAGTCGCAATCCCCATGCCGACCGTACCGGTCCCGCCCGACACGAGACCGCGCTCCGTCGCGCTTGCCGGTGCCGCCGCCGTCGGTGTGGTTCTCGTACTCGGTCTCGGTGTATCGATTCCCCTTCGAAAAAGGGCACGACCTCATTCGGCCGGAAGTGCGGTCGCGTCCGGGTCCGGCCCGAGACCGTCGTGAGCAGTCAACGCGGCTTCGCGGCTCAGCGTCGGTCCGACACCCAGCAGTTCGACGATCTGCCAAGGCGCCGGGGCGGCAGCTCCGAATCCCAGGGCCTTCGCCGCGTCCCCGTCCGCGACACCGAACCGAACACCGGTATCCGCCACATAGAAGTATGCGTCGCGTCGCAGACTCGTCGGTGAAATGCCCGTGGTCTGCACGAAACCGCCACTGCCGGGCGCGAGGTAGACCTCGTCTGCTGCTGGACCGCCCCCGTCGGCCTGCGCCAGTCCGACCGGGTGCGCCGACTCCTCCAACGGCAAGGTGCGACCCGCAGACGTGACCACACGCGCGGTCGGTCCACCATCGGGAGCAGCCTGCGGAAGCCAGGACACACATGCAACCGGCTCGGCGTCACTGTCGACGATCGTCGGCCGAGCCGACGGAAAGGTATCGACGGCAAGCACATCGGCCGTCGGTGCCCGACGCAGAACATCCGGGTTGAGTGAATCGATCTCCGGACTCCCCTGCGAATCAGCGAACTTGATCAGTTGCGCGGTGGCCTCGGTGATCGACTGGATTCCCTCTGCCAGCACCACGTAGTACCGGACGTCCACCCCCGACACCTTCACCACGGACCCGATCGTCTTGCCCGCGATCTCGTAAGTCGGTAGCTGCCCCGCCAGTGGAACAACGGGTGGGACGATCGCCGGAACCACTGGAACCGCGTTCATCAGTGCCGAACTCACGTCCGAGGGCGTTTCACCCTCGAGCCCGAGAGCCCGAACCACCGAACGATCCGCCAGATCGATCCGCGCTCGAACTCCCCCGTAGACCAGGAAGACCCCGTCTGGAGTTCGCCACAGAAACGCGTCGGTATCGCCGAGCGGCGCGTTACCGTCGTCGTAGTGCGGCTCACCGGCCATCACCGACGTACCCGCCACCGCGCCCGTGCTGCCGAGAGTGTCACACACGCTCCAACCGACCGCCGCTCCGTCGACATCGTACGGCAAAGACGAAGGCGCACCGGGTATTCCGACCAACGACCCACGTTGCTTCCCTGCCAGCTCCGACTCCTTGACTATCGTCGGATTCTCAGCCTGGCCGAGGATCAACCGCGCCGATGCCAGATTGAGAACCGGATGCACGACGTCGTCCAATCGCACGAACATCGCTCCTGAATCCTTGCCGACGATGATCGACGCATCGCCGATCTTGTCCTGCGGACGAAGAAGCGCCAGCGCAGCACACCCGGCAAGCCCCAGGCACGCGACCACCAAACCCACAGCCAGCGCCCGGAATTGAGAGCGCATGGGGTCGTGCAACATCCGCACATCACGACGGACCAGCGCATGTTCCATCCGTCGGACAAGAAATCTGTACCCGCCGACCTGCCACTTGGTTGTCGGCGTCGCCGCCACGGTCCCCCCTACCGATAGTCGACCGACGTTCCCCCCGCCGGCCCCGGCCGTCACAGTACCTACTCCCGGGTCGGTTTGCGATAGAGTCCTCCCGACGAGTCGCGTGGGGACCCGGCTCGTCGATCGACATTCTCGGGGGGAGGAATCGCGCAATGGCTGAGCTGCTCGGCCGCCGCAGCCGTCACAGTGTCGGGCTTCGTGTGCCGACATTGAGGCGTGCGCTCGGCGTCGAGGTCGTCGCCGTTCTGGTGTGCTCCCTCGCGCTGGCCGCACGCATCCCTGCGCAGACCGCTCTGATGGTCGGCGTTCCACTCGCCGTTCTCCCGTTCTTCGTGTTCTCGGGCCGCACGCTGCTGGACTGGGCGATCACCGCCTTCGAGTACGCCACCGGATCGGTTCCGACAACCGGTGTCACCTCCGACTACACCGATCCCGACGGCACGACGATGGGTGTGCACCGACTCGACAGCCGCGCCTCGTGCGTCCTGGAACTCCGACCGGCCCCTGGAGCGACCACTCGGCTCGGACGCTCCGGTGCCACCCCGGATTTCTCGCTCGACCTGTCGACATTGGCGCACTGCCTTGTCCAGCACGACATCTCACTGAGCGGTATCACGGTTGTCTCGCACGGTGCGCGTACGGCATCGGGATCACCGGCGACCGATGTTTACGAGCATCTGATCGGCCCCCTACCTGCGGTGGCCTCGCGGACAGTGTGGGTGACCGTAACCCTCGACGTTCGCACCAACCGTGACGCGGTGGAGGCACGCGGCGGCGGGCACCTCGGCGTGCATCGAACGGTGTCGATAGCTACGCAACGCGTCGCGCGGGCACTGCAGGCACGGGGGGTTGATTCACGGCTACTCACACGCCACGACATACGATCTGCTGCGACGCACATGTGCCGAGGTGTCCCGCTCGATGCACTCACCGAGAACTGGCGCTCGGCGCCACTGCCCGGCGTCATCAGTACCGGGTTCGGACTCGAGTGCCGCGCGTTGGACGACGGTGCGCTCGCCGATATCTGGGCTGTGCCTGCACTGTCCACCTCCGTCGTACTGCGACTGTCGCCCAGTGCCACAACCGATCACATCGCACTGAGCGGATCCTGCGGCTTCGTCACTCGGACAGCCGCGCCGACACCTCCACTTGCCGGCTCGGTCTCGATGAGGGGTAGGCAGCGTGAAGCGCTGCTGACATCGCTGCCGCTGGCGATCACTGTTCCAGGCCGCGGCGATCCGGTTCGTGACATACCCGCCGCCAGGGTCGCTGCACTACGAATTCCCACGTCCGGCTGCGGACACCTTGTCGGCTCCGATTCCTCGGGTCACGGTGTCGCCGTGCGAATCCACGGCCCGGATCTCGCGTCCGTTCACGTCGCAGGCGAGCTGTACCTCGCCCAGCAGCTCGTGTTCAGAGCGATCGCCACGGGCGCACGAATACTGGTTCGCACCGACCGACCGCACGCGTGGGGACCTCTCGTCGACTCGGTGGCTACGCCTGACCGACTGCTGCTCGACGGCGGTCCACACCGCACTGGGACGAGAATCGACCTCGTCGTTCACGACTTCTCCAGTGAAGTCGACACACCAGCACCGTTTCGACACGACGGCATCACCGTGCTCACGCTGACCGAGCACAGCCCCCGCACACCGATGTCGGATCCCGACGTGTCCATTGTTCAACCAGGAGCTGCGGGAGACCGAATTCGGCTCCGCACCCAGCGTTCGGAGACGGAATTGGTGCTCGTCACCATTCCACAGGAAACAGCGTTCATCGGTCGACCCCGAAGCCTTCGACAGGCGAGCAATTCCTACTGACCCGGGTACGGCCGGGATGCCCGCAACGTCTTTGCTGCTGTTGCCCACCACTGCACTTGGTCGAGCATTCGAGCGGCCGAATCCACGGCGGGCCCGTCGACCACCACTGGGTCGGCCCCGAACGTCTTTCGGGCTCGTGGGAATCCGACGCTGTCGCGTACCGAGACCATGTGCAACTCCGCAGCGACCTGTCGCAGCTGCTCGACTGCTCGTGCACCGCCGTAAAGGCCACCGTACGAGACGAATCCGACCGGCTTGCCGCGCCACTCGTACTTGACGGTGTCGAGCGCGATCTTCAACGAACCTGGGTAGCCGTGGTTGTACTCCGGCGTCACCAGCACAACCGCGTCGGCGGAAGAGACCGCAGCTGCCAACGTGTCCGCGCCCGGCGAGGGAGACAGATCCGCAGGCAGGTCCAAGTCAATGAGATCGATCGTGTTCGCCACGAACTCGGACCGTTCGGCGACGATGCGCACGAACCACTGCGCAACCGTCGGCCCGAGTCTGTCCGGCCTGACGCTTCCGACGACGACAGCGAGTTCGATGGGCGTAATGGTCACCGAGTCAGCTTATTCGCCGGCGTTTCAGCAACATTCCTCGGACGCCGGTACCGCGGACCGTACCTCGCGCGTCGCACTGTTGCGCGCTGCAAGATCGTGTGCCGCCGGGTAGTCCACCGCAACCAGCGACAATCCATGTGCGGGTGCGACTGTCACCGAACTCGAACGTGAACGTGTGTCGAGTAGCGCTGCAGTCCACTCCGGGGTTCGCCTTCCCTCCCCTACTGCCTGCATCGCCCCGACGAGGCTCCGGACCATCGACCAGCAGAACGCGTCGGCGCTGACGTACGCGGTGATGCGGTCGCCCTCCTGCTCCCAATCGAAGCGTTGCAACTGACGCACCGTCGTCGCACCGTCTCGTCGTTTGCAGAACGCCGCGAAGTCGTGCAGTCCGATCAGCCGCGAGGACGCGTCACGGACCGCGGCGAGGTCGATCTCGCGCGGCCACGAGACGACACTGCGGACTTCCAGAGGGTCGACACCGTATCGCGCAGTACTGAACCGGTATTCGTAGTGGCGTCGCAAGGCCGAGAATCGCGCGTCGAAGTCCGCGGTGACTTCGGAGATGGCTTTCACCCGCACGTCGGTCGGCAGGAACCGAGCAAGCCTGCGTACGAGCCTCTGGGGTTCGTCGATTCCGCCGACGATATCGAAGTGGGCAACCTGTCCGTTCGCATGGACACCGGCGTCGGTGCGTCCTGCCACGGTCAGTTCGATCGACCGGCGTAGCACCGTCGAAAGCGCGTCTTCCAGCACCCCGCACACGGTCCGAATCCCTGGCTGACGCGCCCAACCGGAGAACTCGGTGCCGTCGTAGGCGATGTCCAATCGAAATCTGGTGGGGACCGAAAAAGCGGACCCGCCATTCCCGGTAGGAATGGCGGGTCCGCTTCGGTCGTACTCCGAAACCAAGAGGATTAGTCCTTCTTGGCTTCTTCTGCGTCGGACGCGTCCGATGCGTGTGCGTCCTTGTCTTCGATGCCGTCGACGACTGCTTCGGCGTTCTCGACCTCGGCGTCGGTCGCGTCGGCTTCGACAGCCTCGACGACGTTCTCCGCAGCCGGTGCAGCGGCAGGCGCCTGCGAAGCCTTCACGCGACGAGCGCGATCTGCTTCGTTGGACACCGTCTGCTCGTTGACGAGCTCGATGATGGCCATCGGCGAGTTGTCACCCTTGCGGGGGACGGTCTTGATGATGCGTGTGTAACCACCGTCGCGATCGGCGAAGAAAGGCCCGATCTCGGCGAAGAGCTTGTGCACGACATCTTTGTTGTTGATCGTCTTGAGTACCTCACGACGATGAGCCAGATCACCCTTTTTTGCATGGGTGACGAGCTTCTCGGCGTGGGGACGAAGGCGCTTGGCCTTCGACTCGGTCGTGGTGATGCGGCCGTGCTCGAAGAGTGCCGTCGCCAGGTTGGCCAGGATGGCCTTCTGGTGCGACGCCGACCCGCCGAGACGGCGGCCCTTGGTGGGCTTGGGCATGATGAATCTCCTAGTAAGAGCTCCAGCGAGCTGATTACAGCTGTTCTGTCTCGGCGTAGTCCTGCTCGGCGCCTTCGCTGTCTGCGAAGGAACTAGCGTCTGTGTCGCTCCACGTTCCCGTGGTGGCGTCGTATCCGGGCACGGTGGTCGGATCGAAGGACGCGGGGCTGTCCTTGAGCGAAAGGCCGAGCGAATGCAGCTTGACCTTCACCTCGTCGATGGACTTCTGTCCGAAGTTACGAATGTCCAGCAGATCGGACTCGGTACGACCAACCAGCTCGCCGACGGTGTGAACACCCTCGCGCTTGAGGCAGTTGTAGGAACGAACCGTCAGGTCCAGATCCTCGATGGGGAGTCCGAAGGAAGCGATGTGATCGGCCTCGGCGGGCGAGGGTCCGATCTCGATTCCTTCTGCTTCGACGTTCAGCTCACGGGCGAGACCGAAGAGCTCAACCAGGGTCTTGCCCGCCGAAGCGAGCGCGTCCCGCGCGGTGATGGAGTTCTTGGTCTCCACGTCGAGAACGAGCCGATCGAAGTCGGTGCGCTGTTCGACGCGAGTGGCCTCCACCTTGTAGGTGACCTTGAGCACCGGCGAGTAGATCGAGTCGACCGGGATACGGCCGATCTCTGCGCCGGACGCCTTGTTCTGGACGGCAGGGACGTAACCGCGGCCGCGCTCGACTACGAGCTCGACCTCCAGCTTGCCCTTGTCGTTCAGGGTCGCGATGTGCAGATCCGGATTGTTCACCGTGACGCCTGCCGGGGGAACGATGTCGCCTGCAGTGACAGCGCCTGGGCCCTGTTTGCGGACGTACATGGTGACCGGCTCGTCCTCTTCGGAACTCACGACGAGGCCCTTGAGGTTCAGGATGATGTCGGTGACGTCTTCCTTGACTCCGGGAACCGTGGTGAATTCGTGGAGAACGCCGTCGATACGGATGCTGGTGACAGCAGCGCCGGGGATCGACGACAGAAGGGTACGGCGGAGCGAGTTGCCGAGGGTGTAACCGAAGCCAGGCTCGAGCGGCTCGATGACGAATTTCGAGCGGTTGTCGGCGATGACCTCTTCGGTCAACGTCGGGCGCTGTGAAATGAGCATTGTGTGTTCCTCCTGTACGGACGTCCGCTATTTGACGTCCACGTGTGGAGGCGAGAACGCCTGCGAGTGTCGGGTGTGACACTCGCAGGCACGCTTCGCCTTACTTCGAGTAGTACTCGACGATGAGCTGCTCCTGGAGCGGCACATCGATCTGTGCGCGCTCCGGTACCCGGTGAACCAGGATACGAAGACGGTTCGGAACGACCTGCAGCCACGGAGCCACGGGACGATCGCCGTAGCTCTCGCGTGCGATCTGGATCGGCAGAGTCTGTGCCGACTTCTCGCGGACATCGATGATGTCGTACTGCGAGACGCGGTAGCTGGGGATGTCCACTCGCTTGTTGTTGACGAGGAAGTGGCCGTGCGTGACCAGCTGGCGCGCCTGACGACGGGTACGTGCCAGTCCGGCACGGTAGACCACGTTGTCGAGACGAGTCTCGAGGATCGTCAGCAGGTTCTCACCGGTCTTGCCGGGGCGCCTGTTGGCTTCCTTGTAGTACAGACGGAACTGCTTCTCCATGACGCCGTAGGTGAAGCGAGCCTTCTGCTTCTCCTGCAGCTGGAGCAGGTACTCGCTCTCCTTGATCCGCGCGCGGCCGTGCTGGCCGGGCGGGTAAGGACGGCGCTCGAACGCCTGGTCGCCTCCGACGAGGTCGACGCGCAGACGACGCGACTTGCGGGTGATAGGACCGGTATAACGTGCCATTTTCTAAACCTTTCCTTCCCGCTAGACCCGACGCCGCTTGGGCGGACGGCAGCCGTTGTGCGGCTGAGGGGTGACATCGGAGATGGTGCCGACCTCGAGGCCAGCGGCCTGAAGCGAGCGGATCGCGGTCTCACGGCCGGAGCCGGGACCCTTGACGAACACGTCGACCTTCTTGACGCCGTGTTCTTGAGCCTTGCGGGCAGCGCTTTCGGCTGCGAGCTGGGCGGCGAACGGCGTCGACTTGCGCGAGCCCTTGAAGCCCACGTGGCCCGACGACGCCCACGAGATGACATTGCCGGCCGGGTCGGTGATCGACACGATCGTGTTGTTGAACGTGCTCTTGATGTGCGCAGATCCGTGCGGAACGTTCTTCTTGTCCCTGCGACGAGTCTTCTGCGCCTTCTTCGGACCGGTACCGCGTGCTTTAGGGGGCATTACTTCGCCTTCTTCTTGCCGGCAATGGTGCGCTTGGGGCCCTTACGGGTGCGCGCATTGGTCTTGGTGCGCTGTCCACGGACGGGCAGACCACGACGGTGGCGAAGGCCCTGGTAGCAGCCGATTTCGATCTTGCGACGGATGTCGGCCTGAACCTCGCGGCGCAGGTCGCCCTCGACCTTGAGGGACTCCTCGATGTACTCGCGGAGCTTCGTCAGATCTTCGTCGGCCAAATCCTTGCTGCGCAGATCCGGGTTGACCCCGGTTGCGTCGAGGATTTCCTTGGAGCGGGTACGGCCTACGCCGTAGATGTAAGTCAGTGCGATCTCCATGCGCTTTTCGCGCGGCAGATCCACACCTGCGAGACGTGCCATGTGGCAATCCTTTTCTTGTCCGGAGGTCTGCTCCCAGTCCGTCCCCTGTGTTCTTCTCACCGCTGGGGTGTGAAGCGTCTTTCAACTAACTCAGTGGGGCCCCGGCCTCCGTGCCGGGGGTATGCCGCAACGCGTATGTCGCGGTTGGTGCTGGGAGGTCATCTTCTAGCTATGTGCCAAGCAGAAATGCGAATGCTCGGTGGTTATCCCTGACGCTGCTTGTGACGCAGGTTGTCGCAGATCACCATGACTCGCCCATTACGACGAATCACCTTGCACTTCTCGCAGATCTTCTTGACGCTCGGCTGAACCTTCACGTCGTTTGATCTCCTGTGTGTAGCTCGCGCGTCGGTGACCCGAAGCAGCGAGCATGGTTCTCTCCGACCGGACATGGCCGGAGAAGCTCTTACTTGTAGCGGTAAACGATGCGTCCACGCGTGAGGTCGTACGGAGAAAGCTCCACTACGACGCGATCCTCCGGGAGGATACGAATGTAGTGCTGGCGCATCTTTCCGCTGATGTGTGCGAGTACCTTGTGGCCGTTCTCGAGCTCAATGCGAAACATCGCATTGGGCAAGGGTTCGACTACCCGGCCCTCGACCTCGATGGCACCGTCTTTCTTAGCCATATCCTCCGCGTCCCTGGCGTTATACCTGGTTGATTGCATCTGTTTTCCGTTAACGTGATGCACACTGGCCGTCGACACGAAATCGAAGGTTTCACCGGATGAACGAGGGCCAGGCTTGCGCAGGCATGCGAACAACCGGCGCGCAGAGCGCACCGTCGACCTATGTTACCGGTAAACGACCACCAGGCCAAATGCGCTCGAACCGGCCCATGCCAGTCGAGCCCAGTCGGGCGGACTACTCCGGGCGGAGGGTCAGGATTCGAGGACCGTCGTCGGTGACCGCAACGGTGTGTTCCCAGTGTGCGGCGCGAGATCCATCGGTGGTGACGACAGTCCAGTCGTCGTCCAGGATTTCCGTCTCGTACGTACCGAGCGTCAGCATCGGTTCGATGGCGAGCGTCGAACCCACTACGAGTTCGGGTCCCTTACCGGGCGCGCCCTCGTTCGCGAGGAACGGTTCCATGTGCATCTCGCGGCCGATGCCGTGGCCGCCGTAACCGTCGACGATGCCGTACTTGCGGCCGTGCAGCTTCTCCGCTGCGTACGTTCCGTTCTCGATGGCGTGCGAGACGTCTGTGAGTCGGTTGCCGGGCAACATCGCGGCGATGCCGGCTTCCATCGACAGCCGCGTCGCTTCACTGAGAAGCGCGTCGGCCTCGATGATGTGCCCGATGCCGAAGGTCCACGCCGAATCCCCGTGCCAGCCGTCGAGAACTGCGCCGCAGTCGATCGAGATCAGATCACCTTCGACCAGGATGTCGTCGGCCGACGGAATTCCATGCACGACACGGTCGTTCACCGATGAGCAGATGCTGCCGGTGAAGCCGTGGTATCCGAGAAACGAGGGAACCGCCCCGGCTTCTCGGATCACCGATTCCGCAACGCGATCCAGATCGAGAGTCGATACGCCGGGCTTGGCCGCGTCACGCACGGCAACCAGAGCAGCGCCGACCACGGCACCCGCAGCAGCCATGGCGTCGAGCTCCCCTGGGCTGCGAAACGGCACTACCTTGCGCTTGCGACCGAACGCCATTACTTGTCGAGATCCTCGATCGCCTTCAATGCCCGAGCGCTGACTTCCTCCACGTCGCCCATCGCGTCGACCGCGAGGATCTGGTCGCGGTAGTGGTCGAGAAGTGGAGCCGTCTCGTCCCGGTACACCTTGAGCCGGTTCCGGATGACGTCTTCCGTGTCGTCTGCGCGACCGCGCGAGAGCATGCGCGTGACGACGATGTCCTCGTCGACGACGAACGACAGGACAGCGTCGAGCTTCGCTCCCAGGTCCGCCAGAATGTCCACCAGCGACTCGGCCTGGCCGACGGACCTCGGAAAGCCGTCGAGAAGGAATCCGTTGACTGCGTCGGGTTCGGCGAGGCGGCTGCGAACCATGTCCACGGTCAGCTCGCTCGGGACGAGGTCGCCCGCATCGAGGTACTTCTTCGCTTCGATTCCCAGTGGTGTCTGCTCACCGATGTTCGCGCGGAACAGGTCACCGGTCGAGATGTGGGGTACGCCCAACTTCTGCGAGAGAACTTCAGCCTGGGTGCCTTTGCCTGCACCGGGAGGACCAAGTAGAACGAGTCTCACTTGAGGAACCCTTCGTAGTTACGCTGCATCAACTGACTTTCGATCTGCTTCACGGTATCGAGACCGACGCTGACCATGATCAGCACTGCGGTGCCACCGAACGGCAGGTTCTGCCCGCCACCGGAGCTTCCGATATCGAGGAACAGGTTGGGCAGCACGGCGATGGTGCCCAGGTAGATCGCGCCCGGCAGGGTTATCCGACTGAGGACGTAATTGAGGTAGTCGGCGGTCGGCCTGCCCGGACGAATTCCGGGGATGAACCCACCGAACTTCTTCATCTCGTCGGCCCGTTCCTCCGGATTGAAGGTGATGGCGACGTAGAAGTAAGTGAAGAAGACGATGAGTCCGAAGTAGGTAGCGATGTACACCGGGTTGGCCGGGTTCACCAGATACTCGTTGATGATTCGCTGCCACCAGGACGGATCCGTCGCGGTACTCGCAGATGTGAGCTGAGCGATGAGGTTCGGGAGGTACAGCAGCGAGGACGCGAAGATCACCGGGATGACGCCGGCCTGGTTGACCTTCAGCGGCAGGTACGTCGACGATCCGCCGTACATCTTGCGTCCGACCATACGCTTGGCGTACTGGACCGGGATACGACGCTGACCCTGCTCGACGAACACGACGCCGGCGATGATCAGGAACGCGGCGACGCAGACCATCGCGAAGACGAGGCCTCCGCGGCTGTCGAGAATGGACTTGCCTTCCGACGGAATACGCGAGGCGATTCCGGCGAAGATGAGAAGCGACATGCCGTTGCCCACGCCGCGTTCGGTGATGACCTCACCGAACCACATGACCACCGCTGCACCCGCCGTCATGACGAGAACGATGATCACCAGGCCGAAGATGCTCTGGTCGGCAATGATGTCCTGCTGGCATCCCTGGAGGAGCTGTCCACGCGAGGCGAGAGCGACGAGACCGGTGGCCTGCAGAATCGCGAGCGCGATCGAGAGATAACGCGTGTACTGCGTCATCTTGGCCTGGCCGGACTGTCCTTCCTTGCGGAGTTCCTCGAACTTCGGGATGACCACAGTCAGGAGCTGAACGATGATGCTCGCGGTGATGTACGGCATGATGCCGATCGCGAAGACCGACAGCTGCAGTAGCGCGCCACCGGAGAACAAGTTGATGAGCGAGTAGATACCCGCTTGGTCGCCACCGGAGACCTGGTCGATGCAGGCTCGGACGTTGGCGTAATCCACACCGGGGGACGGAAGAGTAGCGCCGAAGCGATACAGGGCCACCAGACCGAGTGTGAAAAGGATCTTCCGTCTCAGGTCAGGAGTCCTGAGGGCCGACACGAAGGCGGAAAGCAAAGATCCTCCTGGCACGACTGCGTTGGTGTCGAAACACCCCTCGAACCCGAATGGGCACTCGGGGCGTTCGACCTTGGACTGCGGACGATATGGATCGCCCGCATGAAAGGCGTTGTCACTGAACTCTAGAACTCTAACAGTGCGCGGCGGACCGCCCGTCGGTCAGTCTGCACCCGGCCCGATGGGCTCGGTACATACCTACCCGCAGTGGGACCGACCCTGCACCGTTGTAGACCCGCAATGGCACCGATGGCCGCAGCGTGGGCCTCTTTCGAGGCTTGCCGCTGCGGCCATCGACACACTATTGCTCACTTCGACGACAAGTCGACGTGGCTATACCTCGGTTGCGCTACCGCCTGCAGCAGCGATCTTTTCCTTGGCAGAGCCAGTGAACTTGTTGACGGAGATGTCGACCTTGACGGTCAGCTTTCCGTCGCCGAGTACCTTGACGGGCTCGTTCTTGCGAACCGCACCCTTGGCGATCAGCTCGGCGATGCCGACCTGGCCACCCTCGGGGAACAGCCGCTCGATGTCGCGAAGGTTCACGACCTGGAACTCGACACGGTTCGGGTTGGTGAAGCCCTTGAGCTTCGGGAGACGCATGTGAAGGGGCATCTGGCCACCCTCGAAGCGTGCCGGCACGTTCTTGCGTGCGCCGGTTCCCTTGGTACCGCGACCCGCGGTCTTGCCGCGCTTGCCACCTTCACCACGGCCGACGCGAATCTTCGTCGACTTGGATCCGGGAGCAGGACGGAGGTGATGCAGTTTGATGGTCATGGCTAGACCTCCTCAACAGTTACGAGGTGGCGGACAACATTGACCAGACCTCGGGTCTGCGGGGTGTCGTCACGGACGACGGACTGGCGAATGCCTTTGAGTCCGAGGGTCCGCAGGCTGTCCCGCTGGTTCGACTTCTGGCCGATGGTGCTCTTGATCTGAGTGACCTTCAGCTGTGCCATTACTTCACCGCTCCTGCCTGTGCACGCGCACGAAGCATTCCGGCGGGAGCAACCTCTTCGAGGGTCAGACCGCGACGAGCTGCGACCTCCTCGGGACGCTGCAAGCCCTTGAGCGCTGCCACGGTGGCGTGCACGACGTTGATCGCGTTGTCGCTACCGAGCGACTTCGAGAGCACGTCGTGGATGCCTGCGCACTCCAGCACGGCGCGAACAGCACCACCGGCGATGACTCCGGTACCGGCACTGGCCGGACGGAGCATGACGATGCCTGCTGCTGCTTCACCCTGGATGGGGTGTGTGATGGTTCCGCCGATCATCGGGACACGGAAGAAGCTCTTGCGAGCCTCCTCGACGCCCTTCTGGATCGCCGCGGGAACTTCCTTGGCCTTGCCGTAGCCGACGCCGACCAAGCCGTTGCCGTCTCCGACGATGACGAGGGCGGTGAAGCTGAAGCGTCGACCACCCTTGACCACCTTGGACACGCGGTTGATCGCGACTACGCGCTCGATGAAGTTCGACTTCTCGGCAGCGTTTCCGCCACGCGAGTTGTCGCGACGGTCGCGTCCACCACGGTTGTCACCGCGGTTGTCGCCACCACTGTTCGGTCCACTGTTCTGTCCGGCGGGGCCGCTTCCACCGTCACGCCGTTGACGTCCCGGCATCAGGCTGTCCTTCCGTTGTCAGTAAGAGTCATCAGAATGCCAACCCACTCTCGCGGGCAGCATCTGCCAGAGCCGCGATGCGGCCGCTGTAGTTGTTGCCGCCACGGTCGAACACGACCGCGTCGATTCCGGCAGCCTTCGCGCGGCTGGCAATGAGCTCGCCGACCTTTGCGCTCTGGGCCTTCTTGTCTCCGTCGAGTGCGCGCACGTCGGCCTCGATCGTCGATGCGCTGGCCAGCGTGTGGCCCGCGAGATCGTCGACCAACTGGACGTGGATGTGCCGTGCGGAGCGGTTGACGACCAAGCGCGGACGCTCGGGCGTTCCGGAGATCTTCTTGCGAAGGCGGAAGTGACGACGCGCCTTCGACAAGCGACGCTTCGTCGACACGTCGGTTCCGCGAGGTGTGCGGTCGACCTTCGCCTTGTCTGCTGTTTGCTGGCTCATATCACTTACCCGTCTTTCCGACCTTGCGGCGGATAACTTCACCCTCGTAGCGGATGCCCTTGCCCTTGTACGGGTCGGGGCGCCGCAGACGACGAATGTTGGCCGCGATCTGGCCGACGTTCTGCTTGTCGATACCGATGATGGTGAATCGCGTGGGCGACTCGACCGTGAACGTGATGCCCTCCGGTGCTTCGATCAGCACGGGGTGGCTGTACCCGAGAGCGAACTCGAGGTCCTTGCCCTTGAGCACAACGCGGTAACCGACGCCGTGGATCTCCATCTTGGTGGTGTAACCGTTGGTGACACCGGTGATGAGATTGGCAACGAGGGTGCGCGAAAGGCCATGCAGCGAGCGACTACGGCGCTCGTCGTCCGGACGGGTGACGGCGATGGTGCCGTCGTCCGCGCGTGCGATCTGGATGGGCTCGGCGATTGTCAGGTTCAAGGCACCCTTGGGTCCCTTGACTGCAACATTCTGGCCGTCGATCGTGATGTCGACGCCCGCGGGGACCGTGACCGGCAATTTTCCAATACGTGACATGGTGGTGGCCTCCCCTACCAGACGTAGGCGAGGACTTCTCCGCCCACACCCTGCTTGGCCGCCTGACGCTCTGTGAGCAAACCGGTGGACGTGGAGATGATCGCCACGCCCAGGCCGCCGAGAACCTTGGGCAGATTGGTGGATTTTGCGTACACGCGAAGGCCAGGCTTCGAGATGCGGCGCACGCCTGCGAGGCTGCGCTCGCGGCTGGGTCCGTACTTGAGATCGACGATGAGGGTCTTGCCCACCTCGGCGTCCTCGGTACGGAAATCGGAGATGTAGCCCTCACGCTTGAGGATCTCGGCGATGTTCGCCTTCAGCTTCGAGTGGGGAAGCTTCACCTCATCGTGGTACGCCGAGTTGGCGTTGCGCAGACGGGTCAAGAAGTCTGCAATTGGATCGGTCATCGTCATGGTGTGACCTGTGCACCTTTCTCGCAGCGGTTCCCATGCAGCACGCGCGAACTGGTGCCCCTGGGGTCTCGAAAACCCCGGCGGGCCTGGCTCGTCACATCGTGGGCCTACAGCGAAGTGAACATGTCCTGACCGACTGTTGCCGGTCAGGGGTTGCGCTCCAAGCAGTGCATCGCTGCACTGCCAGGTGTTACGAGCTTCCGCGTGTTCGACATGCTGACGTGCGGAGAACTCGAGGTTGCGTCAATATTGCAAGGACTCGCGTGCAGGCACGACGAAGCCCGGGCAACCGCACAAGTGTAGGCAACCGGTGGTCAAACTCCAAATCGTCCGTGCTAAAGGAAGGCCTGAGCCCCCAGACGAACACGGCGCCCGGTTCCTCGCTCCCCGGTTCACTCCGTCTCGTGGCGTTCCGCGTCATTCCGGAGCGAACGTCGACTGCCGGACTTGTTGACGATGTAGGTGACGCCCCACAGCGCGACGCCGATCAGGAGCATGGCACCGGCAATCTTGTATTGGATCATCTGTGACTCGGTTCGGGCCCATGGACCGACGAGGAACAGACACAGTGCTGCGCCTGCAACCGATACCCATACCGGAGCCCGGAAGAAGGTCTTGTCC
>NZ_LVCV01000647.1 GCF_001647195.1 Rhodococcus sp. EPR-157 | reverse complement strand
GACCCGGTGCACCGGTACGAACCACGTGCAGCAGAATCCCTTCGCTTCCCGAGTCGTAGTTCAGCGGCAGGACTGCGATTACCGCGACGACCACCAGCACATAGAGAAGGCATGCGATGCCGAGTCCGGACAGCATCGTTTTCGGGAAGATCTTCTGTGGCTCCTTGGTCTCTTCGACCATGTTGACGGAGTCCTCGAAACCGACCATGGCAAAGAATGCGATCGTGGTCGCGATCGTGACGGCAATGAAGATTCCCTTGTCGTTCTGGTCCTCGAACACGACGAGATTCGCGATGTCGCCTTCTGCACTCCCCTGCCCGACCGCAACGAACCCGATGACGATGACAATCGCCAGGGCCGTCATTTCGACGGCGGTCAGCACGACGTTGAACTTCACCGATTCGCCGACACCTCGTAGGTTGATCGCGGCGAGAAGACCCATGAAGAGCACGGCGACGACGAGTTGAGAGGTGGAGCCAGTCGGGACGTCGAACCATCCGAGACCGTCTGCGTCACTGAATGTTTCGTGAAGTCCAGCGAGTAGATTCCCGGCGACGACGTTGGAGGACGTCGCCGCACTGGTAATACCCGAACAGATCACGGCGAACGCGACGATGAAGGTCGCGAAGTGGATGCCGAACGCCTTCTGGGTGTACAGCGCCGCCCCTGCCGCTTGCGGATACTTCGTCACGAGTTCGAGGTACGAGAACGCCGTCAGCGTGGCCACGACGAACGCAAGAACGAACGGT
>NZ_LVCV01000646.1 GCF_001647195.1 Rhodococcus sp. EPR-157 | reverse complement strand
CAGAAGACCTGGCCCGAGGACGCGTTTGAGCTCGTGCGAGTCCGGCGCAGTGTCGGGTTGATCGTGCGCTACGTCTGCCATCGGTGGACCTCCGCGCTCGTACGACCGTGTCGAAATGCCACTGCCCGAGAAGCGTAAACCGGTGGTTCGTATTCGGCGCGGGGTACGACTGTGTGGACGACAGACGGTGTTCCACAGATCGGGGACGCGCGCCAACGACAAAACGGGCGTGGGTTCCATGAAGGAACCCACGCCCGTCAGCGTGGTGCGGTGAAGCCCGGAGGCCTCAGATCACCAGGAGCTCTTGCGAACTCCGGGAAGCTCTCCGGCGTGCGCCATCTCGCGAACGCAGATACGGCACAGGCCGAATTTGCGGAACACCGAGTGGGGACGGCCGCAGCGGTTGCAACGCGTGTAACCACGCACTGCGAACTTCGGCTTCTTGTTGGCCTTGTTGACCAATGCCTTCTTCGCCATGGACTCAGTTCTCCTTGAACGGGAAGCCGAGGTGCTTGAGCAGCGCGCGGCCTTCTTCGTTGTTGGTTGCGGTGGTCACCACAGTGATGTCCATGCCGCGAGGACGATCGATCTTGTCCACGTCGATCTCGTGGAACATCGACTGCTCGTTGAGGCCGAACGTGTAGTTGCCGTTACCGTCGAACTGCGTGCCCGAGAGGCCACGGAAGTCCCTGATTCGGGGAAGGGCAATGGAGGTCAGACGGTCCAGGAATTCCCACATGCGGTCGCCACGAAGCGTGACACGTGCGCCGATGGGCATTCCTTCACGGAGCTTGAACTGCGCGATGGACTTGCGAGCCTTGCGGATCTCCGGCTTCTGACCGGTGATCGCGGCGAGGTCTGCAACTGCACCGTTGATCAGCTTCGCGTCACGGGCGGCGTCGCCGACACCCATGTTGACGACGACCTTGACGACGCCGGGGATCTGCATGACGTTGTCGTATGCAAATTCGGTGTTGAGGGCGTCCTTGATCTCGGCGCGGTAGCGCGCCTTGAGGCGAGGCTGCGTGCCTGCCGTGTTCTCAGTGGTAGTCATCTCAGATGTCCTTCCCGTTCTTCCGGGAAACACGAACGCGCTTGCCGGACTCTTCGTCGGTGCGGTAGCCCACGCGAGTGGGATTTCCGTCCGAGTCGATGACCGCGACGTTCGATACGTGGATCGGGGCTTCCTGCGTGACGATTCCGCCCGAAGACGCGCCGCGCTGGTTCGCGGAGACCGCGGTGTGCTTCTTGATGCGGTTCACGCCCTCGACGAGGATCTTGGAGTCAGCGGGGTAGGCCTGAATGACCTTGCCCTTGGCGCCCTTGTCCTTGCCGGCGATCACGAGAACGGTGTCGCCCTTGTGCACCTTCATTTACAGCACCTCCGGGGCGAGCGAGACGATCTTCATGAACTTCTTCTCACGCAGCTCGCGGCCGACCGGGCCGAAGATGCGGGTTCCGCGAGGATCGTTGTCCGGCTTGATCAGCACGGCAGCGTTCTCGTCGAAACGAATGTAGGAACCGTCGGGACGACGACGCTCCTTGACGGTACGGACGATGACCGCCTTGACGACCTCGCCCTTCTTGATGTTTCCACCGGGGATAGCGTCTTTCACCGTAGCTACGATGATGTCGCCGATCCCGGCGTAGCGACGTGACGAGCCACCGAGAACGCGGATGCAAAGGATTTCCTTCGCGCCCGTGTTGTCAGCGACGCGTACTCGCGACTCCTGCTGAATCACAAACTTCTCCTAGACCTGGATGTGCATACGTGCCGGATTTCCGTCCCGACACGCGCGGTCGGCTGTCGCGGCGCGGGCGCACGAAGGCACACCGCTGCCACAGGCAACCGGTCAAGTGTAGGGGACGTGGGGTGCGGAATCCAAATCGCCCCTGCTCGAGGCCGGGAACCCCCGGCAACCAGAACGCACGAAAAAGCCCGCCCCCGTGAGGGAGCGGGCTATTTCGCAGCAGTAAATGCTTACTTGGCCTTTTCGAGAACCTCGACCAGTCGCCAGTGCTTCGTGGCGGACAGTGGACGGGTCTCCATGAGCTGAACGCGATCGCCTACGCCGGCGTCGCCCTTCTCGTCATGTGCCTTGACCTTGGTGGTCCGACGGATGACCTTGCTGTAGAGAGGGTGCTTGACCCTGTCTTCCAGCTCGACCACGATCGTCTTCTCCATTTTGTCGGATACGACGTAGCCGATCCGAACCTTGCGGTTGTTGCGCTCTTCAGTCACAGTCTTTTCCTCGCTCATGCCGCGTCACCTGCAGTGTCGTCGGCAGGACCGGTGGCCAAACCGAGCTCACGCTCACGCAGGACGGTGTAGATGCGCGCGATCTCGTGACGAACGGTGCGCAGTCGACGGTTGTTGTCCAACTGGCCGGTAGCCATCTGGAAACGAAGGTTGAACAGCTCTTCCTTCGACTCACGCAGCTTGGTGACCAGCTCTTCACCGGTGAGCTCGCGGAGCTCTGCGGCTGGGGTTCCGGTAGCCATCAGAACTGCTCCTCCCTGGTGATGATGCGTGCCTTCATCGGCAGCTTGTGGATAGCGCGTGTCAGTGCCTGACGCGCGACGGTCTCGTCGGGGAACGAGAGCTCGAAGAGCACGCGTCCCGGCTTGACGTTCGCGATCCACCACTCGGGCGAACCCTTACCGGAACCCATGCGGGTCTCGGCAGGCTTCTTGGTGAGCGGACGGTCCGGGAAGATGTTGATCCAGACCTTGCCGCCACGCTTGATGTGGCGGGTGATCGCGATACGAGCGGCCTCGATCTGACGGTTGGTGATGTAGGCAGGCTCGAGAGCCTGGATGCCGTAGTCACCGAAAGTCACAGCGGTTCCGCCCTTGGCAGCACCCGATCGCTTCGGGTGGTGCTGCTTGCGGTGCTTGACCCGGCGTGGGATCAACATCGTCAGCCCTCCTGATTCGGCTCGGTCGAGGCCGGAGCCTCTGCGGATGCCGCGCGGCCGGCCTCGGTGCTCGTCGCAGTGGTGCCCGAGGCACCGGAACGACGCGGACGCGAGGGACGCTCACGGCGCGGGCGGTCGTTGCCTGCAGCAGGTGCAGCAGCGGCGAGCTCACGCTTGCCACCGACGATGTCGCCCTTGTAGATCCAGACCTTCACGCCGATACGGCCGAAGGTGGTCTTGGCCTCGTACAGCCCGTAGTCGATGTCCGCACGAAGCGTGTGCAGCGGCACACGGCCTTCGCGGTAGAACTCCGAGCGGGACATCTCGGCGCCGCCGAGTCGACCGGAGCACTGGACACGGATGCCCTTGACGTTCGGCTGACGCATGGCCGACTGGATGGCCTTACGCATTGCGCGACGGAAAGCGACGCGGTTGCTGAGCTGCTCGGCAACACCCTGGGCCACGAGCTGAGCTTCGGACTCGGCGTTCTTGACCTCGAGGATGTTGAGCTGAACCTGCTTGCCGGTCAGCTTCTCGAGAGCTCCGCGAATGCGGTCGGCCTCGGCGCCACGACGACCGATGACGATGCCCGGACGTGCCGTGTGGATGTCCACGCGAACACGGTCACGGGTGCGCTCGATCTCGACCTTCGCGATTCCCGCGCGCTCCATGCCGGTGGCGAGGAGCTTACGGATCGCGACGTCTTCCTTGACGTACTCCGAGTACTGCTTGTCTGCGTACCAGCGCGACTTCCAGTCAGTGGTGATACCCAAGCGGAAGCCGTGCGGGTTGATTTTCTGACCCACTACTGAGCCCCTTCCTTGGACGCCTGGCCCTTACGACGGTTACGAGACGTTCCGCCGGTCTTGGGCAGGCTTTCGACGATCACCGTGATGTGGCTGGTGCGCTTGCGAATCCGGAATGCACGACCCTGAGCTCGCGGCTGAAAACGCTTGCCGGTCTTGCCCTCGTCGACGAACGCAGTCGCCACGATCAGCGTGCTGGGATCGAGATCCAGGTTGTTCTCGGCGTTGGCTGCTGCGGAGGCGATCACCTTGGCGACCGGCTCGCTCGCTGCCTGCGGCGCGAACTTCAGGATGTTGAGCGCGTCCTCGACGGAGCGCCCACGAACCAGATCGACGACGCGACGTGCCTTCATCGGCGTGACGCTGACGTGCTTGGCGACGGCCTTGGCAGTCGGATTGGCGGTTTCGGTCTTGCTCATCGCCTCTTCGCCTTCCGGTCGTCCTTGATGTGACCCTTGAACGTACGGGTCGGTGCGAACTCTCCGAGCTTGTGGCCGACCATCGAGTCGGACACGAACACCGGCACGTGCTTGCGACCGTCGTGGACGGCGAAGGTGTGACCGATGAAGTCGGGGAGAATTGTCGATCGACGGGACCAGGTCTTGATGACCTG
>NZ_LVCV01000645.1 GCF_001647195.1 Rhodococcus sp. EPR-157 | reverse complement strand
AACTCCCTCCTAGCGCTTGTTCTTGCCGGTACGACGGCGACGGACAATGAGCTTGTCGCTCGCCTTCTTCTTACTGCGGGTACGGCCCTCGGCCTGTCCCCACGGGCTGACCGGGTGGCGTCCACCCGAGGTCTTGCCCTCGCCGCCACCGTGCGGGTGGTCGACCGGGTTCATCACGACACCACGAACGGTCGGGCGCTTGCCCTTCCAACGCATACGGCCGGCTTTACCCCAGTTGATGTTCGACTGCTCGGCGTTGCCGACCTCGCCGACGGTTGCGCGGCAGCGCACGTCGACGCGACGGATTTCACCGGAAGGCATACGCAGCGTGGCGTAGGGGCCTTCCTTACCGAGGAGCTGGATGCTCGCACCGGCAGAGCGTGCCATCTTGGCGCCGCCGCCCGGACGAAGCTCGACCGCGTGGATGGTCGTACCCGTCGGGATGTTGCGCAGGGGCAGGTTGTTACCCGGCTTGATGTCGGCGCTTGCGCCCTGCTCGATCGGTGAGCCCTGAGCGATGCCCTTGGGTGCCACGATGTAGCGCTTCTCACCGTCTGCGTAATGCAGCAGGGCAATGTTGGCGGTGCGGTTGGGGTCGTACTCGATGTGAGCGACCTTGGCCGGCACGCCGTCCTTGTCGTTGCGACGGAAATCGATCAGACGGTACGCGCGCTTGTGTCCGCCACCCTTGTGCCGGGTGGTGATACGACCGTGTGCGTTACGTCCACCGCGACCGTGCAGGGGGCGAACCAGCGACTTCTCGGGCGTGCTGCGGGTGATCTCCGCGAAATCGGAGACGCTGGAGCCGCGGCGGCCCGGAGTGGTCGGCTTGTACTTACGGATTGCCATGAGTCTTCTCGTCCTCTATATCCGAAGAGTCCCAGTCGCTTACGCGACCGGACCTCCGAAGATCTCGATGGGCTTGCTGTCGGCGGAGAGCGTTACGAGCGCGCGCTTGGTGTCCTTGCGCTTGCCGTAACCGGCACGGGTCCGCTTACGCTTGCCCTGACGGTTCTGCGTGTTGACGCTGGTCACGGTGACGTCGAAGATCTTCTCGACGGCGATCTTGATCTGCGTCTTGTTCGAATCCGGGCGCACCAGGAAGGTGTACGTGCCTTCTTCGATCAGTCCGTAGGACTTCTCGGAGATGACCGGTGCCAGCAGGATGTCGCGGGGATCGGCGATGGTGGTCACTTGCTTGCCTCCTCGTTCTTCGCAGGCCCTGCGATGAACGTGTTCAGCGCTTCCACG
>NZ_LVCV01000644.1 GCF_001647195.1 Rhodococcus sp. EPR-157 | reverse complement strand
CGCTCTTCCACGCTGCAACGTCTTCGCGGCCGACGACCAGAAGGACCTTCTTGCGATCGGAGATCTCGGCGAGGAAGGACTTTGCGACCTTCGTCGACGGGGTCTGTCCCGCAACCAGTTCCGTGATCACGTGCAGACGCTCGCTACGGGTCCGGTCCGAGAGGGCTCCGCGCAGGGCGGCTGCCTTCATCTTCTTCGGGGTCCGCTGGCTGTAGTCACGCGGCTGTGGACCGTGAACGGTGCCACCGCCGACGAACTGCGGTGCACGAGTCGATCCCTGACGAGCGCGGCCGGTGCCCTTCTGGCGGTACGGCTTCTTGCCGCCACCGCGAACCTCGCCACGAGTCTTCGTGGAGTGGGTTCCCTGTCGCGCAGCGGCGAGCTGTGCCACGACGACCTGGTGCAGGAGTGCGATGTTGGCCGGCGCGTCGAAGATCTCGGCGGGGAGATCGACGGTGCCGTTGGTCTTGCCACCGGCAACCTTGACGTCAAGCGTCAACTTGGTATCAGTCTTCTTCTCGAGGCTGGTCATGCCCGTGCACCACCCTTCAATGCAGACTTGACGATCACGACGTTGCCGCGACGGCCCGGGATTGCTCCCTTGATCAAGAGCAGACCGTTCTCGCTGTCCACCTTGTGGACCGAGAGGTTCTGCGTGGTGACGCGATCGCCACCCATACGGCCGGACATGCGCATTCCCTTGAAGACGCGGCCCGGAGTGGCACAGCCACCGATGGATCCCGGACGACGGTGCACGGCCTGGGCACCGTGGCTTGCGCCCTGGCCCTTGAATCCGTGACGCTTCATCGTTCCGGCGAAGCCCTTGCCCTTGCTGGTGCCGGTGACGTCGACGTAGGCGCCGTCCTCGAACACAGCTGCGGTGAGCTCCTGGCCGACCTCGAACTGCGAGGCGTCGGCGACGCGGATCTCCACGACGTGGCGGCGAGGCGTGACGCCTGCCTTCTCGAACTGGCCGGTGGCCGGCTTGTTCACCTTGCGGGGATCGATCGCGCCGAAGGCGACCTGGACGGCGCTGTAGCCGTCGCGCTCCTGCGTGCGGATCTGGGTGACCACGTTGGGTCCAGCCTTGATCACGGTCACGGGAACGACGCGGTTGTTCTCGTCGAAGACCTGAGTCATTCCGAGCTTCGTGCCCAGAATGCCTGTGGCAGGCCGATTCTTGTTATCAGTCATCGTTGTCTCCGCGCTCACTGGATGTTGACGTCGACACTGGCAGGCAGGTCGATGCGCATGAGCGCGTCGACCGTCTTCGGCGTCGGGTCGAGGATGTCAATGAGCCGCTTGTGAGTACGCATCTCGAAGTGTTCGCGCGAATCCTTGTACTTATGGGGCGAACGGATGACGCAGTACACGTTCTTTTCGGTCGGCAACGGCACCGGTCCGACGACGCGGGCACCCGTACGGGTGACCGTTTCGACGATCTTGCGCGCTGACGCATCGATCGCCTCATGGTCGTAGGCCTTGAGCCTGATGCGGATCTTTTGTCCCGCCACGCTTAGTGTCCTTTTCTTGCCGCTTGTCGTGAAGCCTGCCGTTCGGCCTGCTCCACCTCGTCTGCACAGTCCCCGAGTCGCTCGGCCAAGGCCGAAAGGACTCGAACTGCCCTCGTGCACACACGACGAAACGAACGTTGGCGATCAGGCGTGACCCGATCCGTTGCCGCTGTTCATCTGTCATGGTTCTCCGGTCCACGCGGTCGGGCGTGTCGCACTTCTGCTCATACTCCGACCGCTTGCTCTTCTTCGATGACCGTGGGCGCAAGGCTTCCGGTCCATCTCCGAGCTGGCGAACCGAACGCACTCACGTGGAGTGCTGGTTCTGTTCTGCTCTTACCTGTCGCAGGCCGCACGAATGCGCGTCCCGTGTCCAGGCAACCCGACCAGTATGCCGTAGACGGGCTCCGAGCACAAATCTCGGTCGACGGGTATTTCGAGGCGCTCTATCTTACCGAGCGGTAAGATAGAGCGATGTCCACCACCGTCAAGTCATACGGCCCCGCCTACGGTATCTGGCGCCGCCTGCCGGACAACGCAATCGGCTCTGCCGTCTCCTCCTTGGGGATGTGCCTACGCGTCCCGTACTTCGGTTCGGTGCTGCCGTACGTAAGGTCGCTCGAGCCGGGTCGATGCGAGGTGACTGCCCCGAAATGGTGGGGCATCCGCAACCACCTGGGCACATTTCACGCTATCGCCGCGTGCAATCTCGCAGAGGTGGCCATGGGAATGCTGGCCGAGGCCACCGTTCCCACGACGCACCGGTGGATCCCCAAGGAGATGACGGTTCGCTACCTCACGAAAGCGAACACCTCGCTCACCGCAGTTGCCCAGTTGGCTGACCTTCCGGACTTCGACGCCATCACCGACGGCGCCGATCTGATCGTTCCCGTCTCGATCACGGACCGAGACGGAACCGAGGTAGTCCACGCCGACATCACGGTGTGGATCTCGCGCTCTCGCTGACAGTCAACACCCACCGGCCACGCGTGCCACCTCGCTCGAGCGCCGCGTGCGCATCGAACGCCTTCTCCAGCGGGAACGTTCCGGCTGTCCGAACGGCCAGTACGCCCTCGTCGACGAGTCGCACCAGTTCGCCGAGCCGTTCGCCGTCGTGTCGAACAGCGACTGCCGTCACCTCGACACCTCGTACCGCCGGTGGCCCGGCGGAGGGGATGACGCCGACGTAGTGCCCACCGTCACGAACCGTCTCCAAGGCGACTTCCCCGAGGACTGCGGTGTCGAGGACCGCATCGAACGACCCTGCGGATGGGGTGGTCGACGTGAAGCGCGCGCCGCTCGCGAGGACGAACTCCTCGTCCTCGGCACGCGCCAGGCCCGACACGGCCCATCCACGACGAACGGCGAGGGGAAGTGCGAAACCTCCCACTCCCCCGGCCGCACCGGTCACCAGCAGTGTTCGCCCGTCCGGTTCGCCGAGCATGTCGAGAGCTTGCAGCGCAGTGAGGGCATTGAGTGGCAAGGTGGCAGCGCCGACGGCATCGATCGATGTCGGCGACGCGGCTATCGCACTCTCCGGCACCACGACGTAGCCGGCGTAGGCAGCAGTCGGACTGTCGAGTCCGTCGTGGAGTGCCACCACAGAGGTCCCCGGTTCCCACGTTCGCACCTCGTCGCCGACTGCATCGATTCGGCCCGCGATGTCCCACCCGAGGCCGACGACCTGGGAACGATCGATCCACCCGAGTTGGTGATAGATGCCCTTTCGCGTCTGGACATCGACGGGATTCACCGCCGCCGCATCCACTGCGATTCTCAACTGCCGGGGACCGGGGATCGGCACATCGACTTCCTCCAGCGTGAGGTGGTTGTCTCCGGTTGTGACGATTGCCTGCATGTACGTGCCCTTTCGTCGTACTGGGTAGTTGCTTTTCCACTGTGTCGATGTCACTCTCCAACGGGAAGTAGGCACCTTGAAGTGCGTAGGAAACCGAGGAGGAAGCCCACAGATGCCGACCATGACTGCGGCCGCGGCCCGTGCCGCCGCGAAAAGCGAATACGACGCCTACCTGGCGGCCTGTCCCAGTCGTCGACTGCTGGATCGCGTCAGCGACAAATGGGTCTCGCTCGTCCTCGTCGCACTCGGCGACGGTTCGCATCGGTATTCCGAACTGGCTCGACGGTTGGCCGGAGTCAGTCAGAAGATGCTGACTCAGACACTCCGAACCCTCGAACGTGATGGACTCGTCGATCGAACGGTCACCGCCGCGGTTCCGGTTCGGGTCGACTACTCGCTCACTCCACTCGGAAGCTCGCTTCTTCCGGTGATTCGCGAGGTCAAGATCTGGGCCGAGCAGCACATGGACAGCGTCGAGGCCGCGCGGGCGCGATACGACAGCGAACAGTCGTGACCGAGCGGCCACCCGAGGCGGCTCCGCCGCAGTGGCACGAAAGAGTGCATTCCAGTGCACTCAACCGCGCCACTGGGCCGCAGGCCCAGAGCAACACGACACCGTACGACGTCGTCGTTATAGGCGGCTGCGGCGCCGTCGGGTCGTTGCTCGTCGACCTTCTCGCCGGTGACGGACTTTCGGTGCTCACCATCGATCCATCCTCGAAGTACGACTCCATCGATCACATATCTGGCGACATCCGCGCATTGAACGCCGACCTTGTCCCCACAGTGAAGAACGCACCCGTCGTCGTATTGGCCGTTCCCGAGTCGGTGGCGTTGTCGACGGACCTGTCTCTGTTCGGTGAGGATGCGCTCGTCGTCGAGACGCTGTCGGTCAAGTCGGGTTTCGCTGCGGTGGCGTCCACAGCTCCTGCAGGTCTACAGATCTTGGGAATCAACCCGATGTTCGCACCGTCATTGGGGATGGACGGTCGACCGGTCGCCGCAGTCGCACACCGCTCCGGTGCCCGAGTCGACGACTTCCTGCACCGAATCGGCACCTGGGGCGGCCGCATCGTGACCGTCGACGCGGACCAGCACGACCGTTTGGCTGCAGCAACCCAGGCCTTGACGCACGCCGCGGTTCTGGCCTTCGGGTCTGCGCTCGCATCGCTCGACGTCGACCCAGCACTCGTGGAAGCCGTTGCGCCGCCGCCTGCTCGTACCGCGCTCGCTCTGCTGGCTCGAATCGCGGGTGGCGAACCGGAGGTGTACTGGGACGTGCAGGCAGGCAATCCCTACGCCGGTCTCGCGCGACACGCATTGGCGACGGCACTGACGGATCTCGACACCGCAGTCGCCTCCGGTGAGGAGGCGGACTTCAGCCAATATCTGCTCGACGCTGGAAAATCTGTTCCGGACGGCAACGAGTACCGGGCATTGTGTGCTCGACTTTTCGGTATCGTGCGAGAACCAGCACGGGAGGAGGACCGACGGTGATCGACATGCCATCGCTGCCCGCACACGACCCGGACGATCTCGTCGAAAGCGCGGTCGTGTCGCGCCTGGCCGGCAATTGGAGCAACCGGGCGACGGTGAAGAAGCCGGAGCCCGACCTGGACGATCTCTTCGATCATTCCAAGCACGACTACCCCGAGGACTTGATCCCGTTCGCCGAGCACGACGTCTACGTCGGCCTGCCCGAGTCCACGAAGGACAGGATCAGGGCGTGGGGGTGGATCGCCTTCAACAAGAACGTGATGGATGTCGAACAGCACGTCGTCAACCCGGGCTTCTCGCTTCTCGCGCAGGACGCCTTCGACACCGGCATGGGCGACGTCCTGTCGGTTGCCGTGACGCAGGCGATGGTCGACGAGCAGTACCACACCCTCATGCACCTCAACGCGAGCGCTCTCACCCGACGCCAACGAGGATGGGCCATGCCCGAGCGCGCACTCCCGTTCAGCGCAACGGTTCGGCGCCGGGCCGCAGCTCAACTCGAGGCCGACAACCCGACCGAAGCCGCACTGAGCGCTCTGGCATACATGACGGTCGCGGAGATCTCGATCACGTCGTACCTCGATCTGATCGAGGACAACGAGAGCATTCAACCGGTCAATCGAGCGACGGTGAAACTGCACAACCGAGACGAGTACTGCCACGCGTCGATTGCCGACGAAATGGCAGTGATCGTGTTCGAAAAGCTGAAATCGACCGAAAGAAGATTTTTCCTCGACGGGTTGGCAGCGGGAATGAATGCATTCTCGGCCACTGATTTCTCCACCTGGGAGGCCATTCTCGAGCGTGAAGGCGTGGCGGGGAAAGACCGAATGCTCGACGACACACGGAACGATCACACCCGTCGGCAATTGGTCCAGGATTACACCGGAATCCGGTCTTTGTGCCGGAAACTCGACGTCGAGGACGAAATTGGAATCGCCTGGGCATAAGCAGTCGGGAGGGCGCGCCCATTACTGCAGGTAACATTTCCGGCGGGTGCATGGATTGACTACGGGTACGAAAAACCCGTCGAGACCGTCCACCACATTTTTTTACACCGACCGCACGGAGAATCGATGCCACTGTCCGAGGACGCAGCAGTTCTGGTGGAGGACGTCCACAAGTCGTTCGACGACGTCCACGCCCTTCGTGGCATCAGTTTCGCAGCGCCGCGAGGTACCGTTCTCGGCATTCTCGGCCCCAACGGAGCCGGCAAGACCACCATGGTCAAGGTGCTGGCGACGCTGCTGAAGCCGGATTCCGGGCGTGCCATGGTCGCCGGTCACGATGTCGCGACCAATGCTCCTGCCGTACGGCGATCGATCATGATGACGGGCCAGTACGCGGCGTTGGACGACACGCTGTCCGGCCGCGAGAACATCGAACTGTTCGGACGTCTGATGGGGCTGGACAAGAAGGCATCGAAAGCCCGTGCACACGCTTTGCTCGAGGAATTCGACCTCGCCGACACAGGCAAGAGGCCGGTCCGCGGGTACTCGGGCGGAATGCGCCGCCGCATCGACATCGCGTGCGGTCTTGTGGTCCGACCCCAGGTCGTGTTCCTCGACGAACCGACGACCGGGCTCGATCCGCGCAGCCGCCAGGGTGTGTGGTCGCTCGTACAGGCGTTGAAGGCTCAAGGCATCACGGTGCTGCTGACCACCCAGTACCTCGAAGAAGCCGATGTGCTCAGCGACAACATCATCGTGATCGACAAGGGCACGGTCATCGCCGAGGGGACATCCGACGAGCTCAAGGCACGCACCGGTGGCAGTTACTGCGAGGTGGTCCCCCTCGATCCGTCTCAGCTTCGACGCGTGGCCGACGCACTCGGCGAACTGCTACCTCCCGCGAATCGCGCCGAGATCGCGCCTGACGCGGTGCGTCTGTCCGTCCCGGCGCCGGGAGGTGCGGCAACGCTGTCGGAGATCTTGCGCCGCATCGACGCCGCGGGAATCGACCTCGCCGACATCGCACTACGTCGCCCATCTCTCGACGATGTCTTCCTCACCTTGACCGGACACTCGCACTCGACCGACAGCACGGGTGCCGCGCCTGCCGACACAGGTGTCGATGCCCGATGACGGCCACGAGTCCGAGAGTGCGTGCCGAGTCCAACTCCGTCGGTAGCCATTCTGCGTCGAATACCAGGTCCGCCACCCGAGCTGTCCACCGCAAGCCCAGCCCATCGGGGTTCGTGCAATGGCAGGTCCTGACGGCGCGCTCGGTGTGGACCATGGTGCGGCACGGCGAGTTGGTGGTTGCGGTCATCGCGCCGCTCATCTTCACTGTCGGCTTCTATCTGCCGCTCAAGTTCGTCATGCAGCTGCAGGGGATCGACTACGCGCAGTTCCTGATGCCGATCATCGTGCTTCAGGCGATGGCGTTCACCGCTATCTCGGCGTCGCAGCGCGCGTCGGCCGAGTCACTGAGTGGGTTCAACACACGACTGCAGACCATGCCCGTCGTCGGTGCGGTGCCCCTGGTGTCGCGCATCTCGGCCGGTGTCGTCCGATCCGTGGTGTCGCTGACTGCGGCGCTCGGATTCGGGTACGTCATCGGTTTCCGATTCAGCGCGGGTCTAGGCCAGGCGGTACTGTTCTGCGCCTTCGCGCTCGCGATCAGCACGATGCTCTCCGTCGGCGCAGACGCGATCGGAACGCTCTCGAAGAGTCCGGAATCGACCAGCCAGATGCTCACCCTTCCCCAGCTGATCCTGGGTATGGCGTCGTGCGGTTTCGTTCCCGAGTCGGGGTTTCCGGAGTGGATCAGGCCATGGGTCCGCAACCAGCCCATCTCCCAGTTCTCGTTCTCCATGCGTGACATGGCCGAGGGCGGCGTCAGCTTTCATGTGCTGTGGCCGTCGCTCGCGTGGATAGTCGGTCTGCTGGTGCTGTTCGTGCCGTTGGCCCTGTGGGCGAATTCGAGGCGATCATGAGCACCCCGACAGTGGAAACCGGTGGACAGGTGAGCCGGCTGGACTTCCCGGAACCGAACCTCCACTTCGCCGAGAACTCCGTACGTGCGCTATGGACCCACAGCCTGATCCAATGCACTCGACTGCTCAAACGATGGGCCCGCGATCCGTCGACCATGATCCAGGCTCTCCTGTACCCGGCGTTGACGCTTTTGATGTTCAGGATCGTGCTCGGCAATTCCATCTCGGCGGCGACGGGCTCACCGAGCGTGTACGGAACTGTGCCGATGATCGCGCTGGTCGGCGCGATGTTCGGCTCGATCGTCAGTGCAGTGGGGTTGAAGGGCGAGAAGAAGAGCGGTCTGCTCAGCCGGTTCGCGACGACGCCGACGCACCGCGCATCAGGGCTGCTCGGCCGCATGATGGCCGAAGCGATCCGCGTCTTCGCGACGACGATCGTCATCGTGGCGGTGGGCATGGCCATCGGGTTCCGGTTCAACCAGGGGATCCCGTCGGCCATCGCGCTGCTGCTTCTACCGATCGCATTCGGGATCGGATTCGCGGTCATGGTGACCTTCCTCGCCACGATCGCCGGTGATTCTCCCCTCGTCGAGGTCGTGTCCATCGGCTGCACCCTGCTGATGTTCTTCAACTCCGGATTCGTCCCGGTTGCCGCGTACCCACCGTGGCTGCAGCCCATCGTGGCAGCTCAGCCCATGTCGTGTGCGGTCGATGCGATGCGCGGACTGTCGCTGGGTGGGCCCGTTCTGGTCCCGGTGTTGCAGACACTTGCCTGGGCAGTGGGCATGGTCGCGGTCTTCCTCTATCCCGCAATTCGTGGCTACAGGCGCGCTGCCGAGACCGGATAGACCCGCCTCGAGGTCCGACAATCCGAGGAATCGAGACCGAACAGTAGGCGAAAGTTCACCGGTTCGAGCTTCGGAATTGCTTTACCACACTCGAGCGCTGTTATCGTTGTAGGTAGACCGGAGACGATCCTCGCCCCCGGTTTTTTGCTGCCGTTCTTCAGTCGGAACGGTCGAGTCGAAACGAAGGGTCGTTGTACGTGCCGAAACCCAGAGGCAGGGTCGCCATCGCTCTGGCATCCGCGGCGCTGATCGCGCTCGGCAGTGCAGTGGTATCCACTCCGTCCGCAGGCGCGGACACCGTGGACTCCCCGCTGCCATCCGAGTTCTCCGACATGGGAGCGGCGCCCGCCGGCGCAAACGACTGGTCGTGCGTGCCGTCCGAGGCCCATCCGCGACCCGTGGTGCTCGTGCACGGGACCGGCGCGGACATGGCCACCACGTGGACGACGATGGCTCCGGCACTCGCCGAACAGGGATACTGCGTCTACGCCTTGGACTACGGCGCCGTCCGCACATTGCTCGACCCGAACAAGGTCATCTGGGGTCTCGGTGACATCCCGGTGTCGGCAACGCGGTTGGCCACTTTCGTCGACGTCGTCCTCGCCCAGACAGGCGCCTCGAAGGTGGACATCGTCGGCCACTCTCAAGGCGGAACGGTTGCTCGTCAATACCTGAAGTTCAACGGTGGAGTGAACGACGCCGATCCATCGGCCAGCAAAGTCGAGAACCTCGTGACTCTGGGCGGTACCAATCATGGGACCAACTTCGGCGGTATCCAACAGATGTACCTCGTCCTCGCCGCCGCAGGACTCGACCAGACCATCATCTCCGAACTGCTGTTCGGTCTGACCGGACTCGGCACCGCGGGTCGTCAGCAACTCATCGGCTCCCCCACGCTGCAGCGCCTGAACGCAGGCGGCGAGGTCGAGCCAGGAGTCCGCTACACCGTGGTCGGCACCAAGTTCGACAAGGTGGTCACACCTCCCGAGCGCACATTCCTCGACGGGACCGGCTCAGCCGAGGTACGCAACATGTGGGTACAAGATGGTTGTGAGTCGAACACGGTGCCCCACCAGGGACTGACGTTCGACGACCGAGTGACCTACATCGTCCAGACGGCGCTCGATCCGTCCTATGCGGACACCCATACCGCTCCGTGCAACTAGCCGGCTACAGAAGCGACAGCACCCCCTGACCGCACTAGGCCCCATCTGCATTCACTCGCAGATGGGGCCTTTGTCGTAAGTCGGGAACGCTCAGATTCCCAGCGATCGTGCCAGCACCGGCCACGAGTTCTTCAAATCGTCCTGCCAGTAACCCCACGAGTGGCTACCGGAGTCACGGAAGTTGACCGTGGCGGGTATGCCGAGCTCCCCCAGCTTGTTCGCCAAGTTGTGGGCACAGTAGTTCGTCGCGGCCTCGATGACTCCGCCGACGACGACCTGGTTGGCCAACGCAGCAGGATCGCCGTCGATTCCAGGACCGTTCAGAGTGTCGTTCTGTCCCGGCAGCCCATTGCCGTTGGAGATGTACAGCTCGAGGCCTCGAAGGCGTTCGGCGTGCACGAACGGATCGTTCTCCACCCACAGCGGGTCGGTGGGCGGGCCCCACATGTTGAGTGTGTCGCCGCCACCCCAGGTTTCGGTGGTGAGCTTGACGAACTGCTGTCCGATCGGGTCACTTGTCTGCGCACAGCCGCTGTAGGCGGCGACTCCCTTGTACAGTCCTGGTGCATTGATCGCCAGCTGCAGCACCGAGGTTCCCGACGAGGACAGACCGGCGATCGAATTGACCCCGTTGGTACCGAGACCGGCATCGATCAGCGGCGGTAGCTCCTCGGTGAGGAACGTCGACCACTTGTTCACGCCGAGAACGGGATCTTCCTGCTTCCAGTCGGTGTAGAAGCTCCACTTGCCGCCGACAGGTGACACCACGTTGACGTTCTTGTCGGCGAAGAAGTCGATCGCGTCGGTTCGGAAGCGCCAGGTTGCACTGTCTTCGCCACCGCCCGCGCCGTTGAGGAGGTACAGGGTGGGCCGAGGAACGCTCGTGTCCGCCGGACGCCACACGTCGAGCGGAACTTCCTTGTCCATCGCTGCGGAATAGACGTAGACGATCAGATGCTGATCGTCCATGACCTTCGTGTGGGTGATCTTGGACCCGTTGGACGTGGTCGGGTACGCGTAAAGGTCGCCACTGTCGGTGACGGGATCAGCGGAGGCCGCGAAACCACTTGCAGCCATGGGCAGCATCGCCAATGCAGCCGCTGCCACGGCATACTTGCCCGCGAATCGGACCCCCCGGACCGAAGGACGTGGACGGACTCTGCGCATAGATCGGTTCACCTTTTCTCATCGAAACACTTGAAACGTGCCACAGTTGGGCTGCGTCACTTGTCGGTTGGCACGTGCTCGCCGACGCCGAGCAGTTTATCGCGTCCGTTCGGCCCGGTTATCCGTTGCGTCCGTCGTTCGCGTTCAGATACTCGTCGAGAATTGGTCCGATCACAGCGAGGGCACCCGGGCCGGTCATATCCTCGTGTGCCGCATCGACGACGACCTCTCGAATCTCGGTGACATGCTCGCTCCACTGGCCGGCGGCCTCGACGTTGTCTGGATGCGTACTGCCTGCCGTGAAGTACAACAGCGGCCGATCGAGCGCGGCAGGTGCATAGTCGTTGATCTGACCAGGCGCAGCAACAGCACCCGAATAGATCGAATGCAGCTGTCCTGCAGCGAGTTCGACCGGGCCTTCGACGAGGGCCGCGGCAGCTCTGTCCGCCTGCTCTGCGGTCAGGACAGCCGGGACCGGTGCGCCTTCGGCGAGGACACCCGCCGGAACCAACAGCGCCTTCAGCTCCTCCTCGAACTCGTCACGGCCGATGTGCAGGACCGAGTCCATCATCGTCAACGTGACCTGCTCGCCGGCGGCGCGCAACATCACCGCCATCGCGTGCGCGATGACACCGCCGAGTGACCATCCGAGCAGATGGTAGGGACCCGAGGGACGCACACGGCGAACCTCGTCGACGTAGCGGCTCGCGTACTCCTCGATCGACGCCGGAACGGCCTCCGGCGTTGTCAGCCCCGGAGACTGGAGTCCGAAGACCGGGCGGTTCTCGTCGAGGTACGCCACGACACCGGCGTACGGCCATGCGAATCCCAGCATCGGATGTACACAGAACACCGGCGCTGCGCCCCCGCCGCGGCGTAGCGGCAGAAGAACGGCAAGAGCTTCGTCGACCGACCCTGCTGCGGCCGAACCGGATTCGTCGATCCGCCTGGCCAGATCGTGGACTGTCCGGTCGGTGAAGAACCACTGCACCCGAATATCGGGCGCAACCTCCCGGCGTAGCTGAGCCACGGCTCGGGTTGCGACGAGCGAGTTGCCACCCAACTCGAAGAAGTCGTCGTCGACGCCCACCCGATCGACACCCAATACGTCGGCGAAGATACCGGCTACCGCGACCTCCGACTCCGATACGGGGGCACGGAATTCACGGACTACCGTCATCGGCGCCGGCAACGCATTCCGGTCCAGCTTCCCCACCGGCGTCAACGGCAATTCGTCGAGCACCATGACCTGAGCCGGCACCATGTGACGCGGCAACCGCTCCTGTACCCAACTCCGAACCTTCACCACGTCCAGGTCCGCATCGGCAGCAGGCATCACGTAGGACACCAGCACCGTCGTACCGGCCACGCCCTCGTCACCCGAACGTGCCACAGTCACCGCGAATTCCACGTCCGGATACGACGTCAGAACCGAATCGATCTCACCCAACTCGATCCGGAAACCTCGCACCTTCACCTGAAAATCGCTGCGCCCCAGGTACTCGATCGACACGGGCGCACCCGTATCATCGCCGATCCACCGAACCATGTCACCGGTTCGGTACATGCGGGCGCCCCCGGCGGCGAACGGGTTCGCGACGAACCGTTCGGCGGTAAGCCCGTACCGCCGGTGATAGCCACGCGCCAATTGCACACCCGCCAAGTACAGTTCACCGGGCACACCGACCGGCACAGGCGAAAGCCCAGCGTCCAACACCAGCGAGGTCATGCCTCGAACCGGACCGCCGATCGTCACGTCTTCGCCGGGCACCAACGCGTCGGAGATGTTGGTCATGATCGTGGTCTCGGTCGGACCGTATCCGTTGAAGAACTCTCGGACACCTCTACCATCACCACGCTCGACAGCCCACCGTGCAACCAGCTCCGGCGAGCACGCCTCGCCGCCCACCACCACCATCTGCAGGTCCGCCAAGCCCACCGGGTCCACCGACGCCAACGCCGCGGGTGTCACGAACGCATGCGACACACGTTGAGCCACGAGCAGGTCCCACAGATCGGATCCGCCGAACACGGACGCTTCTGCCACGACCATCGTCGAGGATGCACCTACCGCCAGCAACAACTCCAGCATCGATGCATCGAAACTCGGTGATGCGAAATGCAACGTTCGTGACTGCGCCGACAAGCCGTAGCGATCCACTTGCTCCGCACAGAAATTCGCCAACCCGGCCTGGGTGACCACGACACCCTTCGGTACACCGGTCGAGCCCGAGGTGAAGACGACGTAGGCCGCCGAGTCCGGCGAGAGGTGCCCGAGACGTTCCGTGGCCGACACCGGCTCGGCCGACAGCGACGCCAACGCCTCCTGCACAGCCGGGTCGTCCACCACGACCCACCGCACCCCGGTGGGCAACTCCGCAACGAACTCCGTGGAAGTCACACCGATTCGCACACCCGAGTCGACGACCATGCGTTCCACCCTGTCGGCCGGATAGCCCGGATCGAGGGGCACTACGGCGCCACCCGATTTCGCGACACCCCACACCGACATGACCGAATCGACCGACCGCGGCAACGCCACACCGATCAGACTGTCGGCCTCGGCACCGAGGGAGGTCAACATGCGAGCCAACTGCGACGAGCGTGCGTCCAACTTACGGTACGAGACCGTCTCGGACCCACCCACCACCGCCGTCGCATCCGGGTCACGCTCGACCGCCGTTGCCAGCAGATCCGGCAACAGGACCGGTGGCACAGCGGGCCCACCGGACGTCGTGGTCAGCTCGATGCGTTCGGACGCATCCAGTATGTCGATCGCACCGATCTTCACCCCGGGCTCGGACAATTGCTCCATGACGCGCGAAAGTCGCTGCGCCAGCGTTGTGACCGCTCCATCGTCGACAGTGTCGCGACGATACTTGAGGCGGATCTGGATCCGCGCGTCCACCGTCGTCACCAAGGTCAACGGATAGTGGCTTCCGTCAGCAGTGTCGACGCCCAGCAGCCGAAGACCGTCGATGGAACCGCCCTCGGCAATCGCTGATCGATCGACCGGATAGGACTCGAACACCACGAGCGTGTCGAAGTTCGCTCCATCACCCGCAGCCTCGACTATGTCGGTCAGCCCGGTGTAGTGATGGTCGAGTAGGTCCGCCTGCTGCGCTTGCAGAGACGACAAGTGTTGCGAGACCGTCGATTGCGGATCCACGGAAACGCGAACCGGTACGGTGTTGATGAACAGCCCGACCATCGATTCGACCCCGGGAAGGTCGGCCGGACGGCCGGAAACGGTCGCGCCGAATGCGACGTCACGTCGAGCAAGCAACCTGCTCAACACGATTCCCCAGGATGCCTGGACCATCGTGTTCAGCGTGACACCGATGCGGGAGGCAGCGGACGACAGTCGCGTCGTGGTCTCCTCGGAGAGCGTCAGTGCATACTCCCCCATTCCGACTCCGGCCTGCGCGGAATGTCCGGCGAACAACATCGTCGGTTCCGACACCGGCGCGAGGGCGAGCTTCCACGCCTCGGCGGACGCACGGCGGTCACGTTGCCCGAGCCATGCGAGGTAGTTGCGAAACGGACGGACCCTCGGTAGATGCGCGGGGTCGCCGCTCGTGGCGTAGAGGAAGATCAGTTCCTGCATGAGCAATGGCATCGACCAACCATCCAACAGCACATGATGATTGGTCACTACCAGCGTCGCCGTGACTCCCTCGGGGTCGTTGCTGCGACGAATGAGAGTGAACCGAAGCAGCGGCGGCGCAGCGAGATCGAAACCGCGAAGCTTGTCCTCGGCGATGATGACGTCCGCATGCGAGTCCATCGAGTCGGGCTGTTCCGCGGTGAGGTCGATCTCCGTCCACTGCGGCGTCACCCCGTCGACGACGATCTGAATCGGCGTGCCTGTCTCGTCCTGGACGAACGCGGTTCGTAGGTTCGCGTGCCTGGTCACCAATGCCCGCGCCGCGCGGTGCAGCCGCTCCGAGTCGACACTGCCGCCGAGGTCGAGCGAGATCTGAACGGTGTACGCGTCCGAACTCGTCACGTCGTCGAGACCGCCGTGGAAGTACAACCCGGCTTGCAACGGAGTCAACGGCCAGACGTCGGTCACCGCGCTGTACTCGGCCTCCCACCGCTCGATATCGGACGACGAGGTCTGCACCAATTCGAAATCCGAAGCGGTGTGTCCGCCGACGCCCTCCTTCCGGCAGTACTCGTCGAGAAGCTCGAGCGTGCCGACCCATAGATCGGCGAGTTCGCGTACGTCCTCGGTGGCCAACAGCCCGGACGGAAATGCAAGTGATCCGCTGAGTCGGTCGCCGATGACGACGGAGTTGATGTCGAGCGTTGCCATCGCGGACATGCCCGGCTCCGCCGCCCCGGCAAGGTCCCCGAGATCGCCTGCAGGCAACCATCCGATCCCGCTGAACTCGTTCGGGACCGTTTCCTGACCGACCCGTCCGAGGTAATTGAACAGGATCTGTCCGGCACTCCCGGATGCGAGCCGAGCACCCGATTCCGGATCCAGATAACGAAGTTGACCGAAGCCGATGCCGCGGTCGGGCACGCCGCGCAGTGCCTCCTTGACGATCTTGACGGTTCGTCCCAGATGCGGGCCACCGGTCAGAGCGTTGTCGAGATCGATGTCAGCGAGATCGAATCGCACCGGAAAGATGCTCGTGAACCATCCGACGGTGCGCGAGAGATCGGCGCCTGGCACCGCGTCTTCTTCGCGCCCGTGCCCTTCGAACCGAATCAGTGCGGCACGGTCGTCCACCACACCGCGCGCCTGACGCCATCGACTCAACGCCAGCGTGAACGCGGCGAGCAATCCATCGCTGACGCTGCCGTGGAACAGTCTGGGGACGGTGGTCAACATCGTGTCGGTGACGCCGGCGGGTAGCTCGAACTCGACTCGCTCCACCGTGGACGCGACATCCACCGCGGCGTCGAACGGCCGCGATCCGAGCGGCGTGTCCGGTCCGCCGAGCACCCCTTCCCAGTAGGGAAGCTCGCTGCGGCGCTGA
>NZ_LVCV01000643.1 GCF_001647195.1 Rhodococcus sp. EPR-157 | reverse complement strand
GGTCGCGGCCGCAACGACGCGCGGACAACTCGATTCGGTGTTCACAGACCTTCCGACTCCCTCGCTCGCGCCTACCGACTCGCGTCCGCTCGACATCTCGAGGTCGACCGAGCCCGCCACGACCCCCGCCCAGCCCGCCGCCGACGACGACGACGGCTGGGATTGGCGCAAGGCAGTCATGGGCGCAGCTCCCATCATCGCGTTGATTCTGTTCTTCGTCGTGCCGGTGTCCAACAGTTGGCTGTTCTTCCTCCTCATCCCGCTGGCGGGCGCCCTGCTGTTCGGCGGGGACCGCTCGAAGAGGCGCGACCGCTAGCTGTGGCCACAGAAGCAAGAGCGCCGAAAGCTCTGCTGTTCGATGTCTTCGGCACAGTCGTCGATTGGCGCACGAGCATCGCTGCCCACTGCGCGGCAGCACTCCCTTCCCACACCGATTCCTACGCCTTCGCCGATCGCTGGCGCAGTCTGTATCAGCCCGCGATGGAGCAGGTGCGCTCAGGCGTCCGAGACTTCACTCGCCTCGACGACCTGCATAGGGAGAGCCTGCGAACAGTACTGTCGGAGTTCGACATCACCCTGCCCGACGAAGAAGTCAATGCCTTGAACTTCGCGTGGCATCGACTCGAGCCGTGGCCAGACTCCGTCGAGGGCATCGGGCGCCTGAAGTCCAGGTTCGTCGTCGCACCCCTGTCCAACGGCAACATCTCGCTACTCCTCGACATGGCAAAGAACGCCGGGCTGCCGTGGGATGCGATCCTCGGCGCCGAAACCGCCCGCGCGTACAAGCCGACGCCCGAGGCCTACCTCCGCACCGCAGACATCCTCGGGCTTGCTCCGCAGGACTGCATGATGGTCGCTGCCCACAACAGCGATCTGACCGCAGCCAGGGACTGTGGCTTCGAGACGGCGTTCGTCCGTCGCCCCCTCGAACACGGGGACGCACAAACCACCGACCTTGCCGCGGAATCGGATTGGACCTACAGCGTCGGGTCGATCACCGATCTCGCGGAGCTGCTCGGATGCTGAGCGTGTCGGGGGCACTGGAGGCGCCGATAGTAGCTTGATCTAAGCAGCCGATCTTCGGCGACGATGATAGCTGGGGACGGGATTTCGCTCGGGGTCGACGGAGGCCGGCGGAATGACATAGGGGTGCCCATCATCGCCGATGGCAACCGTCCAGCCATTGTTGTGGTGTCTCGATGGCAATCGCCGCACAACAGAACAAGATTGGCGAGATCTGTTGCGCCGTCATTACTTCTGTTCCCCGTCGCGCCGGCGATGACGGCGGCGCGGTGCTCACGTCCGAGCATCGGCGAATGCCCGGGAACCAGTGTCCTTCAGCCCCAGTTCTCCGCCTTGGTCAGGCAGAACGGATGCCCGGACGGGTCGAGGAGTACACGCCAGGTCTCCCCCGGCTGATCGGTGGGCAGTGTCGCGCCCATTTCGACGGCCTTGCGTGCCGCGGAGTCCAGGTCTTCCACCGACAGATCGAAGTGAAACTGTTTGCTGCCGTTCGGATTAGGCCACGCCGGAGCGTGATAGTCCTCGACGCGGCCGAAGCCGAGTGCGTGAGAAGGTCCGGCGAGCATCGCGTAGTCCTTTTCGGCGTGCACGATGCTCCACCCAAGCAGGGACGACCAAAACGATGCGCTCGCTTCGGGATCCGCACAGTCCAGCGTGACCATTTCGAGCTTGGCGACGGGAGTATCGGTCATGTTCGGTCTCCTCGAGAAGGGGTTGGGTCTCGGTCCAGCCTTCTAGACTCGGCCCATGACGGCTAGTAAAAATCCGACAGGCTCCACATCGACGGGCGCAGGTGTATTGCGACCCGATCAGTTGGCCCGGCATGTCGACCTCCTCAGGCTGCCGTGCGCGCCGTCGCTCACGCACTGGGTGGAGAACTACTGGATGCTGCACTGGGATCTTCCGTCCGGGACGTCGTACCGCAGTTCGACACTTCCGCATCCCGCGCACACGCTCAGCGTCGAGAAAGGCTGGGTGCGTGACGGTGTCGCCGCACTCGGCGGGCCCGTCGTCGTGACCGGCGTTCTCACCCGCCGCTTCGACGTGACTCTCGCCGCGACCGGTTGGGTCCTCGGTATCAAATTTCGCCCCGGTGGCTTCACCAGCCTGACCGGTGCCGATGCCAGGTCTCTCCGAGATACACCGGTGTCTCCGCCATCCTCGATTCCGACAGCGACGGTCGACGCGTTGGCCCAACTCGGACCGCACCTGGGGGCCGACGCCTGTCGCGAGAGTGCAGACTCGGCGTTGGAGAACCTCAATTGGACAACCGATCCCGAATACGATGAACTACTCGGCATCGTCGCGGCCATGTTGAACGATCGCACGTTGATTCGAGTCGCGCAGGTCGAGGAACACTGCGATATCCGTGCACGTCGGTTACAACGACTATTTGCGAAGTACATCGGTGCGCCGCCCAAGTGGGTCCTCGCGCGGTACCGCATCCACGACGTTGTGACCGAACTGGACGACGGGTACGACGGATCGCTCGCGGACCTGGCCGCGCGATACGGCTGGTTCGACCAGGCGCACTTCTCGCGCGAGTTCACCGAACTCATCGGCGTACCGCCGAGCGCCTACGGGAGGTGAGTTCGAACTCCCGCAGTTCGCCATCGACACGCGGCGATGGCGCCATCATCCCTGCGGCCTGCACATCGGTCACGAACGGTAGTCGTGGTCCACACCCGTCGCCCACTGGGAACACTCGACCACAACCACGTCGTTGCGACCTCGCAGAAACTCGCGCGCACCCTTGTCGCCCGTCGACGCGCACATGACCTCTTCCCAATGCCGACGCGCCAGGACGACGGGATGACCGGGCGAGCCGTCGAACATTGCTCGTGCGATGCCCGAAGCACACGAACGGGCGGCCGCCAGCACAGCCCGTACCACCTCGGATCCGACGTCGGGAGTGTCGACGACGTGCAGCACCGCGAAGTCTGCGTCGCCTGCCGCCGACAGACCCGCCTTCAGGGATTCGCTCATACCCGACGCCCAGTCCAGCGCCTCGACGGCGGAGGCACCGGCAGGCATCGGCGCGTCGGCAGCACCGAGCACGACGAGTACCTTCTCGCAGCCACCGTCCAGTAACGCACGCACGGCGATATCGAGCCAGTCGCCGCCATGTGCGAGGACCTTCGGGGAGCCGTACCGCCTGCCGGCACCGGCGGCCAGCAACACTCCCACTGCGTCTTCCGACACCCGGCACCCTCCGTTTGGATGTTCGTACAAGGCTTGCGGCCCGGTGGACGGTCATTATTGTGCCCGCTCGACTCGCGACAACCGACGAGATGCCGGATTCTGATAACACTCCTCCTGCAGCGCCGCAGGAACTCATGCCCTGCTTGCTACCGCGAGGTGCCCACATGTCCGTCCAACCCACCAAACGTCGCCGTGTTCATCCCGTCGACGAAGTCTTGCCCGTTCCGAAGCTTGCGGCCTACGGCTTCCAGCATGTCGTCGCGTTCTATGCGGGTGCCGTCCTGGTGCCGACCATCATCGGCAGCGCCATCGGTCTGACCAACGAACAACTGATCCACCTGATCAACGCAGATCTGTTCACATGCGGAATCGCATCGATCATCCAGTCGGTCGGCTTCTGGAAGATCGGTGTGCGGCTGCCTCTGCTGCAGGGCGTCACATTCGCAGGCGTGTCGCCGGTCATCGCGATCGCAATGGCCAACGGCGGAGGCACCGAGGGACTGCTGTACGTCTACGGGGCGGTGATAGTCGCCGGCCTCGTCACGTTCTTCATGGCTCCGTACTTCAGCAAGCTGCTGAGGTTCTTCCCGCCTGTGGTCACCGGCACTGTCATCACCATCATCGGTGTTGCACTGCTGCCCGTCGCGGTGAACGACGCAGTCACCAATCCTGCTACACACGAACAAGATCCGACCAACGGTCGATGGATGGCCTACGCCATCGGCACCCTGCTGATCATCGTGCTGATCCAGCGGTTCTTCAAAGGGTTCATGGCGACGATCGCCGTTCTCCTCGGGTTGGTGATCGGCAGCGCCGTCGCATTCGTATTGGGAGACATGAGCTTCGACGGGACCGGTGAAGCGTCGTGGGTCGGCTTCACCCAGCCGTTCCTGTTCGGTGCCCCCAAGTTCAGTCTCATCGCCATCATCTCGATGATCGTGGTCATGCTCATCATTGCTGTCGAGACCACAGGCAGTGTCTACGCCACCGGAGAAATCGTCGGCAAACGCATCAAGAAGGACGATATCGCGGCTACTCTCCGCGCGGACGGTGTCGCAACGGTCATCGGTGGCACCTTCAACTCGTTCCCGTACACGGCCTTCTCGGAGAACGTCGGACTCGTTCGTCTCACCGGCATCCGGAGCCGATGGGTCGTCGCGGCGGCAGGCGGCATCATGATCTTGCTCGGACTTCTACCGAAGACCGCGGCAGTCGTCGCGTCGATTCCACCTCCCGTTCTGGGTGGCGCAGCGCTCGCATTGTTCGCGACGGTCGCCGTCGTCGGTATCCAGACGCTCTCGAAGGTCGACTTCACCGATCACCGAAACCTCATCATCGTCGCGACCAGCCTCGGTCTGGCCATGCTGGTGACGATTCAGCCGAGCGTCTCCGAAGGTGTCCCAGCGTGGTTGGAGATGCTGTTCGGAAGCGGAATCGTCCTCGGCGCCGTTACTGCGATCGTGCTGAACGTCCTGTTCTTCCACGTCGGAAATCGTGGGCAGGCTGTCGCGGGTGGCCCAGGCAAGGGCATCACCCTCGACAAGGTCAACGCCATGACGCCGGACGAGTTCGCAGCCACCTTCGGCGGTCTCGTCCAGGGCACGCCATGGGTGGTCGAGCGTGCGTACCAGCAGGCCCCGTTCGCCGACGCCCACAGCCTGCGCGAGGCTTTCCAGGAATCCCTGCTGGCGGGCACGACGGAAGCGCAGCTCGAACTCATCAACAACTACCCCGACCTGGGCAGTGAAGATGCGACCGGGACGCTCAACGCGTCCGATCACACCGGTCTGTCCAACCTCGAAGAAGACGAGCACGAGAACATCGTTCAACTGGCGGCCGAGTATCGGCAGCACTTCGGCTTTCCCCTCGTGATCTGCGCGCGCGAGACCGAACGATACGATCGAGTGCTTGCCAATGGGTGGTCCAGAATCGAGAACGCGACGGCCGCGGAACGTTCGTTCGCGATGATCGAGATCGCCAAGATCGCGAACTACCGCTTCGATGACCTCGTCGCCGACGCCAACCCCATCGCCGCAGCCCGATTCGGTCGCCTCACCGAGTACAGATAGCGAGATGCATTGTTACACGAATGGATAGGCCTGGATGGCTTGAACAGGCTGTCGGATCGACAGGCGATGCACGCATTGTTCGAGTGCTGCTCGTCGTCGATCTGGGCGCGTCGCGTCGCCGGCTCCCGTCCCTACTCCACCCGAGATCAGCTTCTGGACAGAGCCGATCGGGTTCTCGCGGAGCTGTCGGAAGCGGAGGTCGACAATGCGCTCGACGGGCATCCGAGGATCGGAGACAAGGCCGACAACGCGTCGTCGAAGCGCGAACAGGCAGCGGTACAGAGCGCCGACGCCGATGTGCTCACGGCGCTGGCCGAAGCAAACCGCAAGTACGAGGCCCAGTTCGGCCACGTATACCTGGTGTGCGCTACCGGCCGGTCTGCTCCGGAGTTGCTCGCTATCCTCGAGGAGAGACTGGGGAACGACCCCGAGACCGAGCGGCGGGTACTGCGAGTGGAATTGGCAAAGATCAACAGAATTCGGCTGAACCGCATGCTGGGACCGGAAGAATGAGCGGGCTGAGCACCCACGTTCTCGACGCGGTCAGCGGCAAGCCTGCCGTCGGTATTCGAGTTGCGCTTTTCAGTGCGACCGACGGTGAGATCTCGACCGCAGCCACCGATGGAGACGGACGGGTTGCCGAGTTGCTGTCCGGACCGATCGACTCCGGCACGTACCGACTCTCGTTCGACACCGGACAGTACTTCGAGCAACTCGGCACGCCGACGTTCTATCCGGAGGTGTCCATCTCGTTCACCGTCACCGACCCGCTGGCGCACTACCACGTTCCATTGCTGTTGTCTCCGTTCGCCTATTCGACCTATCGCGGGAGTTGACATGACCGACCTGAACGGCAAGATCGTCCTCGGGGCCAATCAGTACGGCAAGGCCGAGAATCGCGTCGTGCGCATCTACCGAGACACACCTCGACACGAGATCCACGACATCAACGTCTCCAGCGCCCTACGCGGAGACTTCTCCCCCGCACACCTCGTCGGCGATCAGTCGAACGTGCTCCCGACCGACACCCAGAAGCAGACCGCCTACACCTATGCCAAGTCGAAGGGTTTGCTGCACATAGAGAGCTACGGTCTCGATCTCGCTCGCCACTACGTCGACGACGTCGAACCCGTCGAGGGGGCGCGTATCGAGCTGGAAGAGTTCGCGTGGCAACGAGTCGTGATCGACGGCACCGAGCACAATCACACCTGGACGCGAAAAGGTGAAGAGATCAGAACCTCCGCCGTGACCGTCGAGGGCAAAGGCGAGAATCAGCGCACCTGGGTGATCAGCGGCTTCAAGGAGTTGATCATTCTCAAGTCAACAGGCTCCGAGTTCGCAGGCTTCCTCGAAGACGAACTGACAGTGCTCGAACCGACCCACGACCGAGTGATGGCCACGTCGCTGACCGCACAATGGCGGTACACGCGTACCGATGTGGACTGGGACGCGGTGTACGCCGGGGTCAAAGCAGCGATGGTCGAACGGTTCGCCAACCTGCAATCGCTCGCCCTGCAGCAGACGCTGTACGCAATGGGCGAAGCCGTGCTCGAGAAGTACCCGTTCATCGCGGAGATCCGCATGTCCGCGCCGAACAAACACCACTTCCTCTACGACATCGGCCGTTTCGGCGTCGAGAACAACAACGAGGTCTTCAACGCCGACGACCGTCCGTACGGCCTCATCCAGGCCACCGTTGAACGCGAGGACGCTCCCGACGGCGGATCTGCTTGGCGCACGTACTCGGTAGTCGGGTAGGCGCTCCGCGCCAGTAGCCGGGTAAGCGCTCCGCGCCAGTGGCACGAATAAGTGCATCCCAATGCACTTATTCGTGCCACTGGGGCCTGCAGGCCCTACTTCAGAACCTGCTCTGCCCACTCGACCAGCGGCGCCATGTTCCGCCACGCATCTCGAATACGGACCGCAGCTTCGGGAGTCTCCAGCCACGGGGGTGAACCGAAGTGCTTGCTGACCGTAAGCGTCTTGTGCCGGAGCAGATCTATCCGCGGATGGTCCGCCTCGTAGCCCCGGGGCTTCGTCTTGAGCTGGTCACCGCCGATGTC
>NZ_LVCV01000642.1 GCF_001647195.1 Rhodococcus sp. EPR-157 | reverse complement strand
GGTCGCCCCGTAGAACCCGCCGGCGACGAACAAACCTGCCGGGTCGATCTGCATGTAGTACCCCAAGCTCGGCCCTCTCGCGACGAACGCGCCCTGATGCGCCTTGTACGGCGTCTTGTCCTTGGAGAATCGGACGTCGCGGTACGGCCGAAACAGCTTGGCCGGGCCGAATTCCGGCTCCAACGCAGCCGCGAGTGCCGTCATCGGAGCTTTCACAGATCGGTCGTAGACATCCTTGTGAGCGTTCCACCAGACCTTGCTGTTGTCAGCTTCGAGGTCCTCGTAGAAATCGAGCGCAGCGAACGGGATTCCGGTGAAAGCCATACGGGCGATTCTAGGTGGCGGGCGTACCCACCGACTCGAGCGCCAAGAACACATCGAGCCGGTCGGTCGTCGACCCGAGATCGCGCCCCAGCAACTCCTCGACTCGCTTGATCCGGTACCGGACCGTATTCAGGTGGACGTGCAACACTTCGGCTGTCCGGTTCCACGACCCACCTTGCGCGAGAAACTCACGCAGGGTCTCCAGCAGCCCGGAATCTCCGTCGTACTCCAGCACCGGCCCCAGTACTCGCACCGCATATTCACGTCGGACCCGGTCGGGAAGTATCGACACCAGAGACAACGCCGAGTCCAAGTCACCTGCAGCAACGACCGCCACTTGCCGCTCACTGGCTCGGGCGACGTCCGCAGCGTGCCGCGCAGCATGGATCGCTCCTTCGAGGGCGGCTCCCGTCACCTCGGAGCTGACTCCGACGACCAGTCTGGCGCGGCCGATACCAGGAGCCAGTCTTCGCAAACGCGTCCGTAGAACAGGCACTATGTCGAGGCCCTTCGTCGCGACGATTCCGACGATGTCTCCTTTGGTTCCGCCTCCGACACATCGCCCACCGAAGGACGTGAGAGTGTCCGACAGAACGGTCCTGAGCAATTCGTTCATGTCGCCTCGACCGACGAACGCCGCGCTGATCACCACCAGCGGCCGATCCGGATCCACTCCGGCTTGCCGAATACGGACGAGAGTTTCGGCCTTGGACCAATCCTCTTCGAGCAACCGCACCGCCTGATCGGCGATTTCGCGACGCACCAGGCGACCTTCTTCCCGACGGGCCCGATCGAGTGCCGCGATCGACGCGAGCTGACCGAACGCATCGGAGATGGGCGGACTGAATTCCTCGAAGTTGCCCGCAGCTGCGATGAACCAGCGCATCGCGCGCGACGACAGCGATGCCCCGACAGCGAAGATGCTGTATTCACGACCCCTGTCGAGGCTCACGGTGGCAGGCAGGCGAATTGCTGACAATGCGCGATGGGTGAGCGCATCGACATCGGCGTCGGAGAACGGTGTGGCCTCGATGACCAAACGACGGCCCGTCGCGGTGAAGATCAAGCACTGCATACCTGTTTCGCGGGTGGTGTGCAGCGCCAGCTCGTCGAGAGCTCGGCCCTCTGCCACCGCCGTCAACAGTTGCCGCTGACGCATCAACGAGGAATTGAGTGCGGCGATTCGGTCGCCCGCAACACGTCCGACCAAGAACTCCGTGAGATCACCGAAGGACACCGATTCGGGTACCGCCAGGAGCGGGAGACCGTGACGCTCGCACGCGTCGACGAGATCGTCGGGTATGTGGCCGAGCAATCCCTCGCCGGCAGCCAATGCCGTAGCGCCCGAGCCGAACACCGCGGCGACGAAGTTCTCGGAATCGCCGGGCTCGCGCCGCCAGACGAGTCCCGTGATGACGAGTTCGCCGCCGGCAATGTAGCGAGACGGATCGGGAAGGTCCGTGGTGAACGTCCACCGCACTGTCCGGTCGAGCGCGTCCAGGTCGGAGGTGAGCAGTCTGATGCCGAACTCCGGCACGTCGAGCAAGTCCTTGACCTGCACGTATCCCCCTCGCCTACCCCTTGTTTGTACGAACGGACAATAGCGAGGACGTGTTTCACCCGCGTTTCCGTCGTATCGCATCAGTACGCCTCCCGCGTAACAGTTGTTTACTAGGGTTGACGATGACTTGCATGTGAAGGTGGTGACGCGTGGACCTGGGGACTATCGAGGACGTCGTGATTCCCGACGGCAGGTCCGGGCTTCCCCCTGGCCACGTCGACACAGCCGTCATGGCGGGCGGGACCTGGTTGATGTCGGAAAAACAGGACCATCTACGACGCCTGGTCGACATCACCGCGCTCGGGTGGGATCCGATCACGGTGGGAGACGGACTCGACATCGCGGCGACGTGCACCATCGAACAACTGGCCCGAGCACGCTTCGACCGTGATTGGCCTGCAACCGTTCTCTTCGAGCAGTGTGCAACGGCTCTGCTCGCATCGTTCAAGATCTGGAAGGTTGCGACGGTCGGCGGAAACATCTGCTTGTCACTGCCTGCGGGCGCGATGATCTCGATGGCTACCGCGCTCGACGGCGTCGCGTTCGTCTGGTCTTCCGACGGCGCCGACTACCGCATCCCCGTCGTGGACCTGGTGACCGGTCCGCACGAGAACGCTCTGCGAATCGGTGACGTCGTGCGCAGTATCGAGTTGCCCGACCGAGCACTGTCCGCGCGCACCGCGTTTCGAAAAACGGCACTGTCACCGCTCGGTCGGTCTGCAGCGGTCGTCATCGGGCGCATGGATCTCGACGGTCGATTCGTACTCTCGGTGACGGCGGCGACGACCCGCCCCTACGTCTTCCGATTCCCGACGCCTCCGCGGCCGGCCGAGCTGGTTTCTACTCTGGCAGAGGGTATTCCGGGCGCAGCCTGGTACGACGATCCACACGGCGCACCGGATTGGCGCAGGCACATCAGCCTGCAGTCGGCCCAGGAGATACTCGAGGAGTTGACGTGAAGGTCGGCATCAACGGAACACCCACCGAATGTTTCCCTCGACCGGGACAGTGCCTACGCACGATGCTGCGTGACCATGCGCACTTCGAGGTCAAGAAGGGATGCGACGCCGGCGACTGTGGTGCGTGCTCGGTACTCGTCGATGGACAACCGATGCACTCGTGCATCTTTCCGGCGTTCCGCGCCGCAGGTCGAGAGGTTGTCACGGTAGCGGGACTCGGCACGCCCGAGGATCTGCACCCCCTTCAGCGACGGTTCGTCGAGGCCGGTGGATTCCAATGTGGCTTCTGCACGGCAGGCATGGTGGTGACTGCGTCGACGCTGGACGCAGGCGACATGAACGAGCTGCCGGAACGTTTGAAGGGGAACCTGTGTCGCTGCACGGGATACCGGTCGATCGAGGACGCTCTGCGCGGGGTGGTGAACACCGAGAAGCCCACCGAAGGTCCGTCGTCGGGTCGGTCGCTGTCGGCACCGGCGGCTACGAGAATAGTCACCGGCACCGAACCTTACACGTTGGACTACACCCCCACCGGGCTACTCCATGCGAGCGTGCTGCAGAGTCCGCACGCGCACGCACGCGTCGTGCGAGTCGACACTTCTGCCGCCGAGGCAATGCCCGGCGTCAGACTCGTCCTCACCTCGGCCGACAGTCCCGATCGCGTGTATTCGACGGCTCGGCACGATCAACGCACGGACGATCCTGACGACACTCGCCTCATCGACACCGTGATGCGCTTCAAGGGCCAGCGGGTGGCCGTCGTTGTCGGCGAGACACTGGCTGCGGCCGAAGCGGGGTGCCGAGCGATAGTCGTGGAGTACGAACCCTTGCCCGCGGTGTTCGATCCCGCCGAGGCGTCGTTGCCGGGGGCGCCGCTGCTGCACGGCGACAAGGGACCCGAGTCGAGGATCTGTGACCCCTCACGCAATCTCGTCGCCGAACTGCACGGAGGTACCGGGGATGTCGACTCCGCTGTCGCGGCCGCCGACGCAGTGGTGACCGGTCGTTACCGAACACAGCGGATACAGCACGTGCACCTCGAAACGCACGGCACCATCGGGTGGATCGACGACGAGGGTCGACTGACGTTGCGTACCAGCACCCAGGTTCCGTTCCTCGTACGCGACGAAATCTGCGAAATATTCGGGCTCGGCCAGGACAAGGTACGTGTGTTCACAGCTCGGGTCGGCGGTGGATTCGGCGGCAAGCAGGAACTGCTGACCGAGGACGTCGTTGCGCTTGCGGTATTGAAGACTGGATCCCCGGTCCAGTTCGAGTTCACCCGCACGGACGAATTCACCGTCTCACCGTGCAGGCACCCGTTCCAGATCGACGTGACTGCCGCCGCGGCCGCCGACGGTACGTTGACCGCCCTCGCCATCGACGTCGTCACCGACGCCGGTGCGTACGGTAATCACAGTCCCGGGGTGATGTTTCACGGGTGCAGCGAGTCGGTGGCGCTCTACCGCTGCGCGAACAAGCGAGTCGATGCCAAGTCCGTGTACACCAACAACATTCCCTCCGGCGCCTTTCGCGGGTACGGACTGGGCCAGGTGATTTTTGCCGTCGAGTCCGCCCTGGACGATCTCGCCCGCGACCTGGACATCGACCCGTTCGAGTTCCGCAGACGCAACGTCGTGGTGCCAGGCGACCCGATTGTCGCCGCGCACGTCGAGGGGGATGATCTGATTTTCGGTAGCTACGGCCTCGACCAGTGCCTGGATCTCACGGAACGTGCTCTGCGATCGGGTGACGGTGCCGGCGCACCCGACGGGTGGAAGGTCGGCGAAGGAATGGCCGTGGCCATGATCGCGACGATCCCCCCGCGTGGCCACGTCGCGGAGGCGTCGATCGCGTTGCTGAGCGATGGCTGCTACGAGATTCGTGTCGGCACAGCAGAGTTCGGGAACGGGACGACGACGGTGCACACTCAGATCGCGGCGACGGAACTGCGCACATCGCCGGAGCGCATCGTTGTCCGTCAATCGGACACGGACGCAACCACATACGACACCGGCGCGTTCGGATCGGCAGGCACCGTGGTCGCAGGGAAGGCGTTGTACGCAGCAGCGCAATCGATGTCCGGCCGCATTCGAGACATCGCTGCCTCCGCCTCCGGGTGTGCGGCGCAGGCCTGCGAACTCGGCCCCGAGGGCGTCCAGTGCGGCAAACGGTTCGTTTCCTTGCCGGAGATCCTGGCCTCCTCAGGCGGAACTCTCGTCACCGTGGGCGACAGTGGCGGCGTTCCGCGATCACTGGCATTCAACGTGCAGGCGTTCCGCGTCGCCGTCGAAGAGTCGACCGGCACAGTGCGTATCCTGCAGTCCGTTCAGAGTGCCGACGCCGGAACCATCATGAATCCGCAGCAGTGCCGCGGGCAGATCGAGGGTGGGGTCGCCCAAGGCATCGGATCTGCACTGTACGAGGAGATCAAGACGGACGGAGCCGGCACGGTCGTCACCGATTCCATTCGTAGCTATCACGTTCCGCAGTTCGCGGACATACCGCGCACCGAAGTCTTCTTCGCCGACACCTACGATCAGCTCGGTCCGTTCGGCGCAAAATCGATGAGCGAATCACCGTACAACCCGGTCGCCCCGGCGCTGGCGAATGCGATCAAGGACGCCGTCGGCTCACGTCTCTACGAGTTGCCCTTGTCCTCGGAACGGGTATGGAGATCATTGGACGGCTGAATCCTCGGAGCCAGTTCGGTGGGGACCCGCCAGTTCTTCGTCAACCTCCAGTAGAGATACGCGATCAACCCGAGCGGAATCGGTAGGAACCACGTTGCGAACCTGAACAGCAGAACGGCGGCAACGAGTTCCGCCTGCGCGCTCGCGGCCAGTCCGGCACCGAGCACCGCGATGAGCGCAGCCTCCGCCACGCCGAGCCCACCAGGAGTCGGTGCGACGAACGCAGCGAGCCACATCGCACCGAATGCGATGACGATACGATCCCAGCCGATCTCGTCGTGGCCCAGTCCCGACATCCGAACTGCGACGCCGAGCACCAGCGCTCCGAGCAGCTGAGACAGCAACATGGGCGCCGTCAGCGCACGCCAGCACGTGCGTACTCGGCCGAGAAGGTCGACGCGAAAATCGGCGATGACCTGTTCCATATCTCGAGGTCCGATCATGGTGAACCGCCTGGCCAGTGCGTTACGGAATCGCGTGAGCACCCGGCCGATCCGGCGCGCGAATCCGTCGTTGGTGATGATCAACGCGATCATCAGACAGACGGCCGACACGACGACACATGCCCCCACCGCGATCAGGACCGTGGAGCCGGTCACGGAACCGAACGTCACGAGCACGACCAGTGCGATGGACATCAGCACGTACCGCGACAGGTTGGTCCAGATACCGATCGCGATGATCGACGTCGTACTGTCGGACAGTCCGAATCCCCAGGACCGGTACATCGCGAAGGTCAAACCCGTTGCGACGGTCCCGCCTTCGGGGACGGTGTTGGCGAGTGCAAGCGATGCTGTGCGGGCCACGCCGGCTTGGCGCATGGACAATCCGGGAAGTGTGTAGACCATCGGCCGAAACATCGACGCGAGATACACGAGCCCGAGTCCCGACACGATCAGTACCTGAGCGAGCGAGATGGAGTCGATGGCATTCGACACCTCGTCAGAGCTGCCCACAGTGCGGTAGAGGAGCCACATGACGAGCCCGACCACGCCGTAGGAAAGAACGGCGGACAGTGTCTTCCGGATTCCGGAACGGGTCATCGGTCGTAGAAGGTCTGCAGAATGATGGTGCTCCGAGTCCGCACGTTCGCGGTAGCGCGAATCTCCTGCAGCAGATGTTCGAGGCCGCGTGGGGATTCCACCCGCACGAGCAGAACGTAGCTCTCTTCGCCGGCTACGGAGTGGCACGATTCGATGGCGCTGATGTGCCGAAGCCGGGCCGGTGCGTCGTCGGGTTGCGCCGGATCGATCGGAGTGATGGCGACGAACGCCGACAACGGTCGCCCCAATGCTTCTGAATCGACCTGCGCGGTGTACCCGCGGATTACGCGTCTGGACTCGAGTCGGCGCACTCGCGACTGCACGGCCGACACGGACAGACTTGCCTTCTCGGCGAGGGTTGCCAGGGTGGCACGCCCGTCCGCGACGAGTTCGTCGATGATCAACCGGTCGATCCGGTCGAGGTTTTCGCTCACCTGCGCAATGTAGCTCAGACAGGTAACTTTCGGCCTATCGGACCGCAGACAAATCATTTTTCAAGAGAGATAGTTTGTTTTCGATCATGATACGAACAGAGGGGGCAGAACGAAGACCATCACCGTCGACCAGGCAACATGCGTCAAGATCGGCGCAAGTATGCCGCCCGACGCGCGCCTCTGCAGTGCCAGGACGAACCCGAGGGTGATGGCTGCGAACGCCAGCATCGGATTGCCACTCGCCAACGTGACGACGGTGTAGACGATCGTCGAGATGAGCACCGGCTTCTTACGACCGATAGCCGCGAACAACGCTCCTCGGAAGAAGATCTCTTCGGCAACACCGTTGAGGAGAGTGATGAACACGATCAGGGCGAGCGGCCCGAACCGGGCGTGTGCCAGAACGTTTTCGGTGAAGTCGGCGAGTGGGGGAATCTGGCGCACGACCAGCGCGCCTGCGACGAAGACCGCGCCCGCGGCGAGACCGATCAGAATCGGCGTGACGATCGGACGTCGCATCGATCCATTGAAGGTGATTCGCCCCAGGTGCAGCGGGCCGGAGGCGAAGCCGCCGATGATCCATGCCGCCGCCAGACCGATGGTCAAGGGGTAGAACGCGCTGTCGCCGGGGCTGACGGACAGCGACACCCCCAGCAGCGTCGCCCCGACGACAAGTGTGACGACTACTACGATCCGTCGACGGAGAAACGCCCTATCGGTTTCTTCGTGGTTTCGATCCACCTTCTCCACGAGAGCGGATCGGACGACGTCTCTGACGCTCGTCTGCCAGGACGCCATCACACCTCCGTTGCCTTGTCATCCAGCTGTGACTGTTCTTGGGGTTTGTCATCGTGCAGCACGCGTCGTATCACCGATCGTGCGCGGTCCGAAACCCCGTCGACGACGTCCAGGTTGGTGCGGACCACAGCGGCCACCGGCCAGGAATACAGAAGCTTGGTCGCGCCGAGCGATTCCAACAGGCTCCATGTCTGTCCCGACGAGGCTGCCACCCCGTACCTGCGGATGCCGAGTTCGTCACCGCCGCTCCATGCAGCATCGGTCACCGCCAGTCGCAGCGGGTCCTTGAGCGCACGCACCCCGGGCGGTGTGCCGACCGTGCCCTGCACACTTCGGTGCATGGCGCTCTCCACCGTGGTCCGGCCGCCTGCAGGTTCACCCGCCAGCTCGACGATACGGTCCTCGCCGGTGGTCATCGTGTTGTGCAGCGAATCGACCAGGTCCTCCGCCAGCGCGTCCGGTAGCGGGATGATCTTGCCGATCACCCGACCGGCGAGCGAGGTGGGGACACCCGGCATCGATACCCCGACCCGCGTCAGACCGGCAGCGTCGACGTAGGCGAACAACAGGTCCCGGTAAGGAACGACGTCGGGGCCGCCGATGTCGTACGCACCTGCAGGCACGGTCGATCGCGAAGCCAGCAGGTAGAACAGCACATCGTCGACCGCAATGGGCTGAACGGGGTGGCTCAACCACGCAGGCAACGGCAGGACGAGAAGCCTGTCCGCGAGGTAGCGGAGCATTTCGTACGACGTGGAGCCCGCGCCCAGCACTATCGCCGCCTTCAGCCAGACGAGCTCGAGGCCGTCCACGCTCAGCGCCGTTCCGACGTCCGCTCGGCTCGCAAGATGCTCGGAGAGCTGCTCGTCGTCGGGAACGAAGCCTCCCAGGTAGACGATTCTCTTCACACCTGCGGCAGCCGCAGCGGCGGCGAACTGCTGCGCCGAACTTTTGTCCTGAGCCCGATAGTCCGACTGCCCGATCGCGTGCACCAAGTAGTACGCAACATCGATCTGCCCAGCGGACGCGAACCCGTCTTTCAGCGAACCTTCGTCACTCGCATCGAGTTGGCACGGCTGCACGTCGTCCCACCAGTCGAACACGCTCAGGCCAGCGGGATTCCTCGATGCTGCGACAACCGTGTCACCGTCGTCGAGCAATGCTGCGACCAACCGCGATCCGATGTACCCACTGGCGCCGGTGACGAGAACTCTCATGCCTCGAGGCTAACCGCATCCGCGCGGTGCCGCCGACGACGAGGGGGCCCTGTGGCATTGTTCGTGTCATGGCACTCGAGCGTGCGGGCGTGCGGCTTCCCGATCTCAACAGCGGTTTCACCGTCGCGAAAATGGGACTCGACGTTGTCCGATCGAGTGCCCGGTGGTCCATCGACACTGCTGTTTTCGCGTTCGAACTGCCAGGTCGGGTCGAAGCGCTGCTCGACGATGTGTCCGCGCTTCTGGTGCGCGTCAACACTGTCGTCGACGCCGCCAACATGGTCGTCGCCGAGGTCGCCACGACGACGCGGTCCGCGGAGGACGTAGTGGATTCGGCATCCAAAGCCTCGGTCACCGCGCTCGGCTTGGTCGAACTGTTCGATCCCATCGCACAACGATCCGCGCCGATGGCGAAGAAGTTCGTCGAGAGCCTCGACGAGGACGAAATAGATGCGGCGATCGCGATGGTCGATCAGTTGCCTGGGCTCGTCGCACACATGGAGGCGGTCATTCCTATCCTGGCCACGTTGGATACCGTCGCCCCCGAGATCCACGAATTGCTCGGCGTCACAAAGGATGTACGACGAGCGGTCATCGGGATACCGGGGTTCAAATTCTTCCGCAACCGCGGCCAGGACAAGTTGGACGACGAAGACATCCCGGACTGACTCACTTACTTCACGAACCGCGAAGGCGTGCAAGGCGGCTGCGAGATACCCCACTTCAGGTGACTTGATGAAGGCGATACCACCCAGCGAGTCCATCGCCGCAGAGCTGGTCCGTATCAGTGCATCGCGAATGGCGATGCGGCAGAACAACAGCCGAGCCGAGATGTCCTGACCACGTTCACCGTCGTCGACAGCCCGCGCAACGCTCTCGATCCGGAATGGGGAGCTAGCACCGTTTTTACCGACCTGGCACCCCTTATCACCACGTGAACACGTGGGCTCACTCGGCAAAAAAGGGTGCCAGGTTGCCCAGGTAACCGTTCGGATCAGCTTTCGGCTTGGCCGTATTCGGCCACGAGACGATCGAACTCGGCGCGATCGACCAGCTGGGGCTCGCCGATAGCCAACGCTTGCGCGTACTTGCTCGCCAGGTGGTAGTCCCGACCGAGCGGTCCGCGTTCACCATCGTCGTTCTGAATGCTGGCTCCGGGTGGGACCTCGTTCTGGAGACCGTTGGTCTGCCTGCCGAGCCGAGCATCGAGCTGTGCGGAAATCTTCTGCATGATGTCTTGGTCTTCGGTCATCTCTGTGCCGTACCCGATCGCCACAGGTTTCACACGTCAACGGTGCTCGTGGTTGTTTGTCGGTACCTCGGGGCATAGTGGTCGGGTGGCCAGAAAACGCGCGTCCGAGCAGCAGAACGGCACTGGCCTGTCCAAGTTCTCTCCGGCTACTCAGGAGTGGTTCAGCGGCGCGTTCCACAGTCCAACGTCCGCCCAGGTCGGCGCGTGGGATGCGATCTCCAGCGGCCGCCACACGCTGGTCGTCGCGCCGACCGGATCGGGCAAGACGCTGTCCGCGTTCCTGTGGTCGATCGATCAGTTGGCCAGCCGGAAACCGGCTGAAGAACGCAAGACGAAGGTTCTGTACATCTCGCCGCTCAAGGCGCTGGCCGTAGACGTCGAGCGGAATCTACGCGCCCCGTTGGTCGGCATCACGCAGACCGCCAAACGGCTCGGCTTCGAGCCACCCGACATCTCGGTCGGCGTCCGGTCAGGAGACACGAGTCCCGCCGACCGCCGTTCGATGATCAAGACGCCGCCGGACATCCTGATCACCACGCCCGAGTCGCTCTTCCTGATGCTCACCTCCGCGGCGCGTGAGTCCCTCACCCTCGTCGACACCGTCATCGTCGACGAAGTACACGCTGTCGCCGGAACCAAGCGTGGCTCGCACCTGGCGTTGTCGTTGGAACGTCTCGATCTGATGCTGGCGAAGCCCGCGCAACGGATAGGGCTGTCAGCGACGGTTCGCCCCCACGAAGAGGTGGGGCGATTCCTGACCGGAGTGGCCCCCATCGAGATCGTGGCGCCCCCGGCGCCCAAGACGTTCGACCTCTCCGTGCAGGTGCCCGTCGAAGACATGACCGAACTCGGTGTCAAGGAATCGCCCGACGGCGATGCCACGGCCGCGCCGCAGCAGGGTTCCATCTGGCCTCACGTCGAGGAGAAGATCGTCGACCTGATTCTCGAGCACAAGTCGTGCATCGTGTTCGCCAACTCGAGGCGTCTCGCCGAGCGGTTGACTGCACGCCTCAACGAGGTGTACTCCGAGCGACTCGGCGAGGGAGTCGACACTGTCCACGGCCCGCCGTCCCAACTCGGCGGTTCGAGCGAGGTGGGGCACGGCGCCGATCCATTGCTCGCCCGCGCCCACCACGGCAGCGTCAGCAAGGACCAACGCGCCCTCATCGAAGACGACCTCAAGACCGGTCGACTTCGGTGCGTGGTCGCGACGAGTAGCTTGGAACTCGGAATCGACATGGGAGCAGTCGATCTCGTGGTCCAGGTCGAAGCGCCGCCATCGGTGGCGAGCGGGTTGCAGCGCGTCGGACGCGCCGGACACCAAGTCGGTGAGATCTCCAAGGGCGTGCTGTTTCCGAAGCACCGCACCGACCTGATCCACTGCGCTGTCACGGTCGAACGCATGACGTCGGGCAAGATCGAATCACTGTTCGTGCCGGCAAACCCACTCGATATCCTGGCCCAGCAGACCGTGGCTGCCTGCGCGCTGGAACCGATCGATGCGCACGACTGGTTCGACGCGGTTCGCCGCACCGGCAGCTTCGCTACTCTGCCCCGTTCGGCCTACGAGTCCACCCTCGACCTCTTGGCCGGCAGATATCCGTCCGACGAGTTCGCCGAGCTGAGGCCGAGGCTGGTCTGGGACCGCGACGCGAACACCCTGACCGGCCGGCCGGGGGCGCAACGCCTTGCCGTGACGTCCGGTGGCTCCATCCCGGACCGCGGCCTGTTCACCGTGTACATGGTCGGCGAAAAAGCCTCTCGCGTAGGCGAACTGGATGAGGAGATGGTCTACGAGTCCCGAGTCGGCGACGTCTTCGCGCTCGGTGCCACCAGCTGGCGAATCGAGGAGATCACCCACGATCGGGTTCTCGTCAGTCCCGCCTACGGACAACCTGGTCGACTACCGTTCTGGCACGGCGACGGCCTCGGCAGGCCCGCTGAGCTCGGGCGCGCACTCGGCGAATTCCTGCGCAGCACCACCGAGCGCGGACCGCTGGCGCAACGACTGTCCGACGACGGACTCGACCCGAATGCCGTCAACAATCTGATCGCGCTGCTCGACGAACAGAACACGGCCACCGGGCAGCTTCCGACTGATCGGACCATGATCGTCGAACGGTTCCGTGACGAGCTCGGCGACTGGCGTCTGGTGCTGCACTCGACATACGGCCAGCAGGTGCATGCCCCGTGGGCGCTCGCCATCGGCGCGCGGTTGATCGAGAGGTACGGAATCGATGCCGCTCCCACTGCATCCGACGACGGAATAGTCGTGCGTCTGCCCGATACCGAGGACCGCCCGCCCGGCGCCGATCTGTTCGTCTTCGAGAAAGACGAGATAGCCGACATCGTCACCGAGCAGGTCGGCGGATCTGCTTTGTTTGCATCGCGTTTCCGCGAGTGCGCTGCCCGCGCACTGCTTCTCCCCCGCCGCAATCCGGGTAAGCGGGCCCCACTGTGGCAGCAGCGGCAACGGGCGGCTCAATTGCTCGACGTTGCACGCAAGTACCCGACGTTCCCCATACTCCTCGAAACCGTCCGCGAGTGCCTGCAGGACGTCTACGACCTGCCTGCCCTGGAAGAGATTTTGGCGCAGATCGGACGACGGCAGATTCGGATCGTCGAGGTCGAGACCGCGTCGCCGTCACCGTTCGCCAACTCGTTGCTGTTCAGCTATGTCGGAGCGTTCATGTACGAGGGTGACAGCCCTCTCGCCGAACGCCGCGCACAAGCGCTCTCGCTCGATTCGACCTTGCTGGCCGAGCTTCTCGGACGCGTCGAGCTGCGCGAACTCCTGGACCAGTCCGTCATCGAGATCACCGAGTCGGAGCTGCAGCGGCTTGCACCCGACCGGCACGCGAAAGACATCGAAGGTGTCGCCGACCTGCTCCGCATGCTCGGGCCGTTGACTATCGACGAAGTGGCAGCACGCACCAACGGCGACGAGTCCCAGCTGTGGTTGACCGAACTGGCTTCTGCTCGTAGAGCATTGGAGGTCAGCTTCGCCGGTCACACCTGGTGGGCTGCAATCGAGGACGCCAGCCGACTACGCGACGCACTCGGCGTCCCGCTGCCGATCGGCACCCCGGCGGCGTTCATCGAACCGGTCGACGATCCCGTGACCGACCTGGTCAGCCGCTTCGCCCGCACGCATGGACCGTTCTCGGTGACCGACCTTGCCACCCGATTCGGCCTGGGGACGGCAGTCGCCAAGAGTGCGTTGGCGGCGCTCGGGGCCGACAAACGCGTCGTCGAGGGGGAGTTCCGACCTGAGAAGACCGGTAGCGAGTGGTGCGACGCCGAAGTCCTGCGTCGAATTCGTCGTAGATCACTTGCTGCGGCGAGGCACGAGATCGAACCCGTCGCCACCGCTACCTTCGGACGTTTCCTACCCGCATGGCAGCACGTCGACAGTCGTCAACTCAGTGGAATCGACGGAGTGGCGACGATCGTCGAACAGCTGTCCGGAGTGCCGATTCCAGCCTCCGCGTGGGAACCGCTCGTGCTCGCGTCGAGGGTTCGCGACTACTCCCCCGCAATGCTCGACGAGCTCACATCCACCGGCGAGGTCATGTGGTCCGGCCATGGATCGATCACCTCGAAGGACGGGTGGGTCTGCCTGCACATGGCGGACACAGCACCGCTGACCCTCGCGCCGCCCGCCGAGTCCGATCTGTCGGAGCTGCAGCTGCGGGTACTCGATGCAGTCTCCGCAGGCGGTGCATACTTCTTCCGCCAGCTGTCCGATACCGTCGGCAGCACGGACGACGACAGCTTGCACGCAGCATTGTGGGAGCTCGTCTGGGCAGGCCAACTCAGCAACGACACCTTCGCGCCGTTGCGCGCTCTGCTCAACGCGACGACGAGATCGGCGCCCAGCCATCGTGCACCCCGCAGAACGCCTCGGCTGAGGTCGTACCGCAGGCTCGAGCGTCCGACCCTGCCCACCCGAACCGGGCCGCCGACGGCAGGCGGACGGTGGTCCCGTCTGCCCGAGCTCGAACCCGACGCCACGGTCCGCGCCCACGCTACCGCCGATGTACTTCTCGAACGCTACGGCGTGGTGACTCGTGGGTCGGTCATGAACGAGGGTGTGCCGGGTGGATTCGCAACGATGTACAAGGTGCTCACCACGTTCGAGGATTCCGGTCGCAGCAGGCGCGGGTACTTCGTCGACTCGCTCGGTGGCGCGCAATTCTCCACATCCGAGGTGGTAGACCGACTGCGAACCTACGAGGAGCGGGAGAAGACGGGTGCCGTCGTACTCGCGGCCTGCGATCCGGCGAACCCCTACGGCGCGGCGTTGACGTGGCCCAAGCGAGCGTCGGACGAGGAGATCAAACACCGTCCCGGGCGAAAGGCGGGTGCACTGGTCGTACTGCACGAGGGCGAACTCGCAATGTACGTAGAACGAGGAGGCAAGACCGTTCTGACGTTTTCCGACGACGACACTGTAACGGCAACGGCCGCACACGCTCTTGCCGCGACGGTCAAACGGGGAGGTGTCGACAGGCTGCTCGTGGAACGGGTGGACGGCAACGACATTCACGGCACCCGGTTCGCGAAGGTGCTGACCGAGGCCGGGTTCTCCGTGACGCCGCGCGGACTCAGGCTGAGAAGCTGACATGCCCGAAGGCGACACCGTGTACCGCGCGGCCAATTCGCTGCGCGCGGCGCTCGAAGGCAATGTCCTCACCGGCTGCGACATCCGTGTGCCGAGGTATGCCACCGTCGACTTCACCGGGCATACGGTCGACGCGGTGCGCTCCCGCGGCAAACACCTGCTGATTCGGGTCGGCGGCTATTCGATCCACAGCCATCTGAAGATGGAAGGTACCTGGCAGGTCTACCCGCACGGCGGAAAATGGAGAAGGCCGGCCTTCCAAGCTCGAGCGATTCTCTCGACCGACCGATCGACCGCTGTCGGATTCGAATTGGGCGTTCTGGACATCGTCGAGAACGAGGAGGACGTGGTCGGCTACCTCGGACCCGACTTGCTCGGTCCGGACTGGGACGCATCTGCCGCGGTCGCCAACCTTCGCTCCGATCCCGACCGGGCGATCGGCCTTGCCTTGCTCGATCAACGCAACCTCGCGGGGCTCGGCAACGTCTATCGCAACGAGATCTGCTTCCTTCGCGGCATCGATCCCAGGACCCCGGTGAAAGACGCCGGCAACATCGACAAGATCGTCGACTTGTCGTCGCGGACGATCGTCGCCAACAAGGACCGAAATCAACGGGTCACCACTGGCGACCGGCGAGCGGGCAGACACTTCTGGGTGTACGGGCGGGAGAACAAGCCGTGCAGACGCTGCGGCACCACGATCGAATTCGGGACGTTGGGCGACAATCCGCTCGAGGAACGGCAGATCTATTACTGCCCGTATTGCCAGCCGCAACCCAGCTGATTCACAGGGTCGGCGCCGATCATCGAATCCATGATCTTCTTGGCGATACTCACTCTGGCCGTGATGGCAGTGTCGGGGTCGGTGGCAGCCACAGCGCCTCGGACTCTGGTGCGAACCCGAGAACAACAGGACGAGCTGCATCGCAGGACCACACCGGCCCGACGCGAAGCGGGATCTCTGTCGGCTGTTCGGTAAATCTCGAGGCCGCGCAATCTATGCTTTTGTCGCATGCCACTGAATCTTCGGCAGCTACTGCATCGTCCGCTGCTGTCTCGTAGCCATCCACTCGAACCGGACAACGCCGCGAGCCGTATCAGCGCGTATGTCTACGGAAACATCCTGGTCCTGGCCGCGCTCATCCCGTTGACGTTCCATGAAGAGCGCACGTTCCAGGGCGTCGCAATCGTGCTCGGGACCGCGATCTCGACTTTCATTGCACATGCCTTCGCCGAAGGAGTCGGGCAGACCGTACGGACGGGCGTCAACCTGTCGCGTTCCGAACGGTTGAGAGAGCTTCGCAACTCGGTACCCGTTCTCAGCGCGGCAGTGCTGCCCGCTGGTTTGTTGGCTATCGGCTGGTGGGGTCTTTTCGATCCCGAGCTCGGTCAGATCCTGGCCGAGATCACCGTGATCGCCAGAATCGCGTCGACGAACTTTGTGATCGGTCGTCTCCGCGGTGAGAAACCGACCCGCGAAACATTCTTCGGATCACTAGCGCTCGCTGCGGCGGCCACCATCATCGTCGCCGTCAAGATCGTTTTGACGCACTGACGGCCCTCTGTCAATGCTCGCGCACGGGCGGCGTCGCAACGCTCACCGGCTCCAGGATTTCCTGCCGTGCCTCCGGCGCGACCACCCGCAGAGCATCCGCCGATTCGTCGTCGGGCTGCATCTGCGATTTGATCTCGGCCTCGACGCGGGCGTTGTAGGTGTCGACTTCGCGGTCGACCATTTCCGAATCCCACCCGAGGACCGGCGCGACGAGCGCAGCGACCTGGCCTGCGCAGTTCACACCGCGATGGGAGTACTCGATGGAGATGCGCGTACGACGCGACAGGATGTCCTCCAGATGCAACGCGCCTTCGGCCGCAGCCGCATACACGACCTCGACCTGCAGGTAGCTCGGTGCGTCGGTGAGAGGCTGCAGCAACTCGGGCTTGTCCTTCGCCAACTCGAGGACCTCGTCGATCAGCGAACCGTAACGGTCGAGCAGATGTGTCACTCGGTACGGATGCAGCCCGTACATCTCGGCGAGGTGGTGCGTCTGGTTGACGAGGGCGAAGTAGCCGTCGGCGCCGACCAGCGGCACCTTTTCGGTGATCGAAGACGCAACTCTGGCTGGGATGTCCTCCGCCGCCAGATCGACCGCGTCCTCGGCCATCACGCGGTACGTGGTGTATTTGCCACCTGCGATCGCCACCAACCCAGGCGCGACACGTGCGACTGCATGCTCACGAGAGAGCTTCGAGGTCTCGTCGCTCTCCCCCGCCAGTAGCGGTCGCAAGCCCGCGTACACACCGTCGATGTCCTGATGGGTGAGCGGTGTGACGAGGACGGTGTTGACCTCGCCCAGGATGTAGTCGATGTCGGCCTTGGTCGCCGCTGGATGCGCGAGATCGAGTTTCCAGTCGGTGTCGGTGGTGCCGATGATCCAGTGCGCCCCCCACGGGATGATGAACAACACCGATTTCTCGGTGCGCAGAATGATCGCTGCCTCGCTCACGATGCGATCACGCGGCACGACGATGTGCACGCCCTTCGACGCGCGAACCCGGAAACGGCCACGCTGACTGGACAACGCCTGAATCTCGTCGGTCCACACGCCCGTTGCGTTGATGACGACGTGACCGCGCACCTCCGTCGTCGCGCCGTTCTCCGAATCACGTACCCGCACACCGGACACTCGATCCGCTTCCCTCAGGAAGCCGACCACCTGCGACGACGTTCGTACGACGGCGCCGTAGTGTGCAGCCGTCCGAGCAACGCTCATCGTGTGTCGTGCGTCGTCGACGACGGTGTCGTAGTAGCGGATCCCGCCGATCAGTGACTTTCGCTTGATCCCGGGCGACATTCGCAGGGCGCCGGAGCGAGTCAAGTGTTTCTGCGCGGGCACGGACTTCGCGCCGCCCATCGTGTCGTACAGAAAGATCCCCGCAGCGATGTACGGCCGCTCCCACACGCGATGGGTCAGCGGGAATAGGAACTTCAGCGGCTTCACCAGGTGCGGAGCCAGCGTCGACAGGGACAGTTCACGCTCGTGCAGCGCCTCCCGAACCAAGCCGAATTCGAGCTGCTCCAGGTACCGAAGACCACCGTGGAACATCTTCGACGAGCGGCTCGATGTCCCCGACGCGAAATCACGCGCTTCGACGAGTGCCACCTTGAGCCCGCGGGTCGCCGCGTCGAGTGCTGCTCCCGCGCCGACGACGCCTCCGCCGACCACGATCACGTCGAACTGTTCGGATCCGAGCCGCTCCCAGGCCTCCTCGCGCGCCGCGGGACCAAGGAATGTGGTGTTCGATCGGTTGCTCAAGAGCTCGCTCCCCACGTGGATGGTTCGAACAGAAAGTTGTTGGCGCCTGGACAACGTTACCGTTCGAGGCGACTACCTGCCCCGCTCGGTAGTTCTGCAGGCGCACTACCTGCACGAACCCAGCTGCTTACAGCGCGTGAGCCCGTGCCAGCCGTCGCACCGCCTCGTCCAGGACCGGCGCAGGTGAGCTTGCGAAGCACAACCGAGCCGATCTCTCGTAGGTCGCGTTGTCCGCGAATGCCTTTCCCGGAACGAACGCGACACCGTGGTCGAGAGCCGTCGGCAGCAGCGCTGTCGTGTCGGTACCGTCGTGGAACGTCAGCCAGAGGAACATTCCACCGTCGGCCGGCTTTGCAGATGCAGCGTCACCGAACGCAGCACCGAGAGCTCGGTGCAGCGCGTCGGCGCGTCGGCCGTACTCACCACGCAGAGTGCCCAGATGAAGGTCGAGCCACGGTGTGTCGGCCAACATGTGCGCCGCCATCTGCTGGGTCATCGAGGAACCGCACAGGTCGGCGCCCTGCTTGAGCAATTCGACTGCATCGCACACCGGCCTCGGTGCGACCATCCACCCCACGCGCAGAGCGGGGGCGAGAATCTTCGACGCGCTGGACAGGCGCACGACGCGATCGGATGCGATCGGGGCGGGCGGCGGAGCGCCGAACCAGATTTCGCCGTACGGGTCGTCCTCGAGTATCCAGAAGCCGTATCGGTCTGCCAGCTCCGCGAGGTGGCGTCGACGATCATGGGACATCGTCACCCCACGCGGATTGTGAAAATTACTCACCGTGTGAACGAGTGCGGGCCGCAGACCGCCTTGCAGGCGACGGTCGAGTTCGTCGGTATCCATCCCGTCCTCGCCGATCGGAATCGCACGAATGTCCGCACCGGCGATCGAAAACACCTGCAGTGCACCGGTATAGGCAGGTTCGTCGACCACGACGACGGCGCCCGGGTCGAGCAATGCCTGAGCGATCAACGTCAAAGCCTGTTGAGATCCGTGAGTGATGACCACTTCCGCATACTGGACCGAACGTCCGGTGATCACGGATTCCCGATGCGCGACGATCTCGCGAAGCCCGCGCCAGCCCGAGGTTTCACCGTATTGAACGGCGGACGACTCGGCGAGAACCGACTGTGCGGCGTCCCTGATCCTTCGTGACGGAATGAGCTCCAGCGCAGGTAGACCGCCGGCGAGGCTGATGACGTCCTCGCGCGCTGTGAGAGCGAGCAGGTCGCGGATGGCCGAACTCTGCGCGGAGCCGAGACGGCTGGACATCGGAGGCAAGGCGATGGACATGGGATTCTCCCGAAGTCGAAGCACGGATGATCTGGCGTACCCGAGGATCGACTGGGGTGTGAATTTGCCGGTTGGTGGTCGGCTCCCGTCCACTATGACACTGTGGATCACGATATGAAACTGAAATCTCACATGATGAGAGGAGTGGCGCTCCGCCCCAGTGGCGCGAATAAGTGCACCCCAATGCACTCAACCGTGCCACTGGGAGCCGGAGGCTCCAGAGCAGGACGAGTCAGTCCAGGTCGTCGTGCCGCATCAGCTGACGCGCGGCCTCGGTGATCGAGCCCGTCAGTGACGGGTACACCGAGAACGTTGCCGCAAGGTCGTTGACCGACAGATTGTTCTGCACCGCCATCGCAATCGGCAGGATCAACTCCGACGCAGTCGGTGCGACGACGACGCCACCGATGACCACGCCGGTAGCCGGTCGGCAGAAGATCTTGACGAAACCGCGCTTGAGGCCGGACATCTTGGCTCGCGGGTTGGTGGAGAGCGGCAACATCACGGTGCGAGCTGGGACGTCTCCGTTGTCGATGGAGGACTGACTGACACCCACCGACGCGATCTCCGGACGCGTGAACACTGCGGACGCCACCGTCTTGAGCTTGATCGGCGTGACGCCTTCACCGAGTGCGTGGTACATCGCGATACGTCCCTGCATCGCCGCTACCGAAGCCAGCGGCAGCAGTCCGGTGCAGTCACCGGCCGCATAGATACCGGCAACCGAGGTACGCGACACGCGGTCCACCCGCAGGTATCCACCCCGGTCGAGCTCGATCCCCACATTTTCCAAGCCGAGGCCCGACGTGTTCGGTATCGAACCGACGGTCATCAGAGCGTGGCTTCCCTCGACGGTTCGGCCGTCGGCGAGCCTGACGATCACCCCGGTGTCGGTTCGCTCGACAGCATCGGCGCGCGCGTGCTTGACGAGAGTGACCCCGCGTTCGTTGAATGCGTCCTCGAGCACGAGCGCCGCATCCTCGTCCTCGTGCGGCAGCACACGATCGCGGCTCGACACTGCAGTCACCTTGACGCCCATCTCGGTGTACGCCGAGACGAACTCCGCACCCGTGACACCGGAACCGACGACGACGAGGTGCTCGGGCAGTGCGTCGAGGTCGTAGAGCTGACGCCAGTTGAGGATCCGTTCGCCGTCGGGCTCGGCGCCCTTCAGCACGCGCGGACTCGCACCGGTAGCGATGAGGACGACATCGGCGTCGAGAATTCGTTCGGATCCGTCGGCGAGCGTCGCGCGAATCTGATGCGCAGCCATACCTACCTGCGTGTCGATCATCTCCGCACGCCCCGAAATCAGCTCGACACCCACCGAACGCACCCGCGCCGCAATGTCGGCGGACTGTGCACGAGCGAGCGACTTGACCCGCTCATGGATCTGCGGGAGCGCTACCGCTGCCTGCGACGGGTCGAGTGCAATCCCGAGATCGCTGGCGCGACGCATCTCGGTCCTGATGCCCGTCGACGCGATGAAGGTCTTCGACGGAACGCAGTCCCACAGAACGCATGCTCCACCGATGCCCTCGGAGTCGACGAGAGTCACCTTTCCCCCGTGCTGTGCCGCCACCAGTGCTGCCTCGTACCCTGCTGGGCCGCCACCGATGATTACGATCCGGCTCATTGATCCTCTTTCGAATTGGGGGAAATTGACTTGTGGTCCGCCGTCGAGGCTATTGCAGTGACGGGCGTCATGCACCGGTAAGGCTCACTTCACTGATCTCGACCAGCGCTGATGCCGAAATCGGGGGTCGCCCCGCGACCCCCGACGTGCAGACGGATTAGGCTGGCCGACGTGCCAATTTATGCCGCCTACGGATCGAACATGCATCCGGAGCAGATGTTGCAGCGTTGTCCGCACTCTCCCCTGTCCGGAACCGGCTGGCTGCACGGGTGGCGTCTGACGTTCGGCGGCGGCGACATCGGCTGGGAGGGCGCACTGGCAACGGTCGCACCCGACCAGGACGAGAAGGTGTTCGTGGTCCTCTACGACGTCTCCGAAGAGGACGAACTCAGCCTGGACCGGTGGGAAGGCTCGGAATTGGGCATCCACCGCAAGGTCAGGCTGCGAGTGGAGACCGCAGACGGACCGGTCCTTGCCTGGCTGTACGTGCTCGACGCCTACGAGGGCGGCCTTCCCTCGGCCCGCTACCTCGGTGTCATGGCCGAAGCGGCAGAGATCGCCGGCGCTCCGGCCGACTATGTGCGGGACCTTCGTACCCGCAACAGCCGCAATGTCGGTCCTGGCACCAGCTAGTTCGGTTCGAGCGCGATACCCGTCATGACCTTGACGCCCACTGCGAGGGCGCGTTCGTCCAGGTCGAAGGTCGGCTGATGGATGTCGAGCTGAGGTCCGGTGCCGGACCAGACACCGAGCCTCGCCATTGCGCCGGGAATGTCTTCGAGGTACCAGGAGAAGTCTTCCCCGCCGCCCGATTGCGCAGTGTCCGCCAGCGCGGCCGGTCCGACCCGCCGAATGGCATTCTCGAAGGTTCTCGTCACAGCAGCGTCGTTGACCACCGGCGGAACCCCACGCTTGTAGTGCAGTTCGAAGCGGACCCCGGTGGGCGCGAGCAGACCGGTCACGATCTCGGAGACCATCGGCTCGAGCAGCGCCCAAGTTTCGTGGTCGCCCGTTCGAACTGTTCCCGTCAGCATCCCGGTCTGCGGAATCGCGTTGGGCGCTTGGCCGGCGACGACTGCACCCCACACCATGACGGTGCTGGTCCTGGGATCGATCCGTCGACTGAGCATTCCGGGGAGTCCGGTGATCACGGTCCCCAACGCGTAGACCAGATCAGTCGTCAGATGGGGGCGCGAGGTGTGACCGCCCGGTGAGTCCAGGCGCAGTTCGACGGTGTCCGCTGCCGAGGTGATCGCGCCGACGCGGACTCCGACCTTGCCGACTTCGAGGCGCGGATCGCAGTGCAGGGCGAAGATCTTGGTCACACCCTCAAGCCCTCCCGCCGCGACGACGTCGAGGGCACCGCCGGGCATCACCTCTTCGGCCGGCTGGAAGATGAGCCGAATCCCGAAGGGCAGGTCGGGCAGCGATGCCAGCGCCAGCGCGGTGCCGAGCAGAACGGTGGTGTGCGCGTCGTGTCCGCACGCGTGCGACACACCGGGAACGGTGGAGCTGTACGTCGCGCCGGTGAACTCCTGCAGCGGTAACGCATCCATGTCGGCGCGGAGAGCAACACGGGGGCCGCTCGGGCCGATGTCGCAGATCAAGCCGGTTCCACCGGGCAACAGCTTCGGCGACAGCCCCGCAGCTTCGAGTTCCTCGGCCACGAACGCCGTGGTCGCGAATTCCTGTCGCGCCAGTTCCGGGTTGGCATGAATATGGCGACGCCACGTCGACAGGTCGTCTGCGTGCTTCAGGATCCACGAGTCGACGAGTGCGTGTCTGTCGATCATTTCGCTGCCCGCGCTTCCACGCCGCTGAGCAGTCGTGCTCGCACGTCAGCGTCCTGGGCGGCACGCACTGCGGTCCTGGCCAGCAACCGAGCGCCGTCGAGGACTGCGGTGTCCGCGGACGCGGTGACGCAGGCCGCCGCGAACTCCGGTTGGTGGGTCACTGCGCCCGCCGAATCCAGCCCGATGACCGGATGGATTCCCGGTAGAACATTCGTCACATTTCCCATATCGGTACTGCCCAGAGGGCGGAATCCTTCCAGTTCTGGTGCAAGCGGCCTGCGCCCGATCGCCTCGGCCTCGCGGCGGAACTGCGTCACGAGCCAGGGATCAGGGGTCAGTTCCGTGTACGTCGGTGAGATCGTTCGAATTTCGTGAGTACATCCGGTCGCCAGCGCACCGGCCTCGAAACACCGATACGTCTTCGCGGTCAACGCCGCCAACGACTCCGAGGTGTGCGCGCGGAGGTAATACAGCAACTCGGCGTGCCCGGGAACGATGTTGGGCGCGAGCCCGCCGTCGCTGACGATGCCGTGCAGTTGCTGGCCGGGGGCCAGGTGTTGGCGAAGCAGACCGATCGCAACCTGGCTGATGGTGACCGCATCGCCCGCGTTGATGCCCCATTCGGGTGCCGCCGACGCGTGGGCGGCACGCCCGGTGAACTTGATACCGATGTCGGACAGGGCAAGTGAGGTGGCGCCCACGATGTCGAACGGACCCGGATGAACCATCAGTGCCGCAGCGACCCCGTCGAACACTCCCCGCTCCAGCATCAGCACTTTGCCGCCTCCGCTCTCCTCGGCGGGAGTGCCCAGGACGGTGACGGTGATACCGAGTTCGTCTGCGAGAGGCGCGAGAGCAATCGCCGCTCCGGCTGCGGATGCAGCGATGATGTTGTGCCCGCAGGCGTGACCGATTTCCGGCAACGCGTCGTATTCCGCGCAGATGCCGATGTTCAGGTCGCCGGAACCGTACTTGGCGGTAAACGCAGTGGGCATATCCGCGACGCCCGACTCGATCTCGAAGCCACGGGCACCGAGTAGCTCGCGCACTTTTGCGGAGCTTCGATATTCCTCGAACGCCAACTCGGGCTCGGAGTGTATCGAATGCGACAGTTCGATCAGCTCTGGTGCGGCGCTCTGCACACCTGCATCGGTCTCATCGATCACCGCACCAGTCTGTCACTACTGGTTTCCGAAGCTGAAGTTGCTCTCACCTGTCGGGGTATTCAGAGCAGCGAGAACGTCGGCGTGGATGCCCGCCTTGATACCCGCGAGGTTCTTTCCGCGCGTATTCGTCAGTGCTGCCGCACGCTCGACGGCGGATGACAGGACCTCGTCCTCGGTCACTGCAACGTCGGCGATACCTGCGGTGACGGCATCGGCTCCGCCGAAGCGACGGCCGGTCGTCATGGCCTCGATCGCGGTCTGCCTCGGCAGTCGAGACGTGACCAATGCCGACATGCCCACCGTGAACGGCATGTTCAGGTTGACCTCGGGGAGGCAGTAGAAGCCGCGATCGACACGGACCGTGCGGAAGTCGTGTGCCGTCGCGAGCATCGCACCGGCGCCGAACGCGTGGCCCTGCACTGCCGCCACCGTTGCCATGGGGAAGGTGAGCAGACGGGTGTACAGCGTGTGGACGCGGTCGAGGTACCAGGTGATCTTGTCCAGGTTGGCGAACAGCCAATCGGTGTCGAGCCCGTTGGTGAAGAACTTCCCGGACGCCGTCGTGACCAAGGCTGTGGGGCCCTCGGTGGCCTCCACCTCGTCGAGGAGAACGTGGACCCGATCGATCCACTCGGGGTGGAATCGGTTCTCGTTGTTCTCGGGGCCTGCCTCGTCACCGAGGTAGAGGATGTGCACGTCACCGCTGCGTTCGAGGAAAGGCATAGGCGGATACTACCCGGCGGTAACTTCCGGCCTCGAGGGCAGCGACGCTACTGCGTACCGGCGCGACGAATATCGGTTTCATGCTGTCAGATGCCCGACGCCCCCGGGGACGTCATGATGCCGGCAGCCTGCAGTTCTTCACTCAGGTCACGAAGTGAGACCGCGCCGTGCAGCCACGTGGGGGCGCTGATTTCGATCCGCCCTTCCAGCAACGCCCGGGCCGACCAAGCACCGATCACAGCTGTTGCCACCGACTGCTCACGCCCCGTCGCCCACGCCTGCATGCCACCGTGGTCACGCGCGACGATGGCCCAGCGATCGCCTCCCGGCATGACCGACGGCGTGAACCGAGACAGCCACGGCGCGTGCGTCATGGCGGCGAGCCCTACCGTCATCAGCCGGGAATCGAGCCGTAGGTAGGTTCGGACCGGAACTGCCAGCTCCTCCGTCAACCGGTGCTGGTCTGCGAAATCCGCTCGCAACGACGCGAATCGCCGATATCCCGATTCACTGGGGAAATCGAACTTCTTGCCTGCGGTGAAGTTCTTGACGGACGATCCGTCCGGGTCGTCGAATCTCGTGCCGAGCAATCCGTAGGTCCACTCCGTGGCCGCCGCCCCGTGTCGTTCCCCTGCACCGAGCCCGATGGCAACATCGACCCCTGTCGAACTTTCCGAGAAGGCCTCACGGGCAAGGATTCCCGACAACCCAGGTGCAATTCCGACCCCGACGAGCACAGGCCCTCGAACTGCGTTCAATGCCTGCGTGTACGAGCTGGTCGCCGAGATGTCGACGAAGGGGATGTCGCGTCCTGCGGAGATCCGCGCGAGGTCGGCGTCCTCGCTTCCCGATGCGTTGACTACCACGCCGACGCCGTTCAACGCCTCCATGTACGCACTGTGGTCGCGGAGATCAATAGCGAGATCCGCTCGTGCCGGATCGCGTCCCGCCGAGACAGTAGCGACACCATCCGCTCGAAGCGTGTCGACGATGCGTCGGCCGACGGCGCCGTATCCGCCGAGAACGAGAACTGTCATCAGAAACCCTCTCTAGAGTGGAGAACTAGAGTACTACTCTAGAGCTAGACTCTTCTCCGTGGTCAATTCCTCCGACACCAGCGCTCGCTCGAAGATTCTCACTGCGGCCCACCCGCTGTTCGTCGGCGGCGGATACGCGTCGACGACCATCAAGCAGATCGCAACCGACGCGGGAGTCGCAGTGCAGACCGTGTACTTCGTGTTCGGCAACAAGCGCGCGGTCCTCGAAGCGGTGCTCGACCGCGCGATCGCGGGCGACGAACTCCCCATTGCCACTCTCGACAGGCAATGGGTCGCCGCCGCCGTCGCCGCCTCGGACCCCGCAGAACACCTGCGAATCCACGTGCACGCCGCCAGCCTCGTCTCCGAACGCGTCGCGGGAATTCTGCTCGCGGTCCGCGCGGGCGCACACGCCGATCCGGACGTGGCAGCACTGTGGCGAACCAACGTCGAGCAGCGAGTCATCGTGCTTCGGCATCTCATGACCTCGCTGGCCCAGAAGGTCGACGGCATGGACGTCGAGACCTGCGTGGATGTCGCCCTGGCGCTGTTGAGTCCCGAGAACTTCACTTTGCTCGTCGACGATCGCGGATGGACGACGGAAGAGTACGAAGCCTGGGTGGTCGAAGGACTCGCGGCGGCAGCCGAGTGTGGATGACAACAACTATCTGTCGCCGCATCGACCGTCTATCTCCTAGGGTGGTCCCTCGTGGGAACTTCTGACGCACACAGTGCCGACCCGACCATCGACCCGGCAGGTGCCGCCGCAACTGCGGCCGCCGCCATCGCCGAAGCAACCGGCGTCGCCGCACACTCGGTAGCGATCGTTCTCGGCTCGGGCTGGCAGGCCGCCGCCGATCGGTTCGGTGAACCGACAGCGACCATTCGCATGGCCGATCTCCCTGGGTTCGCGCCGCCGTCGGCGTCGGGACACTCAGGAACCATCACCTCGGTCAATGTCGGAGGGACGCACACCCTCCTACTCCAAGGCCGTACGCACGCATACGAAGGTCACGAGCTTCGACGCGTCGTGCACCCGGTGCGCACCGCCATCGCTGCCGGGTCCGGCACCGTCGTGTTGACCAATGCAGCGGGCGGAATCCGCGAGGGCATGAGCGTCGGACAACCGGTCTTGATCTCGGATCACCTCAACCTCACTGCCCGGTCACCGTTGATCGGCGCCGAGTTCGTCGATCTCGTCGACGCCTACTCCCCCGAGCTTCGCACTCTCGCGCGCAGCATCGATCCCACTCTCGAGGAAGGCGTCTACGCCGGCCTACCGGGTCCGCACTACGAGACGCCCGCCGAAATCCGCATGCTCCGAACGATCGGAGCCGATCTCGTCGGCATGTCGACGGTGCACGAAACCATTGCCGCACGCGCGCTCGGTGCCCGGGTCCTCGGAGTCTCGCTCGTGACCAACCTCGCTGCCGGCATGACGGGTGAACACCTCGACCACAAGGAAGTCCTCGAGGCAGGTAAGGCTTCGGCGTCGCGTATGGGCGAGTTGCTGCACCGACTGGTCTCGACGCTGTGACATCCGATCTCTCCGAACAGCTTTCCGAGTGGATTGCCGGAGATCCGGACCCGACCACCCGCGACGAGCTGGCAGAGCTCTCCGAATCCGAACTGACCGAGCGCTTCCGGGCTCCCCTGAGTTTCGGTACCGCTGGTCTGCGCGGCGAGGTGCGGGCAGGACCGAACGGAATGAACGTCGCTGTCGTCGTTCGCACCACGGCCGGAATCTGTGCGTGGTTGCAGAAGAAGTGCCTCGGCGGGTCGACGGTAGTCGTCGGCAGGGACGCACGCCACGGGTCCGAAGTGTTCGCAACTGCAGCTGCGGAAACGCTTGCAGCTGCCGGGTCCTCGGTGGTTCTACTCCCCCGCCCGCTCCCGACGCCTGTGCTGGCCTTCGCCGTTCGCGCTCTGGATGCCGATCTGGGTGTTCAGATCACCGCCTCGCACAACCCTGCCGCCGACAACGGATACAAGGTCTATCTCCGCGGCGGTGCGCAGTTGGTTCCGCCTGCCGACACGGAGATCGAAGCCGAGATCGCTGCAGTGGGCCGTGCCGTCGACGTACCCCGCCGTCTCGTCACCCCGGGCGGCGCCGACGTGACTGCTCGCTACCTCGACACTCTGCCCGCGCTCGTGCACGCACCTCGTCGAAACATCCGCATCGCGCTGACACCGCTGCACGGCGTCGGCGGCGAGGTTGCACTCACCGCGCTGCGCGGACTCGGCTTCCTCGACGTCCACGTCGTGACAAGCCAATTCGATCCGGACCCAGAGTTTCCCACCGTCACGTTTCCCAATCCGGAGGAGCCAGGAGCAGCCGACGCTCTCCTCGCCCTCGCTGCAGAGGTGGATGCCGACCTCGCGATCGCACTGGATCCCGATGCCGACCGGTGCGCGATCGGCGTGCCCGGCCCTGGGGGCTGGCGAATGCTCAGCGGCGACGAAACCGGGGCTCTGCTTGCCGATCACATCCTGAAGTCGGCGCCACCGGACTCGTTGGTGGCCAACACCATCGTGTCCTCTCAACTGCTCTCGGCGTTGGCACCCGCACGCGGCGCCAGGTACGCGCGGACGCTGACCGGATTCAAGTGGCTGGTACGCGCAGGGTCCGGCCTGGTCTACGCCTACGAGGAGGCAATCGGCCACTGCGTGGATCCGACGACGGTGAACGACAAGGACGGTATCTCGGCGGCAGTTGTGCTCGCGGACCTGGTTGCACAACTGAAGTCCGACGGTCGGACGCTTCTCGACGTTCTCGACGACCTCGCGGTGGAATTCGGAGTCCATGCAGGCGCCCAGGTGTCGAAGCGAGTCGACGATCTCGGCCTGATCGACTCGATGATGGCGCGGCTGCGTTCCGATCCTCCGGCCGAATTGGCCTCTCGCGCAGTCACAGTAACCGACATGCTCACTTCACGCGGTCCGCTGAGAACCGATGCCGTCGAGCTCGCCGGAAACGGAATCCGCGTCATCGTGCGGCCATCGGGAACCGAGCCGAAGGTGAAGGCCTATCTCGAGGTCGTCGAGCCGGCCGGCTCGCGTGAGGACCTGGCGAGAGCACGAGCCACGGCCGACGCCACATTGGACCAACTCCGGCAGTTCGCACGGACTCTCTAGAACAGGGCTGATTGCACGGCGGGCAACTCGGAGGTGTAGTCCCCGAACGTCACCCGGCGTCCCTTCAGTTCGTGCAGGTCGACGACGAACGACGCATCCTCGTCGGGGGTGCGTTCCTTCATGGTGACACGATCGTTCAGCCTCACCACTGCCGCCTGGCCGATGCAGGCGTCGACGGTGAAACCGTGCGTGCCGGTGGTGATGTCGAGGGGATACGCGAGCCTGTTTCCCGACGCCAGATCACGAAATCCGGCCGTACGCCATGGCTCGTCCACGACGCGGTAGGTCACCTCGTCGATGGCGGGTTCGATCATCGTGCGGACACGAGCGGCGAGCGCCGTCGTCGCGGCGTCGATGCGGTCGGTGTCGATCGGAAGCGCCAACGCTGCGGCCTTGGCAGAGGATCGAACAGCTTGCCGGACCTGGAGCTGCTCGGTCACGCTGTCCTCCAGCACCCGAATCACTTTGCCGTCCTCGGCTCGTGCCACGTAGTGCGCGCAGATCGCACCTTGTTCGGCGAGGCGCCCCCATTTCCTGGTGTCGGCTGCCGTACCCACCTTGTGCACTCCGTTCGCGAACGTCGCGATGTAGAGCCAATGCGGTTGCATCACATGCGCTTCGAGCTCGCGGGATACGAACCCGCCACGATGAATGGTGTGCACGAACCGAAATCCGTCCTTGGATTCGCATTCCGAACACTGAGTGCCCACGTCCACCGGGCTCTGTCGCGGGCACGGAACGTACTCCGAACCTGCGCCCGAACGAAAAGCGACACGACCGGTGCACCAGCGCTGCGCGCCCGCAGAAGCGAAGCCGAGTCGTCCGCCGCGCAGTTCCACGTGCTCGACTGCCTTCGTCTCGATGTCGACGACGCGAAGACGAGGGTCGCCCTCACGCGCCGGCCAGGTGACGCCGAGGACGAGCGAGATGCTCAGCGCGGGCCGAACTGACGATCGCCCGCGTCGCCGAGACCCGGCACGATGAAGGCGTCGTCGTTGAGTCCGTCGTCGATGCTCGCGGCGACGAGTCGCACCGGCAGTCCCGACGCCTCGAGCGCCGCGACACCTTCGGGGGCGGCGACGACGCAGATAGCGGTGACGTCCGCTGCTCCCCGCTCGACGAGCAGTTCGATGGTGTGGACCATCGAACCTCCCGTTGCCAGCATCGGGTCGAGCACATAGACCGGAGTCCGCGACAGGTCATCCGGCAGCGACTCCATGTACGGAACCGGCTGGTGCGTCTCCTCGTCGCGCGCCATCCCGACGAATCCGACGCGTGACTGTGGGATCAGGCCACTTGCCTTCTCCACCATTCCCAGTCCCGCCCTGAGCACCGGGACGAGCAGCGGCGGACGCGCCAGTCGCGTGCCCTTTGTAGTAGCGACCGGCGTCGTCACGTCGAACGTGTCGATGTCGGCGTCGCGGGTGGCCTCGTACACCAGCATGTGGGTGAGCTGGCGGAGTGCGGACCGAAATGTTGCGTTGTCGCTGCGCTCGTCGCGCATCGTCGTCAGCAGTGCAGCGGCCAGTGGATGGTCGACCACGTGAGTTTCCATTCCGACAGGATAAATGTGGGAACCGATCGGCCGTCACGTGCGTCGAAGATATGTGTAGGAGTTTTTCGTGCGCCGTCGAGGAATCCATGGGGGAATCGGTGACAGAGATATCGGCAGTATCTGCGGGAGTGCACGCGTACGCGACGACGATGGGAGCGGCCGCCGCTCAGGTCGCTACAGCGGCTGCTGCGACAACTGCGTGCGGGCCTGCCGTTCTCACACCGGTGTTCGGGCTGATCGGCACCGAGTTTCTCGCTGCATTCACCGGAGTGCACAGTGCGCACGGGGCCGCAGTCGGCAGGCTCGCCGAGACGGTGGCCAGCCTCGGTGCCGCGGCATCGGCGTCCAGCGCAGCCTATGACCTCGCCGACGCCCAGACCGCCGCGAGCCTGATGTGATCGAGCTGCTCGCCAAACCCATCACCGACCTACTCGGCGCTTTCGGGTCCGGCATCGTTCCCAGCGGTGGACCAGCCGACGTGCTGCGATCCTCGTCGCGGGCGCTCGAGTCGGTTCAGAGCATCGGACAATCGGCGGTCGGCGAACTTGCCTCAGCATGGAGTGGACCGGCTGCCACCGCCGCAATCGAACTCGCCGGGCAGGCGCACACGAGCGCTCTCGGACTGTCCGATCATGGCGTCGAGATCGCGGCAGTAGTCGATCGCGCCTGTGAAAAGGTCCAGGCCGGACTTGCCGAACTGCAGGGCATTCTGCAGTCCTTCATCTCGGTAGCAGGCGCCGGCGCACCCATGCTGTTCACCCCGGCAGGGCAGTCGATGCTGATCGCGACGGCTATCGAACACCTGCAGCGCGCGCTGGCGGTCGTGGCTCGCGTGCGCGGCGAGCTTGCCGTCCACACCGCTGAGATCAGTGCCTACACCGCTCCTCCGCCGGTTCCCCAACCCGCGGGCGCAGCGCCTACGACGGCACCGGCATCTGCTCCTGCCGCAGCGGGATCGGACCCGGGCAGCCAATTCGGGCAGAACTTCGCCAGGACGCTGTCGTCGTCCGCGTCCTCGGTCCTTCCCGACACTCCGTCGAACCTGATGACCTCACCGGCAACGGCAACCGTCCCCGCGGGGCAGAGCTCAGATGCGTCCATGTTCACCGGCAACCCTCAGCGAACATCGGCGGACATGGGCGGCGTCGGAGGTGGTGTCCAGGTCGCACTCCCCGACGGCAGTGTCGCAATGGCGCCCAACGAGGAGGCAGCAGGCGCGGTGCGCAGTGCGCTGACACAGCAGGGCACCCCGTATGTCTGGGGTGGAACCGAGCCGGGACGCGGCCTCGACTGCAGCGGCCTGACCCAGTGGGCGTACGGCGAGCAGGGTGTCGAGCTACCGAGGCTGGCGCAGGAGCAGAACGTCGGCACCCAGGTCGGCCAGGACGAGCTCATGCCGGGCGATCTTGCAGTGTGGGACGGTCACGTCGCCATGGTCATCGGAAACGGACAGATCGTGGAAGCAGGCGATCCCGTGCAAGTCGGTGACATCCGAACCACCAACTCGGGTATGGCCTTCAAGGGCTTCTACCGGCCGACCGCATGATCGAGTCGACAGCGTGGGCCGCCACGCGCACCGATTCCGTCCGTGTCCAGGCAACCTCGGGCGGAGTTCCGACTGCCGTGCACATCGACTCACGTGAACTTCGCTTCGGCGGAACCGAATTGGCCAGGACGATCTTGGAAGTGCATGCCCGGGCAACCCAGTCCGCCATGGCTCGGCACCGCACCCGGCTCGAACGCGACGGAATGCCAGCCGACGTTCTCGACCGACTCGGCCTACCTCGTGAGTCGACCGTCGCCGATACCGAAAACGAACTGTTGGGTACCGAAGCCGCACCTGTCAGCTGGATGAAATCTCTGTGAACGATCCACTCGATGACCTGATCGATCGCGCCGACCGCGCGTTATCCGTCATGCACGACGCAACGGAGATGCTGTCTGCCCTGCGGATAGTTCGCCGATCCCCCGATGGTCTGGCCACCGTCACAGTCGACGGTTCAGGGGCAATGGTCGACCTGTACCTGCAGCCCGATCTGTCCCGCGAGTCGGCGACCCAGCTCGAAAACTCCATCGTCGTCACCGCTGCCGAGGCCGCCGGCGAGGCACTTCGGCGTCGAGCCGCCGTATTGGAGCGGATGCAAAGTTCGCTCTCAGACACCTGAGATAGGCTTCCCGCCATGGCTGGCGACATCATCCCGATCGAACTCGGTCTCACCCGCGGCGACTTCGTGACCTTGTGGGCTCCCGAATGGCACGAAGGTGACGACGAATGGGAGGCCTTTCTCGGACACGAGGAAGATCTCTACGGTTTCGAGGCGGTCGCTCACCTGGCCGCATTCATCCGTAGCAACGACGACAACGACCTCGTCGATCATCCGTCGTGGAAGATCGTGTCGGCTCTCGCCGCCAACGAGCTCGAGCCCGACGACCTTCATCGCTTCGACCTCGTCGGTGTTCCGGAACTCGTCGCTGAGGATCCCGACTCCGATATCCTCGACGAACTCGCCGCGACGTTCGAGATGGTCCAGACCATCGGCGACGTATGCGAACTCTCCACTGTCACTTCGTTCTTCGCCGGAAATCCACACTTGGGTTCGGTAGGGATCGGCGTCGACGCCTACGTCGGCAAAGACGGTCAGAATCTCTGGAACCGGATCGGAGCGTCCATCTCCAAGAGCTGGGACGCAGTCATCGATGCAATCGATTCTGTAGTCACCTCACCTGATGTCGACGCTGCCGCCGTGGACGTCGCCGAAGCCGAGCTGCTGGCAGCCACCGAGAACGAGGTCGACGTCGACGACGTGTCCGACGAGGACGATGTCGACACCCTCGACGACGATGCTCCTGACGGGGACACTGCCGACGAGGAAGTCACCCCGGATCCCATCGCCGACGCTGCCGCCGAAGAAGGGTTCTGGGCTTCGGTAGGCATCGACCCCATCCAGATCATCACCTCCGAGGACACCTACTACACATTGCGGTGCTACATCGACGACGAGCCGATCTTTCTGGGGCGCACCGGAAGCATCACGGTGTTCGGTTCCGAACGAGCTCTCGCCCGGTACCTGGCCGACGATCACGATCACGACCTGGCGAAGGTCAGCACCTACGCCGAGGTGCAGACCGCAGCGATCGACGGTTCTCTGCGCATAGACATCACCGACGACAATGTGTACGTACTGCCGGGCTTGGCAGACGATCTCGCCGAGGGACCGGAATCCGTCGATGTCGACCAGCTGGATCTGGCTGTCGAACTGTTCACCGACGCAGCGGACTTCGCCGAGGACGACTCGGTGGAAACCGCGCTCGCACGTTCGACGCCGCTCGGCTGGTATGTCTCCTACACACTCGAACCCGACCCGAACCGACTTGCACCGAGCGCGCCGTTCGAGCTGGAAGCCGAAGCGTGGCGGGCACTCGAGCGTGATTTCGAGGCCCGCCTCCGCAAGGAGTGAGCCCTACCCGACGAGCACCGCGTATCCGGGTTTGACGACGTTGTCGATCAGTTCCAGTCGTTCGTCGAACGGGATGAAGGCGGACTTCATCGCGTTGATCGTGAAGCGTTCGAGGTCGGTCCAGCCGTAGCCGAACGTCTGGACGAGGGTGTGCATCTCGCGCGACATCGTCGTATCGCTCATCAACCGGTTGTCGGTGTTGACGGTGACGCGGAACCGCAGTCGCGCAAGAAGATCGAACGGGTGCTTTTCGATGCTGTCGACGGCGCCGGTCTGCACGTTCGAGCTGGGGCAGAGTTCCAACGGCATGCGCGTGTCCCGGACGTATGCCGCGAGCAGTCCGAGTGACGGAGTTCCGTCCGATGCGACCGAAATGTCGTCGATGATGCGGACGCCGTGACCGAGGCGGTCCGTGCCGCAGAACGCGACGGCTTCCTGAATGGACGGCAGACCGAAGGCCTCCCCCGCGTGAATGGTGAAGTGCGCGTTGGCAGCTCGCATGTACTCGAAAGCATCGAGATGACGGCTGGGAGGAAATCCTGCTTCCGCTCCGGCGATGTCGAAGCCGACGACACCGCGGTCCCTGAAGCGCACCGCAAGCTCTGCTATCTCCCGTGACCGTGCGGCGTGACGCATCGCCGTCAGCAGGCATCCGACACGAATTCGCTTGCCGTTCACCCGTGCCGCTGATTCTCCAGCACGGAACCCTTCGAGAACATGCTCGACGACCTGATCCAGGGTGAGCCCTCGATCCAGGTGCTGTTCAGGGGCGAACCGCACCTCCGCGTACAGGACGCCGTCCTCGGCCAGGTCTTCCGCGCACTCACGGGCCACACGAAAGAGTCCCTCCGGCGTCTGCATGACCGCGACGGTGTGAGCGAATGTCTCCAGATACCGCTCGAGCGAACCGCTGTCGGCAGCGTTCCGAAACCACTCGCCCAAAGCAGGACCGTCCTGCGCAGGCAAGCCGTCGTATCCGCACTCGTCGGCCAATTCCAACACGGTCTGCGGCCGAAGTCCGCCGTCGAGATGGTCGTGCAGTAGAGCCTTGGGAGCCGTCTTGATGGAGGGCAGGTCGAGCGGCGTCGCGCCGCTGATCGGATTCGCGGTACTCATGAGTCGACGGTAGCCCGATCGGAACGGACTCGCGTGCGTTCGACAACGGTCCGGCGCGTCGGAAGGAGTTCGATCAAGCAACCCATTTCGTTGCATTGTTACCCTTTTGAAAACAGATCAGTCGAAACCAAGCGGAACCGCAACCGAAATCGTATCGTTTTGGACATTCGATCCGGTCTCGAGCTTGGAGTGATCATGTCTGTTGCGGATACGCCTGCGACTTCTCCACCTCCGGACGCTCCCGCGGGCAAAGGCCTGAACACGGGTGCGCTCGGTCTCGTCGGAAACATCGTCATCGGGCTGTCCGCGGTTGCTCCCGCCTACAGCCTGGCGGCGACGCTGGGATACGTCGTCCTCGCCGTCGGCGACAAGGCACCTGCGATGTTCCTCGTCGCATTCGTTCCCATGCTGCTCACGGCGTTCGCCTACCGCGAGCTAGGACGGGACACCCCGGACTGCGGCACGTCGTTCACCTGGGGAACCAAGGCCTTCGGCCCGTGGGTGGGGTGGATGGCCGGGTGGGGACTTGCCGTGTCGGCCATCATCGTGCTCGCCAACGTCGCCGAGGTCGCCGCGATCTACCTCTTCGAATTCCTTGGAATGGAAGGGGCCGCCGAGTCCACAGCAGCAAAAGTGGCGCTCGGCTCGTTCTTCATCGTGTCGATGACCTACGTCAGCTTCCGCGGCATCCTCATCAGCGAGCGCATGCAGAACGTATTGCTGGTCGTCCAATTCGGTGTGCTGATCGGCGTCTCGATCACGGCTCTGGTGAAAGTCGGCGCGGGCACGGCAGGCCCGCAGGCCATCACTCCCGAGCTCAGCTGGATCATCCCGACCGGGGTCACGATGTCCGACGCCGCGCAGGCGATCATCCTCTGCATCTTCATCTACTGGGGCTGGGATGCATGCCTCGCGGTCGGTGAGGAGACGAAGGACTCGGAGAAGACACCGGGCCGCGCCGCCGTGATCACCACGTTGATCCTCGTCGCAACGTATGTACTCGTCGGATATGCAGTGCAGTCGTTCGCGGGATTCGGCGACACCGGAATCGGCCTGAACAACCCGGACAACCTCGACGACGTGCTGACGATCCTCGGCGGCCCCGTTGCCGGCTCGGTCGTCGCGTCGTTGTTGCTTCTCACCGTGTCGATCTCGGCACTGTCCTCGACCCAGACGACCATTCTCCCCACCGCTCGCGGCACCCTGTCGATGGCTGTCTACGAGGCTATCCCGAAGCGATTCGCCAGCGTGCACCCCAGGTACATGACGCCGGGGTTCGGCACGCTGGTCATGGGGGCCTCGGCACTGGCCTTCTATCTCGTATTGACCTTCGTCAGCGCAAACGCACTGCAGGACTCGGTCGCGTCACTCGGTCTCGCAGTGGCGTTCTATTACGGAATCACCGCGTACGCGTGCGTGTGGTACTTCCGCCGGACGTTGTTCGGTTCGGTCCGAAATCTGTTCATGCGCGGAATCTTCCCGCTCCTCGGTGGACTGTCGATGACCTGGGCATTCGTGCAGAGTGCGGTGGACATGATCAAGCCCGACTACGGTTTCACTGCATACGGTCCGATCGGCGGAGTATTCGTCCTCGGCATCGGGATGCTCGTGCTCGGAATTCCACTGATGCTGCTGTGCTTCGTCGGCAACCGAGACTTCTTCCAGGGCAAGACCTTGACCGCGACCCCCGAAGTCAAGGTTCCGGACTCTTACTAGAACAGGATCACGAGATGAAACTCACCGTCGGCTATCTCGCCACCCCGAGTGGCGACGACGGCGTCGCGTTGGCCGCCGTGCTGGCGTCCGCTCTCGACGCGTCCATCGACATCGTCATCGTCATCCGCTCGGACGAGCCGGTCATGGAAGGCAGCGGCCCGTACCGAAAGGTGCTCGACGCCAAAGCCGAACAATGGTTGTCCGGCGCGCGGGCGCAGGTTCCCGAAGGCATCGAGGTGACGACACGCGTTGCTCGGCACGGATCCTTCGCGCAGGGCCTGATGGAGTTCGCCGCCGAACACGACGCCGACATGATCGTTGTCGGCGGGGCCGGTGACGGACTGCTGAACCGCCACACCGTCGGATCCGTCGCCGGTCAACTCCTCCATGCCTCGCCGGTCCCGATTGCGCTCGCCCCGCGCGGATACCGGACCGGCGCGCCGCGCAGGCTCACCGGTCTGACTGCGGCAGTCCCGACCCGCACCGGCACCGCTGATCCATCGGCCCTTGCCATCACGATTGCCAGTGCCGCACATCTTCCGCTGAGGTTGGTCTCACTCGTCTCGCTGGAGGACGACGAAGCCGATGTCGATGGTCTCGAAACTCGGCGACGCCATGTCGCTGCAGCGCAAGCCAACCTGGAAAACGCTGCTCGCAAACTCCCCGACGTGGATGGTCTCGAGTCCGTCGTCGCGGACGGATCGAGTCTCGACGAGGCGGTCGCGTCACTGCAGTGGACCGACGGCGACATCCTGTTCCTCGGCTCGAGCCGGCTCGCTGCACCGAAGCGCGTGTTTCTCGGATCCAGTGCGGCGAAGATTCTGCGATCGACCCCGGCTCCGGTGATCGTGGTTCCGCACGAGTAGGACCCCGCGCCCAAGCGGTCCGCGTTTCGCGACGGTAGCGCTCCGCACTAGTGGCACGGTTAAGCGCACGCCAGTGCACTCAACCGTGCCACTGGAGGCGGAGCCTCGGGGCCACTGGAGACGGAGCCTCGGGGCCCCTGGGGGGCTCACGAGTCGAAGCCGAGCCCGATCTTGTCCATCCCCGCGAGCCACAGCCCACGCTTGCCACGGTTTCGATCGGCCTTGGCGAACTCGCTGCGCGTGATGTTGATGCCCAACGACTTGAACGGCTCGGGCGGGAACGGCAGCGGCTTCCCGCGCACCATGTTCAGCCGAGTGCGTTCGGTGTCCCGGCCGTCGAGCAGATCGAGCGCCGTGCGTGCCCCGAAGTGCGACGCCCCGACCCCGAGGCCGGTGAAGCCGAGGACACTCGCGACCCGTCCGCCCATGCCGACATCCCAGAACGCACTGAAGCGTGAGCACGTGTCGATGGCGCCACCCCACGTGTGTGTCGCGCGAATACCATCCAGCATGGGGAACACCTGCAGTAGGTGCTCGGCGAGCAGCCCGAACGTCTCGGGGTGCTGGCGATGCCGCGAATCGGTGTCGCCCCCGAAACGGTAGATCGCGTCCCAGCCGCCGAACAGTATTCGGTCGTCGGCCGTGAGACGGAAATAGTGAAAGCGATTTCCGCTGTCGGCCAATCCTTCACGACCGGTCCAACCGATGCTGCTCAGCTGCTCGGCCGTCAGCGGTTCGGTCACGATGACGTAGTCCCACACCGGCACGATCCGCGGACGCTGCGTCCACCGGAGCGGTTTAGTCGCAGCCGTCGCAAGCAGAACCTTCGCTGCCTCGATGGTTCCGTATCCGGTCTGCACGCGCACGCCGTCACCCGACGCGCGCAGCGACTCGACCCGACTGTTCTCGTGAATCGTCACGCCCAGAGATTCCGCTGCGTCGGCCAACCCCCACGCCAACTTCGCCGGATCGATCATCATCACATCGGGGTCGAACAACGCACCCCGCGCCATCGGGGAACTGACTCTCTGTGCGAGAGCATCCTGATCCAGATAGTCCATCGATTGGCCGAGCCGCGCCGCTTCCTCGGCGAGTTCGCGCAAATCACTCGTCTGCCAGTCGAAGTTGGCGATATCGAGCTCACCGGTCCGTTCGATGTCGGCGTCGATGCCGTACTGTCGCGCGGACTTCTCGATGGCGTCGAGCGTCTGCGACCCCATTCGGAGCAGCGTGGGCAACTCGTCGGGGTAGCGATCGAGGCCGTTGCCGAGGCCGTGCGTCAAGCTGGCCGCGCAGAAGCCGCCGTTGCGTCCCGTCGCCCCTTCGGCAATGCGGTCACCGTCGAGTAGCACGATCGAACGGTCGGGATTGTCCTCCGCGGCGTGAATCGCGGCCCACAAGCCGGTGAATCCGGCGCCGACCACGACGAGATCCACCTTCGAATCGTGTCGGTACCGCGGCCGAGGCGTCGGGCGCTCGCCGCGGTCGAGCCAGAACGACTCCGGCACCGCATCGACCACCATGTCGAATCCGCGGCGTGTCGGTTTCTCGGCCCACGTCATCGACTGCCACCTCCGTGAGCGAAAACCGTTCGATGCCAAGGCTTTTGCGCGACCCCGGTGATATCGGTCATCACGTGCTTGATCGTCAGATACTCCTCGAACGAATAGCTGGACATGTCCTTGCCGAATCCCGACGCCCCTACGCCCCCGTGCGGCATCTCACTGATGATGGGGATGTGGTCGTTGATCCACACGCACCCGGCGTCGATCTCGCGTGACGCCCGTCCCGCCCGGTAGAGGTCCCGAGTCCATGCCGACGCGGCCAGCCCGAACGCGGTGTCATTGGCACGGCGCACCGCGTCGTCGTCTCCGAAGTGTTTCGAGACCGTCAGCACCGGACCGAAGATCTCGTCTCGGTACACCTCGTCCTGTTCCCCGACATCGGCGACAAGCGTCGGGACGTAGAAGGCTCCCGCCAGATCGGGCTTTGTGCCCCCGCACACGACTCTGGCTTCTGCCCTGTTCACCATTGCCGCGACGCGATCTCGATGAGCGAACGAGACGAGCGACCCCATGTCCGTGGCGGGATCGGTCGGATCGCCGACGACCACGGTGCTCATCAGCTCCGCGACGCCATCGACGAACGAGCTGTACAACGGTTCTGCGACAATGGCTCTCGTTGCCGCGGTGCAATCCTGGCCCGAGTTGATCAGCGCACCTGCGACCGCTCCATGCACGGCGGCATCGAGATCGGCGTCGTCGAACACGACGAACGGGGCCTTGCCTCCGAGCTCCAACTGCACCCGCGTGCCGTTCGCTGCGGCCTGGGCCATCACGGTCCTACCGACCGGCGTCGACCCGGTGAAGGTCATGACATCGATTCCCGGATGCCCGGACAGCGCCGCACCAGCGTCGATCCCGTTGCCGGTGACGACATTGAAGACGCCGTCGGGCACACCCGCCTCCGACGCGAGTCTCGCCAACCGCAGAGTGGTCAGCGGGGTCAGTTCGCTCGGTTTGAGGACGACGCAACATCCGGCCGCGAGCGCCGGAATCGCCTTCCAGACGGCCATCTGCAGCGGATAGTTCCACGGCGTGATGGAACCGACGACACCGACTGCGTCCCGGCGGATCGACGACTTGTGCTCGCCCGAGTACTCGCCGGACGCTTTGCCGTCCACGTTGCGAGCGGCTCCAGCAAAGAACTCGATATTGTCGATGCTGCCCGGCACATCGAATTCCGTCGCGAGTCGAATCGTCTTGCCGGTCTGGGCGACCTCTTCACGCGCGAACGTGTCGGCCTCGGCGCTGACCAGACGGGCGAGTTCACGCAGAACGGCTGCGCGATGCGACGGCATGGCCCGCGACCACTCCGGGAACGCCGAGCGCGCCGCGGCAACAGCAGAGTCGACGTCCTCGGCGGTGGCCAGGGCGAGCGTGGTCAGAGTTTCTCCCGTCGCCGGGTTCACGATCGCATGGATATCACCCGCACCGCCGACGGGGCGGCCGTCGATCCAGCAACCGGGGATCATCGATACGTTGTCCATGCCGGGAACCCTACCGACAGCACCACTGATTCTCTAGCTAGAATCGCGTTTTTCGACTGATTCTGCCGAAAACTAACACTTCTAAGACGAATTCCATACCTTCGGGGTTGAACAATCGCTCCGAAGAGTCCAGTATCGACGTATGCCCGATCAGCCGCCGGTTCCACTCGACGACGTCTCCAAAGCCATCATCGAACAGTTACAGGAGGACGGCCGACGTTCCTACTCTGCCATCGGGAAGGCTGTCGGCCTGTCCGAAGCAGCTGTGCGGCAACGAGTTCAGAAGCTCACCGAGACCGGTGTCATGCAGATCGTTGCTGTCACGGATCCGATACAGGTCGGCTTCAACCGGCAGGCGATGATCGGAATCAAGTGCACCGGTGACAGTTACGAACTCGCCGACGAACTCGCTACACAGGACGCCGTCGACTACGTCGTTCTCACAGCAGGTTCGTTCGACATCGTCGTCGAGGTCGTCTGCGAGGACGACGAGCACCTGCTGCAGATCCTCAACAAGCAGATCCGAACGTTGCCCGGCGTCACCAGCACCGAAACACTCGTCTATCTCAAACTCGTCAAACAACAATACAATTGGGGTACCCGATGACCAAGACAACAGCCGAGCTCGACGCCTCCGCGGCCAAGCACCTCTGGGGCCACTTCTCGCGTCACGGGGCAGGTATCACCCCTCCGATCATCACTCGGGGTGAGGGATCGACCATCTTCGATTCCAACGGCAAGAGTTACATCGACGGCCTGTCCGGCTTGTTCGTCGTCCAGGTCGGTCACGGCCGTGAGGAACTCGCCGAGGCTGCAGCGAAGCAGGCCAAGGAACTTTCGTTCTTTCCGCTGTGGTCGTATGTCACGCCGCCTGCCATCGAGCTCGCCGAGCGACTTGCGGGGTACGCACCGGGCGATCTCAACCGTGTCTTCTTCACCACCGGCGGCGGAGAAGCCGTCGAGAGTGCGTGGAAGCTTGCGAAGCAGTACTTCAAGAAGGTCGGCAAACCCGGTAAGCACAAGGTGATCTCACGCTCGATCGCATACCACGGAACTCCTCAGGGTGCGCTCGCGATCACCGGCATTCCGGCGCTGAAAGAGCCGTTCGAACCGCTGACGCCGGGCGCGTTCAGGGTGCCGAACACCAACATCTATCGTGCGCCGGCTCCTATGGACACCGACCCGAAGGCCTTCGGCATCTGGGCCGCGGATCGCATTGCCGAGGCAATTGAATTCGAGGGCCCCGACACCGTCGCCGCAGTGTTCCTCGAGCCTGTCCAGAACGCAGGCGGTTGCTTTCCGCCGCCGCCCGGCTATTTCGAGCGTGTCCGCGAGATCTGCGATCGCTACGACGTACTGCTGGTGTCCGACGAGGTCATCTGCGCATTCGGGCGAATCGGTTCGATGTTCGCGTGCAACGATTTCGGATACGTCCCCGACATCATCACGTGTGCGAAGGGAATGACGTCCGGATACTCCCCGATCGGCGCGATGATCGCCTCCGACAGGCTGTTCGAACCGTTCGACGACGGCACGTCCAGCTTCGCGCACGGCTATACGTTCGGCGGGCACCCGGTCTCGGCCGCAGTCGCACTGGCGAACCTCGACATCTTCGAACGCGAGGGCATCAACGCCCACGTCGCACAGACCGCACCGGCGTTTCGTGCAACGTTGGAGAAGCTGCGCGATCTTCCCATCGTCGGCGATGTTCGAGGTGAGGGATTCTTCTACGGAATCGAGTTGGTCAAGGACAAGGCCACGAAGGAGACCTTCACCGACGCCGAGGCCGAACGCATCCTGCGCGGCTTCCTCTCGACCGCACTGTTCGACGCCGGTCTGTACTGCCGTGCCGACGACCGCGGCGACCCCGTCGTCCAACTCGCTCCTCCGCTGATCTGCGGCCAGAAGGAGTTCGACGACATGGAACAGATACTCCGCAGCGTGCTCACGGAAGCCGGGAACCTTCTCTAACCGCCGATCCTCCCGAGGACGATCGGCGATGCGTCCACCGCAGTGTCGCCGATCGTCCATGCGCCCGCAATCGCCTCGGCCGCATACTCGAACTTTTCCGGCGTGTCGGTGTACAGGGTTGCGAGCGGCGCACCGACGGTGACGCGGTCACCCGGTTTCGCGTGCAGCCGCACACCTGCCGCTGCTTGCACAGCCTCACCCTGGCGCTCACGTCCGGCGCCGAGCCTCCACGCAGCGACGCCCACACCCATCGCGTCGAGCGCGGTGACCACACCGTCGGACTCTGCGCTGATGAGAAACGATTCCTTCGCCACCGGTAGCTGCGCTGCGGGATCTCCGCCCTGCGCGGCGATCATCGCTCGCCACCGATCCATGGCGGTCCCGTCGGCAAGCTTGTCGGCGGGGTCGACGCCCTCGATTCCGGCGGCCGTCAGCATCGTCCGTGCGAGCGTCAACGTCAGTTCGACGATGTCCGCAGGCCCTCCGCCGGCGAGAACATCGAGCGACTCCTCTACCTCGAGAGCGTTGCCCGCCGTCAGCCCGAGGGGGCAATCCATAGCGGTGAGCACGGCAACCGTCCGAACCCCCGCGTCGGTCCCGAGGCCGACCATCGCTTCGGCGAGTGCCCGCGCGTCGTCGATGTTCTTCATGAATGCGCCTGCCCCGACCTTGACGTCCAAGACGAGTGCGCCCGTTCCTTCGGCGATCTTCTTGCTCATGATCGAACTTGCGATGAGGGGAATCGATTCGACTGTGCCGGTGACGTCCCGCAGTGCGTAGAGCCGTTTGTCGGCGGGGGCGAGGTCTGCGCCCGCCGCACACACCACTGCGCCGACGGCAGGGTCGGCGAGTATCGCGTGGATCTCCTCGCTCGACAGATCTGCCCGCCACCCCGGAATCGACTCGAGCTTGTCCAGGGTGCCGCCGGTATGTCCGAGCCCCCGGCCGGACAGCTGTGGAACTGCGGCGCCGCATGCAGCGACGAGCGGAGCAAGCGGGAGCGTGATCTTGTCTCCCACACCGCCGGTCGAATGCTTGTCGACGGTCGGCCTCGGCAGGGACGTGAAGTCCATCCGACTTCCGGACGCGATCATCGCGGCGGTCCATCGGCTGAGCTCGGCTCTGCTCATTCCACGCCAGAGAATGGCCATTGCGAGCGCCGACATCTGTTCGTCCGCGACGATTCCCTTGGTGAACGCATCGATCACCCAGTCGATCTGCGTCGGGGTGAGTTCGTGGCCGTCCCGTTTGGCGGCAATGATCGAAACTGCGTCAGACATGGTTGCCACTGTGTCAGACGAGGTCCTGCTTGCCCGATGCGAGATCGTCGGGACCGAAGGCGGAAGGGAGCAGCTGCCCCAGAGGCGTGGGGCCTTCCACGGTGTCCACGAGCAGATCCGCCCCGCCGAACTCGAACAGCAACTGTCTGCACCGCCCACACGGCATCAGAATCGCCCCTCGGCTGTCACAGCACGAGAACGCAACCAGACGTCCGCCTCCGGTCGAATGGAGACTGGAGACCAGTCCGCACTCGGCACAGAGCCCCAATCCATATGAGACATTTTCCACATTGCATCCGGTCACAATTCGGTCGTCGTCCACTAGCGCGGCCGCACCCACCGGATAGTTGGAGTAGGGCGCATAGGCTTGCCTCATTGCCTCATGGGCTTTGTGTCGCAACGATTTCCAGTCGATTTCGGCCATGCGTCACATACAATCACGTGCACAGCCCGGCCGCAGCGCAGTTCACTGAACCGATCACGAAAAGATGGAAAGGCAAACCTAACAAGAAAAGCCAGGTCAGTACGAATCTCGAGTCGAATTAGTTCCGCGTTTCCAATGGGTTTAGAGTTCAAAGACGGCGGCTCTTCGATAACCGTTCGGAGCCGGAGTAAGACAAATCGAGCCAGGTCCGTTGCCCGGCCACCAGGCTCGACGCGTCCACCAATGACGTTGGAGGCTTTGCACTCGATGAGTAGCACCACGGAAGTCGCTCCGGCGAAGGAGCGCAAGCGGTCTCTGTACCGCGGGGATCCGGGCATGTGGTCCTGGGTTCTGCATCGCATCACGGGCGTGTTGACGTTCTTCTTCTTGTTCGTCCACGTCTTGGACACCGCCATGGTGCGTGTCAATCCCGAGACCTACGACGCGATCATCGACACCTACAAGACGCCGCTCGTCGGCCTCATGGAGATCGGTCTCGTCGCAGCAGTGCTCTACCACGCACTCAACGGCGTCCGCGTGATGCTGGTCGACTTCTGGTCACAGGGACCGAAGTACCAGAAGCTGATGCTGTGGATCATCGCCGCGATCTGGATCGTGGTCATGATTCCCGGAGCGGGCCGAATCTTCTACAACATGTTCACAGCGAGCGGGCACTGATGGCAACGACACACGGACCCGAGGCCAAGTCCCTCGGCAAGACATACGACCGTCCGGCAAGTCTGGACAACCCACGTTCGCCGAGGCGGCAGTCGCGGGGCAACTTCGAGATGTACGCATGGCTGTTCATGCGTTTCTCGGGTCTCGCGCTCGTCGTGCTCGTCCTGGGCCACATGTTCATCATGTTGATGCTCGACGAGGGCGTACACAGGATCAACTTCGCGTTCGTCGCCGGACGCTGGTCCAGCCCGTTCTGGCAGTTCTGGGACCTGACCATGCTGTGGCTCGCTCAACTGCATGGCGGCAACGGACTACGGACGATCATCGCGGACTACTCCCGCAAGGACTCGACGCGATTCTGGCTGACGGCGCTGCTCATCCTGTCGATGGTTCTCATCATGGGCTTGGGCACCTACGTCATCTTCACCTTCGATCCGAACATCTCGGCGAGCTAAGGGAACTGAAGCATTCATGCAGGAACATCGTTATGACGTGCTCATCGTCGGCGCCGGCGGCGCAGGTATGCGAGCAGCCATCGAAGCCGGTCCACAGGCCCGCACCGCGGTTCTGACCAAGCTCTACCCGACGCGCTCGCACACCGGAGCAGCGCAGGGCGGCATGTGCGCCGCCCTGGCCAACGTCGAGGAAGACAACTGGGAGTGGCACACCTTCGACACCGTCAAGGGCGGCGACTACCTCGCCGATCAGGACGCGGTCGAGATCATGGCCAAGGAAGCGATCGACGCCGTTCTCGATCTCGAGAAGATGGGTCTTCCATTCAACCGGACACCCGAGGGCAAGATCGATCAGCGGCGCTTCGGTGGCCACACGCGTGACCACGGCAAGGCGCCCGTTCGCCGTGCGTGTTACGCGGCCGACCGTACCGGCCACATGATCCTCCAGACGCTCTACCAGAACTGCGTCAAGCACGACGTCGAGTTCTACAACGAGTTCTACGCACTCGATCTGTGCCTGACCGAGACCGACAACGGTCCTGTTGCGACCGGCATCATCGCCTACGAGCTCTCGACCGGCGAACTGCACATCTTCCACGCGAAGTCGATCGTGTTCGCCACCGGCGGTTCGGGTCGCATGTACAAGACCACCTCCAATGCGCACACCCTGACCGGTGACGGCATGGGCATCGTCTTCCGCAAGGGTCTTCCCCTCGAAGACATGGAGTTTCACCAGTTCCACCCGACAGGTCTCGCCGGCCTCGGCATCTTGATCTCGGAGGCCGTTCGAGGCGAGGGCGGAATCCTCCGCAACGAGTCTGGCGAACGCTTCATGGAGCGCTACGCACCCACCATCAAGGACCTGGCACCACGCGACATCGTCGCGCGATCGATGGTTCTCGAGGTTCTCGAGGGCCGCGGCGGCGGACCGAACAAGGACTACGTCTACATCGACGTCACGCACATTCCCGAGGAAGTTCTCGACGAGAAGCTCCCCGACATCATGGAGTTCTCGCGGACCTACCTCGGCGTGGACCCCGTCAAGGAGCCCGTCCCGGTCTACCCGACGTGCCACTACGTCATGGGCGGCATCCCCACCAAGATCAACGGTGAGGTCCTACGGACCAACGACGACCACGTTCCCGGGCTCTACGCAGCGGGCGAGTGCGCGTGCGTGTCCGTACACGGAGCCAACCGTCTCGGTACCAACTCGCTACTCGACATCAACGTCTTCGGCCGTCGCGCCGGAATCGCGGCTGCCAAGTATGCCAACTCGGTCGACTTCACCCCGTTGCCCGACGAGCCCGCCAAGATGGTCCAGGATTGGCTCGCGCTCGTACTGTCGGACCACGGCCACGAGCGCGTCGCCGACATCCGCAGCGAACTCCAGCAGTCGATGGACAACAACGCGTCGGTGTTCCGCACGCAGGAGCGCCTCGAAACCGCACTCAAGGACGTCCGCGCCCTCAAGGAGCGGTACAACCACATCACCGTGCAGGACAAGGGAGCTCGCTACAACAGCGATCTACTCGAAGCCGTCGAACTGGGCTTCCTGCTCGAGATGGCAGAGGTCACCGTCGTCGGTGCGCTCAACCGCAAGGAATCGCGCGGCGGACACGCTCGCGAGGACTACCCGGACCGCAACGACGCCGAGTACATGAAGCACACCATGGCCTACAAAGAGGGCGTTGGCCTGCTCACCGACATCCGTCTGGAATACAAGCCGGTAGTCCAGACCCGCTACGAGCCGATGGAGCGGAAGTACTGATATGAGCGCCCCCACTCTCGACAAAGCCGACCACTCGTCCGATCTGCCCGTGCCCAACGGTTCGGTCATGGTGACCCTCAAGATCGCTCGCTTCAACCCGGAGAGCGGTGACGGACAGCGCTGGGACAGCTTTCAGGTACCGACGCTGCCGACAGACCGTTTGCTGAACCTGCTGCACTACGTCAAGGGCTACCTCGACGGAACGTTGACGTTTCGCCGCTCGTGCGCGCACGGCGTTTGCGGAAGCGATGCAATGCGCATCAACGGCGTCAACCGTCTCGCCTGCAAGGTGCTGATGCGCGACATGCTGCCGAAGGATTCCTCGAAGACGCTGACCATCACGATCGAACCCATCAGGGGCTTGCCGGTCGAGAAGGATCTCATCGTCGACATGGAACCGTTCTTCGACGCATTCCGTGCGGTCAAGCCGTTCCTGATGACGACCGGTAACGAGCCGACCCGCGAGCGGATCCAGTCCGCCGCCGATCGCGCTCGCTTCGACGACACGACCAAGTGCATCCTGTGCGCATGCTGCACGACGTCGTGCCCGGTCTACTGGAGCGACGGCAGCTACTTCGGTCCGGCTGCCATCGTCAATGCACACCGGTTCATCTTCGACAGCCGCGACGAAGGTGCATCCGAGCGCCTGGACATCCTCAACGATGTCGAGGGTGTGTGGCGCTGCCGCACGACGTTCAACTGCACCGACGCGTGCCCCCGTGGCATCCAGGTGACCAAGGCGATTCAGGAGGTCAAGCGCGCGCTGCTCTTCGCTCGCTAGACTCGTCCGCACAAGATGGGCCACTGCAACCCGCAGTGGCCCATCTTTGTGTTTCGGTGTCGTGCACGTCCCGGCCCCGGCCAGGCGCGGGTAAGGTCAGCCCACGCCCAACCGGACGTCCGGGGCGCCGAGCCGCGCGGCATCGGCCGTGTCGTCGTCGAGCTCCTGCTGCGAATCACGTTCGGCCTGCACTCGTAGCCGATAGTGCTCGATTTCCTCGGACACGTGTTGATCGTCCCAACCCAGGACCGGCGCCACGAGGCGCGCGACTTCGACCGCTGCCGCATCGCCGCGGTCCGGGACCTCGATCGAAATACGAGTACGACGCGTGAGAATGTCGTCGAGATGCTGTGCGCCCTCGTGGCTTGCCGCGTACACCGCCTCGGCGCGCAAGTACTCCGGCGCAGTGTCGAGCGGTAGACCGAGCTCCGAGTCCGCCTCGATCATGTCCAGCAGTTCGGCGGTCAGCGTGCCGTACCGACCCAGCAGATGCTCGATGCGTGAGACTCGCATGCCGGTACGTTCGGCCGTCAGAGAGCGAGAATTGTAGGCACCGAGATATCCGTCGGCTCCGACGAGTGGAATGTTCTCGGTGACGCACTTGGGCACGTTCCGCTCGAGGCCGTGCACCGCAGCGTCGACTGCGTCCTTGGCCATCACGCGGTAGGTGGTGTACTTGCCGCCGGCGATGACAGTCAGGCCACGTACTGGGCTCGAGACGGCATGTTCACGGGAAAGCGTACTGGTGGAGTCGGATTCACCGAACAGCAGCGGCCTCAGTCCCGCGTATACACCGACGACATCGTCGCGATCGAGTGGATCGGCCAACAGCTTGTTGACGTGCCCGAGAATGTAGTCGATGTCGCTACAGCTCGCAGCCGGGTGCGCCAGGTCGAGCGTCCAGTCCGTATCGGTGGTGCCGATGATCCAGTGACTACCCCAGGGAATGACGAACAGCAGGGACTTCTCGGTCCGGGTGATGATGCCGGTGGCACTGTTGATTCGATTACGCGGCACCACCAGATGCACGCCTTTCGACGCTCGCACCTGGAATTGTCCTCGGCCACCGACCATTTGCTGAACCTCGTCGGTCCACACCCCGGCGGCATTGATCACCTGCTTCGCCCTCACTTCGAAGGTGCGACCAGTTTCGAGATCGCACGCGAGAACGCCGACCACCTTGTCGTCTTCCCGTAAGAAGCCGGTGACGCGAGCGCTGTTGGCGCACAATGCGCCGTGGGCAGCGGCTGTGCGCGCGAGCATCATGGTGTGACGGGCGTCGTCGACCTGCCCCTCGTAGAACTTCACTGCTCCACGGATGGCGGAACGTTTGCCCGACGGAAACGATTCGAGGGTCTTCTTCTTGCCCAAATGCTTGTGGTGACCTGGAACGCCGCGCCCTGCACCCATGGCGTCGTACACGCCGATCCCGAGCCCGACGTAGCCGCGATCGATGATCTTCTCGAGCGGATAGATGAAGGGAACCGGACGAGCAAGGTGCGGACACAACGTGTTCAGCACCAGCGAACGCTCCCTCAATGCCTCGAACACCAGAGAGAAGTTGAACTGTTCGAGGTACCGCAGCCCACCATGGAAGAGCTTGCTCGAGCGGCTGGAGGTGCCGGCTGCGTAGTCACGAGCTTCGAGCAACCCGACCTTCAGTCCACGGGTCACAGCATCCAATGCTGTGCCCGCGCCGACGACCCCGCCGCCGATGACCAGAATGTCGAGTTCCTCCGATTCCATTCGGGCGAGGGATTCGGTACGTGCCGCCGGCGACAGCGCCGTCGTGGTGGAACTCATTCTTCATCAACCCAATCCAAAGTCCGCGTTACTGCTTTTTTCCATCCGGCGTAGAGCTTCGCCCGTTGGTCCTCGTCCATCGACGGCGTCCAGGTCTTGTCCTC
>NZ_LVCV01000641.1 GCF_001647195.1 Rhodococcus sp. EPR-157 | reverse complement strand
CGAGATCCACGCCTTCACCAGATCCGGGACGATGATGCGCCACGACACCCCATCGACGACGAGGTGGTGCGCCACGATCACGAGCCGTCCGGTCCTGGCCTGTTCACCGTCGACGGGTTCGGGATCGAGCCAGACGAACTGCAGCACGACGCCATCGAACGGGTCGAGTCTGTCCATTGCCAGATCGGTCTCCCGCAACGCCAGGTCCCGCAGTTCGTCCGCGTCCACCGACGCAGCGACACCGACACGGTGCAGTAGAACCGACGCGGCGACCGAACCACGTTCGGCGACATACTGAGTCGACACCCCGTCGACCCTGACCAGCTTCGACCGCAGGACGTCGTGATGATCGATCACGGCTTGAATCGTGGCGACGACGCCATGCTCGTCGATTTCCGCGGGCAACTCGAGCGCCAGGTTCTGCGTGTACCGCCCGAGTCGCGGGCCACGCCCCAGCATCTGCGCCACTATCGGGGTCACCGGCATCGAGCCGACACCGCCGCCGGGCATCTCGGCGAGCGCGGACGAGCTGTCTGCGTCGAGCGCGGTGGCGACCTCGGCGATAGCTGCGACTGTCTTGTGCTCGAACACGTTTCGAGCGGTGATGGACAGTCCCCTGGCTTTCACCCGGGACACGACCTGAATCGACATGATGCTGTCGCCGCCGAGAGCGAAGAACGAGTCGTGAATTCCCACCCGGTCCACGCCCAGCACGTCGGCAAACACGTCGCCGACGATGCGCTCGGCGTCGGTCGTCGGCGCCTGGAATTCGGTCGACTGAACCGTCGGCGCGGGCAGCGCACGACGATCGAGCTTGCCGTTGACGGTCAACGGAATCGAATCCAGAACAACGAACGCGGCGGGCACCATGTACTCGGGTACCGCAGCCGAGATCTGTTCACGCAGATCGTCGGTGTCGAGAGACGAGCCGGCACCGGGAACCACGTAAGCCACCAGGCGAGCCGATCCTGGGGTGTCCTCGCGCGCGATCACTGCGACCTGCGCTACCCGCTCGAGCTCGAGAATCACCGCTTCGATTTCGCCGAGTTCGATGCGGAATCCACGAATCTTCACCTGGTCATCGGCACGGCCGACGAATTCCAGTTCCCCGGTGGTGTTCCAGCGTGCGACGTCTCCGGACCTGTACAGACGTGAACCGCCGCCGTGGAACGGATCCGCGACGAATCGCGTCACGGTCAGCGCGTACTTCCCGAGATAGCCGCGCGCCAACTGCTCGCCACCGACGTACAACTCACCCGCTACACCGCGAGGGACCGGCGCGAGTCGGGAGTCGAGTACGTGAATCCGGAGACCGGGAATCGGGCGTCCGACAACGGAGCCCGACGCCGACGCGACGAGCGCAGTATCGAGTTCACGATGCGAGACGTGCACGGTGGTCTCGGTGATTCCGTACATGTTCACCAAGCGTGGTGACCGATCACCGTAGCGGTCGATCCACGACGACAGTCGACGGAGTTCGAGAGCCTCACCTCCGAAGACGATGTAGCGCAGGCCCGCCAGATCCGATCCACCTTCGATACGGTCGATCTCGGCCAGCTGATAGAACGCCGACGGCGTCTGGTTGAGCACCGTGACCTTCTCGCGGATCAGCAGTTGCCGGAACAGATCGGGCGATCGCGACGTGAAGTAGTCGACCACGACGAGAGTGCCGCCATGCAGCAGGGGTCCCCACAGTTCCCATACCGAGAAGTCGAATGCGTACGAGTGGAACAGCGTCCAGACGTCGTCGGGTCCGAACGCGAACAACAGATCGGTGCCGTCGAGCAGTCGGCCGACTGCGCTGTGCGGCA
>NZ_LVCV01000640.1 GCF_001647195.1 Rhodococcus sp. EPR-157 | reverse complement strand
GCGACCACGGGCCGCACCACGTCGACGCCCAGTATGTCCGCCTGGAACTGCATCAACAGCTCGTTGACGACCATGCCGCCGTCGACCTTGAGCACCTCCAGATCGACACCGGAGTCCGCGTTCATGGCCTCGATGACCTCACGCGTCTGATATGCAGTGGCCTCGAGAACCGCCCGTGCGAGATGGCCCTTGTTGACGAAACGCGTCAACCCCACGATTGCACCGCGCGCGTCTGCCCGCCAGTGCGGTGCGAACAGCCCGGAGAACGCGGGAACGAAGTAGGCGCCGCCGTTGTCCTCCACCGAGCGGGCATCGGTTTCGATGTCTGCCGCGTCGGAGATCATGCCTAGATTGTCTCGAAGCCACTGCACCAACGAGCCGGTGACGGCAATGGAACCTTCGAGCGCGTAAACCGTCGGTTGGTCGCCGATCTTGTAGCACACCGTTGTCAGAAGACCGTTCTTGCTCATCACCTTTTCGGTCCCGGTGTTGAGGAGCACGAAATTGCCTGTGCCGTAAGTGTTCTTGGCCTCACCCGGAGACAGGCACGCCTGACCGAAGGTTGCTGCCTGCTGATCACCCAGGATGCCTGCGATGGGCACACCACGGAACGGTCCGCGTTCTCGGCCGGTGCCGTACACCTCGGAGCTGGACTTGATCTCGGGCAGCATGGAGAGCGGGATACCCATGTCGGCGCAGATGGCTTCGTCCCACTGCAGGCTGTCCAGATCCATCAGAAGCGTACGAGAGGCATTGGTCGGGTCGGTGTAGTGCAGACCCCCGTCCGTGCCGCCCGTCATGTTCCATAGGACCCAGGTGTCCATGTTGCCGAAGCACAGTTCGCCCGCTTCGGCCTTCGCACGTGCACCGTCGACGTTGTCGAGGATCCACTTCACCTTCGGTCCGGAGAAGTAGGTGGCCAAGGGTAGTCCTGTTGTTGCGGTGTATTTGTTGGCGTCACCGTCCCCGAGCGCCGTCACGATGCGGTCGGTGCGGGTGTCCTGCCAGACGATGGCGTTGTAGATCGGCTTGCCACTCGCGCGATCCCAGACCAACGTCGTCTCGCGCTGGTTCGTGATACCCACTGCGGCAATATCCTTGCCCGTCAGGTCGGCTGCGGCCATGGCACCTGCTGCCACGGCCCGGACGTTGTCCCAGATCTCCGCTGCGTCGTGCTCGACCCATCCTGCCTGCGGAAAAATCTGTCGGTGCTCTTTCTGATCGGAGGCGATCACGGTGCCCGCGTGATCGAAGATCATGCACCGTGAGGACGTCGTTCCTTGGTCGATCGCAGCGACGTACTGACGTGTCGAGTCGGTCATGACTTCTCTCCTGATGTCTGGGTTGTCACTAGTTCCGGCAGCCGTGACGGCGCCTCGGGCGCCGAACCTTCTTGCTTCCGCAGGCTCTTGCCGATGAGCAGGTCGTACAAGAACACTCCTATAGGTCCGCCTACGAGGGGCCCGACGATCGGGACCCAGAAGTACAGGCCTCCGTACTGATCGCGCCACGCTCCACCGTATCCGGTGAAGAACGACGCCAGGCGAGGTCCGAAATCTCGGGCGGGATTGATCGCGTATCCCGCATTGGTCGCCCAGGCGAAACCGATACCGACGACGATGAGGCCGACGATGAACGGCGCCAAGTTGGCCATCGGAGCGGTACCGAGCGAATCCGTCACCGCCACAATCAAGAACAGCAGAATCGCGGTGCCGATGATCTGGTCGATCAGCGCCGAGCTCACACTGACCGGCAGCGTTCCGTTGCCCGGCAACGTCGAGAAGATCGTCTGCGTCGCGGTGGTGTGGCCGGGATCGATCGCGTTGATCATGTCGTCGTAGTTCCACCGTACGAGCAGGGCACCGACGAATGCGCCTGCTGTCTGCGCCAGAACGTAGGGCGCGACTCTCCGCCACTCGAACCCACGAAAGAGCGCGAATGCAAAAGTCACAGCGGGATTCAAGTGCGCGCCGGTGATTCGGCCCGCGACGTAGATGCCGAACATCACTCCCAGGCCCCACGCCCAGGCAATGGAATCGTGGCCGCCGAGGCTGCCGTCGGCACCGCCCGAGACAACCTGTGCCACGACACCTGCGCCGAACAGGATCAAGATCATCGTGCCGGCGAATTCGGCAGCCATCTGAGCCGGCAAACTCCACTCCGCGTCCTTACGCGTCATCTTCGAGCCTCCAAAAGCTAAGTGATGCACGCCACATTGCGTGCGGTCCCCACGGTAGGTGGTGTGCACTACGTTTCAAAACCCGTGCACATATGTGCAAAGACGCGCCCTACACTGCAATGTGTGCCCGACGGAAGACCTCTCCCAGAATCCGATCTGCGAATCGGCCAAGCCACGCAGGCCGCGCGGTTGTACTACTTCCAGGACCTGACGATGGCGGCCATCGGTCGCGAGCTGGGCGTATCTCGTTCGACAGTCTCACGACTGATCACGTTCGCGCGGGCGTCGGGACTCGTGGAAATCAAAGTCTCGACGCCGCTCGGGCAGGCGCCGCGTATCGAACAAGCATTCGCCGATCGCTACGACATTCGTGCACACGTAGTCCCCGTATCGGAAATCGTCGACGACTTGCAACGTCTGGATCGCGTCGCGACGTTCGCGGGCCGGTTGCTGACGTCGTATTTCGAGTCGGACATGGTGATGGGAGTCGCGTGGGGAACCACCGTCAGTGCGGTCAGCCGCAAGCTCGCTCCCAAACGCACCCACAACTCCCACGTCGTACAACTCAACGGCGCAGCCAATACCCGCACGACGGGGGTGTCCTATGCAAGCGACATCATCAAGAACTTCGCCGATGCGTACGGCGCTGTGGCGCAGGGATTTCCGGTCCCGGCATTC
>NZ_LVCV01000639.1 GCF_001647195.1 Rhodococcus sp. EPR-157 | reverse complement strand
GTCTTCTCCATCGGCGTCGTCAGCGGTGCGGTGCCCAGCCACGTGTACAGCGCGGGCTATCTCGAACGTCGTGATCGCGCCGAACTCGAACGTGACGGCGTCGTCGGCGACATCGCGACAGTGTTTCTGCGATCCGATGGCAGCTACGACCGTATCGCCCTGAACGACCGATCCAGCGGACCCAGCCTCGATCGACTCAAGGCGGTCCCCCGCCGACTGTGCATCGTTGCGGGCGAGTCCAAACTCGATGCGCTGAACGCGGCCCTGAAAGGTGGTTTGATCACCGACCTGGTGATCGACGACATCAGCGCCGCGGAGTTGATATTGCGTTCGCCCTGAGTCACGTGCACTCGCGGTGTCAGAACTCCTCGTACTCGTCCGGGTCCTGACCCCAGATCCGCCCGCGCTCCAAACCGGAGATGGCTGCCATCTCGTCGTCGGTCAGCTCGAAGCCGAAGATGTCCAGGTTCTGTTTCTGGCGATCCGGGTTCGAGGATTTGGGCAGCGGTACCGCACCCAACTGGATGTGCCACCGCAGCACCACCTGTCCTGCGGAGACACCGTGCGCTGCGGCCGCCTCGGCGACGGGTGGCGCTGTCAGTAGTTCCGATCCGCGTCCGAGCGGGCTCCAACTCTCGGTGACGATGCCGTGTTCGGCGTGGTACGCCCGAAGATCCGCCTGCGGAAAATAGGGGTGAAGCTCGATCTGGTTGACCGACGGCACCACCGATGTCTCCGAAACAAGTCGATCGAGATGCGCGACAGTGAAATTCGATACCCCGATGGATCTGACCACACCCTCCTTCTGGAGGTCGATCATTGCGCGCCACGTATCGATGTACTTGTCCACCTTGGGCAACGGCCAGTGGATCAGCAGCAGATCGATGTAGTCGACTCCGAGATTGTCGAGCGACGTCCGCGCGGATTCCTTGGCCTCGTCGTAGCCGTGAAGACGTCCGGGGATCTTCGTCGTGATCAGGATGTCCTCGCGCGGAACGCTCGACGCGGCGACTGCTCGTCCGACACCTGGCTCGGTTTCGTACCGAAGCGCGGTGTCGATGAGGCGATAGCCCGAGTCCAACGCTGCTGTCACCGTCGCAGCCATGTCTTCGCCTTCGGACTGCACGGTCCCGAGACCGATGACGGGAAGAGCGGTTCCGTCGTTCAGAGTGACAGTCGGTGTCATGTGTTCCTCCAGAAAGTACGTCAGTATTCGACGGTAACCGTGCGGCCACCGTCGTTCATCGATTCCACCAATGCGTCCGCGACGATCCCAGCGCGGAGCCCGGCCTCTGCATCGGCGAGGGTCGACGGTCGTCCCTGCTCGATCGAATCGACCCATTCCTGCAGTTCGAGTCGATATGCCTCGGAGTAGCGCGGTATCCAGTCGAGCGGGTAGTCGATGGAACGACGAAGCCCGCTGTCGACGACGACGTGCGCCGGGACTGCGAACGATGCAACACCGTCCTCGCCGACGATCTCGCACCGAGTGTCGTAACCGTAGCGCGCATTGACGAAGAGTTCGAGTGTGATCAGGACGTCGGATTCGGTGCGCAGCAACATGATCTGCGGATCCTGGCGGATTCCCGAATGCTTCGAGGTACGGCCCGCATGCCAGCTGACCTCGGTGATCGGCGACCCGAGCAACCACGGCATGATATCGAGTTCGTGTATCGCGGAGTTGGTGATGGTCGCCGACGAGCCTCCAGGCCCGACCTGCACGTTTCTGCTGACACAGTGCGCAACGAGCCTCTCTCCGATTCGCTCCACGGACGCTGCGCGCTCGAGCTCGGCGTACGCAGGATCGAATCTCCGCATGAATCCGACGGTGATCAGATCCCGTTCTCCCTGGGCGGCAATGATGCCGCGGCACTCCGCCGCGGTCGGCGCAAGCGGCTTCTCGCACAGCACCGGCTTGTTCGCAGCAAGCGCGGCATGAACCAGTTCAGCATGAGTCGAGTCGTGCGAGGCGACGATGACGGCGTCGACGCTGTCATCGGCGATCAGCGCGAATGCGTCTGCGGAAACGGAAGCGTCGCGCAGTTCGGCGGCGACCGACGACGCGCGCCCGGCATCGAAGTCGGCGACGGCGGACACCTCCGCGCCCGAAATCGAGCCGTTGATCTTACGAGCGTGGTCGGCTCCCATGATGCCGACACCGACGATTCCGACGCGTACTGTCATTCGTTGAGTATGACATCAGAATGTCCGGACAAAATAGGAATTGTTGAGATTCCCACCCCCGTGCGGCAGCGCTACGGTCATTTTTCCCGCACCGGCGGGTGCGGTGTGTTGAACCTCGTCAGCACCTGGATTCGGGACGGCTCGCTGACGACGCCCGAAAATCCCCCGCCCGCCTGCATGAGCAACCGACAGGCCAGCCGTGCATCGGCACGGAGGTCATGATGAAGAACTGCAGACAGCGCGCCCGATTTCAACAATGTGCGGTTGTCGCTGTCCAGGTCGTGGCCGATGAAGACACGGCACCGTCGCCCCGCCCGTCCGAATGCTCGGACCGCCCCGGCGTTTCCGCCACCGATGGAGTAGACGGCCTCGATTCCCTCGTGTTCGGTGAGCGCGCGGTGAACCAGCCGTTCCACGGTCTCGTCGCGTCCTTCGCTGTCCGTGATCTCTACGACCCGCCTGCCCGCCGCGGCACCGCGCTCGGCACCCAACGCGCGCAGAGTGGTTCGGAATCCGATCTCGCGTTCCCCTTCGTTGCGGAAGATATTGCTCGTCGAGATCACGAGAACCGACGAGTCGGCGTCGCCGAGCCAGCTGTCCACCAGATACGCCGCGGTTGCCCCCGCCGCACGGTTGTCGATTCCCACATAGTCCAACCTCCTGCTGGCCGGAACATCCGTCACGTAGGTCACGACCGGAATTCCTTTGTCGACCAGGCGGTCGAGGGCCGCGATCACGTCCGGATCGTCCGGCGCCTTGACTATCACTCCCTGGGATCCACGGCTGGTGAACTTGCCGAGCGTCTCGACCATCGCCGCGACGGACTCGGTTTCTCTGAAGTGAAACCTGCACCGAACGACGGCGGGTGACAGCATCGGCAGTTCCGCTTCCACCGCCGCCCTGAACTCGGCGGAGAATCGGGCGGGTGACTGCATGACGACGTCGAACAAGAACTTCCGACCGTTGAGCCGCAGTTGGGATCGCTGCTTGTCGAGATCGGAAATTGCCTGCTGCACTTCCGCTCTCGTGTCTGCGCGTACACCCGCGCGCTCGTGGAGCACTCGGTCGACCGTCGCCTCGCTCAGACCTGCCTGCTGGGCTATCTCGCGAACCTTGTACCGATGAGTCACTCTCGCCCCTGAGGTGTTTTTGATGGCATTTGCTGGTTGATCCTACGGCAAGGACGGGTCAGACTCGAGGTCCGAGATGTCTCCCTCCGAATCAAGGACCACCACTGATGGGCGTAACCGTCGGCGTCATCGGCCTCGGCCGAATCGGCGCATTCCATTCCGAAACGTTGAGTACGCTGCCCGGCGTCGACGGCCTCGTCGTGACGGACGAACGGCCGACGGTGACCGAGTCCGTAGCGACCAAGCTCGGCGCTACGGCAGTGGAGAACGCTGCCGCGATGCTCGCCTCCGGGGTGGACGGCGTGGTCGTCGCCGCCGCGACCCCCGCGCACGCAGCACTTGTTCTCGCCTGCGTCGACGCCGGTATTCCGGTGTTCTGCGAGAAGCCGATCGCTGCCACACCGGCCGAGAGCCTCGCCGTCGCCGCGGGCATCGAGTCCAGTGGCGTCGAGGTTCAGATCGGCTACAACCGTCGATTCGCACCCGCGTTCGCCGCTGCCAAGAACGCCGCCGCGTCGGGCGATCTCGGGTGGCTGCACACCGTTCGCTCCACGACCCTCGATCCCGCTCCCCCACCCCTGGAATACGTTGCCGTGTCCGGCGGAATCTTTCGCGATTGCAGCGTTCACGACTTCGACATCGTCCGCTGGATCGTGGGCCACGAGGTCACCGAGGTGTATGCCGCGGGATCCAACCAAGGCGACCCGAAATTCACCGAGTACGGCGACGTCGATACCGCCACCACCACACTCACTTTCGAGAACGGCACTATCGGAGTCGTCTCCAACACGCGCTACAACGCCCGTGGATACGATTGTCGACTCGAGGTGCACGGCTCGAACGATGCCGTCGTCGCCGGATGGGACGAGCAGGTACCGGTCCGAAATCTGGAAGCCGGAACCACATTCCCGAACGGCACCCCCCACGCGTTCTTCATGGATCGGTTCTCCTCCGCTTATCAGGTGGAGTTGAGCGCGTTCGTCGACGTGATCGCCGGCCGAATTCCATCGCCCTGCACGCCGCGCGACGCCCTCGAGGTGGCCTATATCGCCGAGGCTGCATCATTGTCCATGCACCAGCACCGCCCGGTGCGGATCGACGAGGTACGACTATGAACAGCATCAGCACGAACACCGACATCCGCATTGCCGGAGCCCCTATCTCCTGGGGCGTCTGTGAGGTCCCCGGCTGGGGCTACCAGATCGCGCCCGACCGCGTCCTGACCGAGATGCGTGATGCAGGACTGACCGCAACCGAAGTCGGCCCCGAGGGTTTCCTTCCTTCCGACCCGAACGAGTTGGCCGCAACACTCGACACGTTCGGCCTGAAATCCGTCGGCGGATTCGCACCGGTATTGCTGCACGAAGAAGACCACGATCCGGTCCCCGGCATCGCGCCCTTGCTCGACGCCTTCATCGCCTCCCGTGCCGAGGTGCTCGTGCTCGCTGCTGCCACCGGCAGCGAAGGCTACGACTCTCGTCCCGATCTCGACGACGCTCAGTGGAACACGTTGCTACGCAACCTCGATCGCCTAGGCGCGGCGGCTGCCGAGCGTGGCATCCGCGCTGTGTTGCACCCGCACATCGGCACCATGGTCGAGAAGCGAGACGAGGTCTATCGTGTTCTCGACGGCTCGACCATTCCACTGTGCCTCGACACCGGGCACCTTCTGATCGGCGGCACCGACCCACTCGAACTGGTGCAGGCACACTCCTCGCGCATAGCGCACGCTCATCTCAAGGACGTCGATGCGGCACTCGCCGCGCGCGTCCAGTCCGGTGAACTCACCTACACCGAAGCCGTCGCACAGGGCATGTACACCCCGCTCGGTACCGGTGACGCGCACATCGGCACGGTCGTGAACGAGCTGCTGGACGCCGGTTTCGACGGCTGGTTCGTGCTCGAGCAGGACACGATCCTCGACGCCGAGCCGACCGACGCGGGACCGGTCACCGATGTCATCGCCAGTGTTGCGTACCTACGTAGCGTCGTGGATGCGCGCGTGGCGTCGACCGTATGAGTGGTCTTCGGATCGGCGTTCTCGGCGCCTCGCGCATCGCCGAGGTAGCACTCGTCGAACCAGCACATATTCTCGGCCATCGAATCGTCGCGTGTGCTGCGCGTGATCGCGACAGGGCCGAGATCTTTGCCGAAAAGCACGGCGTGGAGCGGGTTCTCGACTCCTACGATGCCGTCGTCGCCGATCCTGAAATCGATGTGATCTACAACCCGCTGGCGAACTCACTGCACGCGCCGTGGAACCTGGCAGCGATTCGAGCGGGAAAGCCTGTGCTTACGGAGAAGCCGTTCGCGCGAGACCGAGCCGAGGCGGTACTGGTCGCCGACGCCGCTGCTGCCGCAGGAGTGACGGTGATGGAGGGCTTCCACTACGTGTTCCATCCCGTGACCAGGCGGGTGCAACAGCTGGTCGAGGACGGCTCGCTCGGCGAGCTTCGGCATATCGAGGTCGTCATGCGTATGCCTGCTCCCGAGCCGGACGACCTCCGATGGTCGCTCGACCTCGCAGGTGGCGTCATGATGGACCTCGGTTGCTACGGGCTACACGCTGCCCCTTTGTTCGGGCAGTATGCGGGTGGCATTCCCGAGATAGCGGCGGCTACTGCGGTAGAGCGGCACCCCGGCGTCGACGAGTCGTTCGATGTTGCGCTCCACTACCCCAGCGGGGCGACGGGAACCTTGTCGAACTCCATGATCGATCCGGGCTACCTGTTCACCCTCGCCCTGTCCGGATCGAAAGGTCAGGCATTCGCGCACAACTACATCAAGCCCAACGAAGACGACCGAGTCACCGTCACGATCGGATCGACGACGACCGTCGAGCATCTCGGGACGCGTACCTCGTACACGTATCAGCTGGAGTCGTTCGCCGACCACGTTCTCGATGGAACGCCCCTTCCTCTCGATGCCGCCGACGGTGTCGCCAACATGGCGATGATCGACGACGCCTACCGAAAAGCGGGTATGTCGCCGCGGTAGAGAAATCACCCTCTACCTTCGTCCCGAGACGACGACGCCACTGTGCCTGCTGGCCTACGATCCTGTCGCATGGATATTCAACTACGTCATGCACCGTCCTCGACCGTCGCCCGCTGCGTGCTCGCGCCAGGTGAGGCCATCAACGTCGAGGGCGGGTCGATGCTCGCGTGCTCGGCTCAGATGCACGTCGAGGCAAGCACGCCAGGAGGCTTCCTCGGTGGCCTCAAGCGGGCCGCGCTCAGCGAAGGTTCCTACTTCGTCACCACCTACACGGCCCCTCCCCAGGGCGGCTGGGTGGACGTCGCAGGCCGCCTCCCAGGAGACACGATCGCGTTGCCCATCATGCCCGGCCAGGACTTCTACCTCAGCCAGGGATCGTGGCTGGCCAACTCGCGCGGAGTATCGGTCGACTCGCAGTGGGGTGGAATGAAGAACGTCTTCGGCGGCCAAGGCGGATTCGGCTTCAAGGCAAGCGGTGACGGACACGCCTTGATCGCGGTCTACGGCGCCATCGATACCTTCGATCTCGCGGCGGGAGAGTCGATCACGATCGACTCCGGGCACGTGGTGGCCTATCACCTGGCAATGCAGTTCGAGCTGCGTCGAGCGGTGCGCGGCAAGACGATGCAGTCGCTCAAGTCGGGTGAAGGCTGGGTCTTCGACTTCACCGGTCCCGGCAGAGTTCTGACCCAAACCCGGAACCCGAGGGAACTGGAGCGGCTGATCGTGGAGAAATCGGCGTCGAACTGACCGTTGGTGCGGGCGTCCCGCCCAGTGGCACGAAAGAGTGCACCCCAATGCACTCAACCGTGCCACTGGGCGGGACGCCCGAAATCCGAAACCGCTACGCGCCCGGCCTGACCCAACGACCCGAGGACACCGATTCCGTCATCGCGTCGAGCACCTCGGCGCTACGGACGGCGTCCCACACCGTCGCTCCGACCGGCTTGCCATCGGCAATGGACTGCAGGAACCGCTTGGCCTCGATGACCTTGAGGTCGTCGTAGCCCATCGCCGACGCGGAACCAGGCTGGAATGCACCGTACTCGCCCTGCTGTGGTCCGACGTAGATGGTGGATACGGGCTGATCCTGATAACGATCACCGACGCTGAGTGCCAGCTCTCCGAGGCGACGGAAGTCCCAGAACACCGCGCCCTTGGTGCCGTGAATCTCGAAGCCGTACGCATTCTGCTCACCGACCGCCACACGACTGGCCTCCAACGTCGCACGAGCGCCGGACGCGAGACGAATCTGACTGCTGACGAAATCCTCGTTCTCCACCGGCCCGAGTTCGCCGCCGGTTGCGAGGGCGTGCCCGCTGGTCGCGCCGGTGGGCTTCGCGCGTTCGGGAACGAACACCGCGGTATCTGCGACGAGAGAGTCGATGTCGCCCAACAGATACCAGAGCAGATCTGCGCCGTGTGACGCCAGATCGCCGAGCACTCCGTTGCCGCCGCGGGCCCGCTCGAAGCGCCAGCTGAGTGCGCCGTCGGGATGCGCGGCGTAATCACTGAAGAAACGGAACCGTGCATGCGTGACGGTGCCGATGTCTCCGGACTCGATGATCACCTTCGCTTGTTCGACAGCGGGCGCGTTGCGATAGTTGAAGCCGACAGCAGTCTGGACTCCCGCCTTGTCTGCGGCCAGCGCAACGGCGCGTGCATCGTCGGCCGAAAGTCCGACCGGCTTCTCGATCCAGATGTGCTTTCCAGCCTCGACCATGGCTGTTCCGATGCTGCGGTGCAGGAAATTCGGGGCCGTGATCGACACCGCGTCGATGGACGAGTCGAACTCGATGTCGTGCCAGTCGGTCGTGGCGTTCTCGAATCCGAATTGCGCCGCGGCTTGTTCGGCGCGGCCGGGAACCTCGTCTGCCACCGACGCCAAGGTCGGCGTGAGCGCGAGCTCGGGATAGTGGTGCAGCAGGCGGGCGTATGCCTGCGTATGCACCCGACCCATCCAGCCGAAACCGGCCACACCCACACGAATGTTCTTCGTCGAACTCACCTCGATCTACTCCGTGCAGTCGCGAACCGGCCGCGTTGGACCGGTCCAATGTCTAGTAGAGTGTGCGACATGCACCGCTGACGTGTCAATACCGGCAGCGAGCACCGCGCACGAGAGGACAGCTCATGACCCAACCGACCATTCGAACGGTCGCCGCGCACGCTGGGGTATCGAAGTCTCTTGTCTCCCTGGTGCTTCGCGGGTCCAGTTCGGTGAGCGAGGAGAAGCGGACTGCCGTCGAGAACGCCATCCGTGAGCTGGGTTATCGCCCCAACCTGAGCGCGCGCAGCCTGACGCAGAAGCGCACGAACATCGTCGGCGTACTCCTGAACGATCTGCGCAATCCGTGGTTCGTCGACTGCCTCGAAGGCATGAATTCGATTCTGCAGCAGCATGATCTGAAGATGTTCCTCGCCGACGGCAGACTCGACCGCAGTTCCGACGCGTCGTACCTCGAAAGCTTCATGAACTTACGGCTGGACGGACTCGCCCTCGTCGGCACTCGAGCGACCACACCCGCCATTACCCAGGCAGCCGCGACGATGCCCACCGTCGTCGTAGCAAGTCGAGATCTGGAGTGCGCTGGAGTGGACGTCGTCGCCAACGACGACGAACTCGGGACGAGGCTCGCCGTCGACCATCTCGCCGACCTCGGCCATCGCCGAATCGCCCACCTGGCAGGCGTAGGCGCCGTCGCCGACATCCGCGCGGACAGCTATCGCGACGCGATGACCAGGCACGGCCTCGCGAAGTTCATTCGGGTGGTACCGAGTGGAATGACCGAGGACGACGGGCACGGTGCGGCGCGCACCCTTCTCGACGGACGCTCCAGGCCTTCTGCTGTCTACGCCGTCAACGACATGGTGGCGATCGGAGCGATGACGGCATGTCAGGAGCGCGGGCTCGCGATTCCACTCGACATCTCGATCATCGGCTACGACAACACCTACCTCGCCCGGCTACGGCACGTGCAGCTGACCAGCGTGGACAACGCAACGGTCGAGGTCGGACGGCGTGCCGCGAGTGCGCTGATCCAGCGGATCGCCGACCCGAAGGCCCCTGGGTCTCTGGAACTGGTGCCGCCGGCGCTGCATGTCCGAGGATCGACTACCACCCCGCCCCGGAGCAGCTAGCCGTTCGAATCAGCGATCGACGACGGTGGTGTCGAAGTAATACCGCGACGCCCGGTAGGCGTGGGCACCGAACTCCACGACGCTGCCCGAATCGTCGAATGCCGTGCGGTGCATGGTGAGCAGTGGTGCCTTGTACTTCTCGTCCAGCAACAGTGCTTCCTCGCGGTCGGCCGCCTTCGCCCCGATTCGTTGGCGCGCCAACCGAATATGAACGCCCCTGGTCCGCAACGATTGGTACAGGCCCTGCGACTCGAGCTCGTCCGGATCGGGAGCAATCGCCGACGGCAGGTGGTTCGTCATCACCGCGAGAGGCTCACCGTTGGTACTGCGAAGTCTGCGAATGGTCACCACTTCGGTGTCGTCGAGGATATTCAACTCGCGTGCGACCTCGGCCGTCGCGATCCCGACGTGATAGTCGAGCAACTTGGTCGACGGACTCTGACCGGCACGAGCCAGGTCGTCGAACAAGCTGGTGAGTTCGACCGGACGATGGACCGGGCTCTGCACGACCTGGGTGCCGACGCCCCGCTTGCGCACGAGGAGGCCCTTGTCCACGAGCTCCTGGATGGCCCGGCGCGTGGTCGGCCTCGACAGGTTCAGCCGCTTCGCGAGCGCGAGTTCGTTCTCGAAGCGGTCGCCCGGCGCGAGATGTCCACTGAGTATTGCGGCCTCGATCGCCTGGGCGAGCTGGAAGTACAACGGAACAGGGCTGCCTCGGTCGAGCTCGACAGAAAGCGGAGTCGCTACCGCACTGGGCGTCCGCGGTTCACCTGTCGACACATTCGATGCAGTCACAGCGCTTGCTCCGTTTCTCCTCCGGGGCCGTCAGTCTTCGCCCAGCTTGATCGGAAGTGTAGGCGAACACTAACATCACCTTGACTTGAAGTAAGAATGTCAGGACAAACTATTGACATGAACGTGTGAACTGGCGCACAGTGGATGCCGACAGCCCACGACCCGCGCGAACAACTCCTCCCCCGTTCCCAACACCCCAATGGAGTCGATCTTGACCACCACAGCCGACGCGAACACCACGGCCTTCGACGTCCTTGCCATCGGGCGCAGCGGCGTCGACATCTACCCATTGCAGACCGGTGTGGGCCTGGAGGACGTCGAATCGTTCGGCAAGTTCCTCGGTGGGAGCGCAGCGAACGTCTCCGTGGCCGCGGCTCGGCTCGGCTGCAGATCCGCACTGATTTCGGGCGTCGGAAACGATCCGTTCGGACGCTACGTCTCCGCCGAATTGGCCCGCCTCGGCGTCGACAATCGCTTCGTCGTGACCGATGCCCAGTTCGCCACGCCCGTCACGTTCTGTGAGATTTTCCCGCCGGACGATTTCCCGCTGTACTTCTACCGGAAGCCCTCCGCACCGGACCTGCAGATTCGCCCCGAGAACATCGACGTCGACGCCGTGCAGAGTGCACGCCTGTACTGGTCGACTGTCACCGGATTGTCCGAGGAGCCCAGCCGCAGTGCACACTTCGCCGCGTGGGAAGCTCGTGGCCGCGCTCCGCTGACCGTTCTGGATCTCGACTACCGCCCGATGTTCTGGGAGACGACAGCCGACGCCACCGAGCAGGTCCGCCGAGCGCTCCAGCACGTCACCGTCGCCGTCGGCAACAAGGAAGAGTGTGAGATCGCTGTCGGAGAGACCGATCCGCACAAGGCTGCCGACGCCCTCCTGGATCTGGGTGTCGAACTCGCGATCGTCAAGATGGGCCCCAAGGGAGTGATGGGCAAGACCAGGACCCATACGGTCACAGTCCCGCCGAATGTCGTCGACGTCGTCAACGGTCTCGGCGCAGGTGACAGTTTCGGTGGATCGCTCTGCCACGGTCTCCTCGAAGGCTGGCCGCTGGAGAAGATTCTTCGCTACGGCAATGCTGCGGGCGCGATCGTCGCCTCACGTCTCGAATGCTCGACGGCCATGCCCACCGCTGTCGAGGTCGCAACTCTCGCAGAAGAATCCGCCCCCGAAGATTCCAGCAACGAGGCCGTCAATGCCTGACACCGCCATGACCTCTCCGGCCGCGGCCACGTATTCCGACGTGACCGCACTCCGCGCCAGCGATCCGCAAGCCATCGACCGCGCGTGGGCCACGCGAGTCACCCGCGAGACCATTCGAGGCAACGGCAGGCTCATGATCGTCGCAGCCGATCACCCGGCGCGCGGCGCACTGTCGGTCGGCGGCAACGCAACCGCCATGAACAGCCGGACCGAACTCCTCGATCGTCTGCGCACGGCGCTCGCCAACCCTGGCGTCGACGGAGTTCTCGCCTCGTCGGAGATCTTGGACGACCTGGTGCTGCTCGGCGCGCTCGAGGACAAAGTCGTCTTCTCCTCGATGAACCGCGGCGGGTTGGCCGGCGCTTCGTTCGAATTCGACGACAGAATGACCGGCGCCACCGCGGCGTCCACCGCCAAGGCGCGGATGAACGGCGCGAAGATGCTCACGCGCATCGCCCTCGACGATCCCGGCACTCTAGGGACGATGACGGCCTGTGCTCAGGCAATCGACGAACTCGCCGCCCATCAGCTCATCGCGATGGTCGAGCCGTTCCTCTCCAGCCGCATCGACGGCAAGGTTACGAACGACCTCAGCGCCGATGCCGTCATCAAGTCCATCCACATCACCCAGGGTCTCGGATCAACCTCGGCCTACACGTGGATGAAACTTCCCGTCGTCGCCGAGATGGAACGCGTCATGGATGCCACGACACTTCCGACGCTTCTGCTCGGCGGAGATCCGCAGACGGCGCCCGAGGAAACGTACGCGAGTTGGGCCCAGGCCCTGGAAATCCCGGCGGTGCGCGGCCTGATCGTCGGGCGCACCCTGCTCTACCCGCCGGACGGCGACGTCGAAGCAGCCGTCGGTACCGCCGTCGACATGGTGAGGTGAGAGATGAACTCCGAGTACTACATTGCAGCAGGTTCGGGTAGCAAGGACGGGTTCGACGTCGTCGTGACGCCGGATTCTGCTGGCTGGAGCGAATCCAGCCTGTGGACAATCACGCTCGCCCCTGGAGCATCCGCGGATCTGAACTCGGGAGGCGACGAGATCATGGTCGTACCCCTGTCCGGTTCGGCGACCGTCAGCAGCGACGGCACCGAGTTCACCCTCCGCGGACGCGCCTCGGTCTTCGACGGACCGTCCGACTTCGTCTATGTCGGAAAGGGTTCCGCGTACACGATCGGAAGCCGCGACGGCGGGCGGTTCGCCTTGTGCGGCGCACGGGCCGAGAAGAAGCTCCCGTTCCGCTACGTGCCTGCAGCCGACATCTCCGTCGAGCTCCGTGGCGCAGGCAACTGCAGCCGCCAGGTGCACAACTTCGGCACCGCCGACACGTTCGAGGCCGACTCGCTCATCGCCTGCGAGGTCATCACTCCGGGCGGAAACTGGTCGTCCTACCCGGGACACAAGCACGACGAGAACACCGAGAACGAATCGGAACTCGAAGAGATCTACTATTTCGAGATCGCCGAAGGTCCGGACGGTAGTAACGGATTCGGCTACCACCGCGTCTACGGCACTCCGCAACGCCCGATCGAGGTGCTCGAAGAGGTTCGCACGGGCGACGTCGTCCTCGTACCCCACGGCTACCACGGCCCGTCCGTCGCAGCTCCGGGCTATCACATGTACTACCTCAACGTCATGGCCGGACCGGGCAAAGAACGCGCCTGGAACATCGTCGACGATCCCGAGCACACCTGGATCCGTGGTACCTGGGCGGACCAGGCCGTCGATTCTCGTCTTCCACTTCACACCGCATCCGAAGGAGCATGACCGTGGTGTCCACCGCGCCGATCTCGGCGAACAAGACCGAGAACACCGAACCCACTGTGCACCTCACCGTCGCTCAGGCGGTTGTGCAGTTCCTGGCCAACCAGTACGTCGAGCGCGACGGCGTCCGCACCAAGTTCTTCGCCGGCATGTTCGGCATCTTCGGCCACGGCAACGTCGCAGGCCTCGGTCAGGCGTTGCTGCAAGCCGAGATCGACGCCGCTGAAGCGGGGACCGAACCCGAGCTCCCCTACGTCCTCGGCCGCAACGAACAAGCCATGGTGCACAGCGCCGTCGCCTACGCTCGGCAGAAGGACCGACTGCAGGCATGGGCCGTCACAGCAAGTGTCGGACCGGGCGCAACGAACATGCTGACCGGCGCCGCGCTCGCCACCATCAACCGTCTACCCGTATTGCTGCTTCCCGCAGACACATTCGCGACGCGGGCAAGCGCTCCCGTTCTGCAGGAGCTCGAACTCCCATCGAGCGGTGACGTCACCGTCAACGATGCCTTCAAGCCTCTCTCGCGCTACTTCGACCGTGTGTGGCGTCCGGAGCAGCTGCCAAGTGCACTGCTCGGCGCGATGCGCGTACTCACCGATCCGGTCGAGACCGGAGCTGCAACCATCGCTATCCCGCAGGACGTTCAAGCCGAGGCATTCGATTGGCCGGAGTCACTGTTCGCACCGCGCACATGGCACGTCGCTCGCCCGCTACCGGAGAAGTCGGTGATCACACGCGCCGCCGAGGTCATCAGAAGCGCCACGAAGCCGATGATCGTCGCAGGCGGCGGCGTCATCTACTCCGGCGCCACCGAGGCCCTCGCGTCGCTCTGCGAGACGACGGGAATCCCGGTCGGGCAGAGCCAGGCCGGAAAGGGATCACTGCCGTACGACCATCCGCAATCGGTCGGCGCCGTCGGCTCGACCGGCACCACCGCAGCCAACGCTCTCGCGACCGAGGCCGATGTGATCATCGGAATCGGAACGCGCTACAGCGATTTCACGTCTGCGTCACGCACTGCGTTCAACAACCCGAATGTCCGCTTCGTGAACATCAACGTCGCGTCGATCGACTCGGTCAAGCAGGGCGGCACCTCGGTCGTCTCCGATGCTCGTGAGGCCCTCGACGCTCTGGCAGTCGAGCTGGCCGACTACGAGGTAAATCCCGATTACCGCACTCGCACAGCGGACCTGGCCTTCGAATGGGACCGGACCGTGTCCTCGGCCTACGAGATCGAGGATCCCACCGCACCGTTGAATCAGAACCAGGTCATCGGGCTGGTCAACACACTCTCCGATCCCCGCGATGTCGTGGTGTGCGCTGCGGGTTCGATGCCGGGAGATCTGCATAAACTCTGGCGCATTCGCGATGCCAAGGGCTATCACGTCGAATACGGGTTCTCGTGCATGGGCTACGAGGTGGCCGGCGGCATCGGCGCCAAGATGGCCGAACCCGATCGCGACGTGTTCGTCATGGTCGGCGACGGCTCCTACCTCATGATGGCGACCGAATTGGTCACCGCCGTGCAGGAGGGCGTCAAGATCATCATGATCCTGGTGCAGAACCACGGGTTCGCCTCCATCGGCTCGCTGTCGGAATCCCTGGGCTCCCAACGCTTCGGTACCGCCTATCGCTACCGAGGGGACGGCGGGGCGAGCGGAGCGACGGGGCTGTTGAAGGGTCGTCTCGATGGTGGAATTCTGCCGGTCGATCTGGCTGCGAACGCGGCGAGCCTCGGAGTAGACGTCGTGCGCGTGAACAACGGCTCCGAGTTCACCGACGCAGTCAAGGCCGCCAAGGCTAGCGAGACCACAACGGTCATTCACGTCGAGACCGATCCCCTTGTCGCTGCGCCGGATTCCGAGTCCTGGTGGGATGTTCCGGTCAGCGCCACCTCGACACTCGAGTCCACTCGAGATGCGTACGCCACCTACGAGAAGTGGAAGAAGATCCAGCGCCCCTTCCTCCGTCCGTCCAGCGACTAGTACCAGAGGACGTCGTGGGCCGACCTCGAGTGCACGATATGACCGGTATTTGTCCGAATTCCGCGGATTCGGGTCGATCGTGTGCGCGCACGACCGGTGGGTCGGACTGTAGGCGAGCATCTCAGCACCTAGGGTGATTCGCGATGAGAACGATTTCACGGGTGACCGCTGCCCTCGCGACGACCGCTGTCCTACTCACGACGGCCGGTCCCGCGTTCGCACAACCGATCGAGTCACCGACCGAAACCACGACGACACCGTTCGCGACGCCGAACACCGACGACTGTCCGTTCGCGACGTCGCCACCTCCTGCGATCGATCTGTCCGAGGTCCCCGCGCCCGGTGAAACGGTGCCCCCGCCGCTGCCGGTCCCCGCTGACGCTGTCGGTGGTGCGAAGCTCGGCCAGTGCGGGACGGTTACCCCTGACGGTGCACCGCCGCTACCGGCGGACATCTCGGCTACCGGTTGGGTTCTCTCGGACCTCGACTCCGGAGACGTCATCGCTGCCAAGGACCCGCACGGGCGCTACCGCCCGGCGAGCACGATCAAGATCCTGCTGGCCCTCGTCGCGCTCGAGGAACTGGACCTGAACACGACCATCATCGCTACTGCCGAGGACGCGAACACCGAAGGCAGCGCGGTCGGGATCGGGAAAGGCGGCGTGTACACCAACTTTCAGCTGATGCAGGGCCTGGTGATGGCGTCGGGAAACGACGCCGCCCATGCGCTCGCAGCTCAGCTCGGCGGCGACGCACGGACGGTGGCGAAGATGAACGCCGAAGCACAG
>NZ_LVCV01000638.1 GCF_001647195.1 Rhodococcus sp. EPR-157 | reverse complement strand
CTTCCGCACGGCCATGCAGAATCCGACATTTGCGGAGCTCATCTCGACCGAGACCGTGCAGTTCCCCGGATTTCCGAAGGACCCTGCCATTCCCGACGATATGGATCGTCCTGGCTTCACTCTGTCGAACGACAACCAGCTTCTCTACAACTACGAGGGTGCACTCGGCGGTAAGACCGGATACACCGACGACGCCCGACAGACGTTCGTCGGCGGGGCCGCCAAAGACGGTCGGCGCCTCTCCGTCACGATCATGCTGGGCGACGTCCTGCCCGTCCGACCGTGGGAGCAGGCCGCTCGGCTCCTCGACTACGGTTTCGCGCTCCCGCCAGGCACGAGCGTGGGCACTCTGGTCCAGCCCGAGTCCGTAGGCGAGGTGACGAGAACGCGTACCGCTGCACCCACCCTTGCGTCTCCCCCGAGCGCGACGTCCGGGTCCAGCGAGCGCGAATCCGCACTCGAATCCGGCGGTGACACCGCAATCCGCGTGGGAATCGGAATCTTCGGCGCACTCGTGGTGCTCGGCTTGCTGCTGTGGGCCCGTCAGCTGAGCCGAAAGCGCTGATCGGTCAGCGTCTTCGTCCCAGAAATCCCAACCCGATCGCTGCAAGTGCACCTGCTCCGACGAGCGCGATTCCTTCGCCGATACTCGGACCGTCGTTGACTTCGAGGCGAGTGGTGATGACTGCCGGTTCCGGTGGCGGCACGAACGCCAACGCCATGCTTTCGCGAGTGGTCGCAGCGAAAGCGGTGGCGAACAACACGAATCGTGACGTCGTGAACACGAACACCAGCAGGCCGATGATCGGACCGAACACGACCCCGGCCGGACCGTTGGTCACGGAGCTCAGGTAGATCGCCGCGATCTGCTTGAAGATCTCGAAGCCGACGGCCGCTATCAGCCCACCCCTGACTGCGCTTCGGAACGGGACCGGTTCGCGCGGAAGCCGCGAAATGACCCAGGTGAACACCGCCCACGTCGCGACAAGCGCCAACAATACCGAGACGATCCGCAGCAGCACACCGACACCAGGTGCTTCGTCCAGTTTCAGCAGCCGCAGAAGAGACTGCATGACGGATCCGCCGTTCAACGCGGAGAGCCCGAGGGACAACGCCATCGCCAGACCGAGACCGAAGAGCGCGGCCAGATCCTTGAGCTTCGTCGTTACGAAGCCGCCACGCTCGTGAACGGACTCCCACATGGCGGTGAGCGCCTCCCGAAGATTCGCGATCCATCCGAGACCTGCATACAACGCGCCGAGCAAACCGAGGACGCCGACGCTTGTCCTCGACTCCACCGCGGTGTCGATCAGCGAATTGATCGTCTCGCCGAGACTTCCCGGAACGTTCTGTGCGATCTGGTCTCTGATCTGATCGAGCCACTCGGGCTGCCCGGCCAACACGAAACCAGCGGCGGCAAAAGCAACCATCAGCAGCGGAAACAATGCAAGCACACTGAAATACGTCATGCCCGCGGCGTAATAGTCGCCCTTCTGTGCCTGGTACCGCGATGCGGCACGGACCGTGTGATCGAACCACGGCCACTTCTGCCGACGGTCCTGCAGTATTGCGCCGAAGTCAGGAACGTCAATCACTCCTAAAAGTAGGCCCTTGCTGTCGGTCCCCCGGCAACCAGTATGAGCTGTTCTCAGGGAAGCGGGGCCAAGAACCCCACCCGGTCGTACACCTGCGCCAACGTTCGTGACGCTACCTCCCGCGCCCGATCCGCGCCGTCGGCGAGAATGCGGTCCAGTTCGGGGATATCGGCCATGTACTCGTCGACGCTGGCTTTGAGCGGAGTCACGAACTCTGTCAACACATCTGCTGTGTCGGACTTGAGGTCCCCGTAGCCCTTGCCCTCGTATCCCGCGACGAGGTCCTCGATGGACCGATCCGACAGCGCGGACTGGATCACGAGAAGATTGCTGACGCCCGGCTTGTTGGCCGGATCGAACACGATGTCACGTTCGTTGTCGGTGACCGCCGACCTGAACTTTTTCGCCGTCACCTTGGGGTCGTCGAGCAAGTTCACGATGCCGGCCGGGTTGGAGCCGGACTTGCTCATCTTCGACGCGGGCTCCTGCAGGTCGTAGATCTTGGCAGTGCCCTTGATGATGTGTGCGTCCGGAACGACGAATGTCTTCTTGAATCTGGTGTTGAATCGCTGCGCAAGATCGCGGGTCAACTCGAGGTGCTGACGTTGATCCTCACCGACCGGCACAAGGTTGGGCCGGTAGAGCAGGATGTCGGCGGCCTGCAGAACCGGATAGGTGAACAGACCGACCGACGTCTGGTCGCGCCCTTGCTTGGCAGATTTGTCCTTGAACTGGGTCATACGTCCGGCTTCGCCGAAACCGGTGATGCAGTTGAGAACCCACGCGAGCTGAGCGTGCTCGGGGACCTGACTTTGCACGAACAGCGTCGAACGCTTCGGGTCGATACCGACGGCCAGGAGCTGCGCTGCCGCGATCCTGGTGCGATGCCGGAGCGCTTTGGGATCCTGCGGCACCGTGATGGCGTGTAGATCCGGAATGAAGTAGAACGCGTCGTAGTCGTCCTGCAATGCCACCCACTGACGCACGGCACCCAGGTAGTTGCCGAGGTGGAACGAGTCCGCCGTCGGCTGGATGCCGGACAGGACGCGCTGGCGCGGTCCCTGTGGTGCGTCGGTAGGAGAAGAGGAAGACATGCTCATGATCTTTTCACGACGCGGCAACGTCTTTTCTTCCAGGCTCTAGCGGTAGCGGACCGTCACCGGAGCGTGATCGGACCAGCGTTGGTCGTAGGCCGCGGCGCGCTCGGTGACGGCGTCCTTCGCACGATCGGCGAGCGCCTGCGTCGCGAGTTGGTAATCGATCCTCCACCCCGCGTCGTTGTCGAAGGCCTTGCCGCGGTACGACCACCAGCTGTAGGGACCCTCGACGTCGGGATGCAGGTGGCGGACCACGTCCGTCCACTGGCTCTTCTCGGCCAGGAGAGCCGACACCCACGCGCGCTCCTCGGGCAGGAACCCCGAGTTCTTGCGGTTGGTCTTCCACGCTTTGAGGTCGTTCTCGGTGTGAGCGATGTTCCAGTCCCCACCGACGACGACGTCTCGATCCGCGGCCTTCGCGGCTTTGGCGACCTTGGCGAGGTACTTCGCGAACGCCGCCATGAATCGTTCCTTCTCGTCCTGACGCTCGGTGCCTACCTCCCCCGAAGGCAGGTAGAGGCTGGCCGCGGTGACGTCACCGAAGTCCGCCTCGATGTAGCGGCCCGATTCCTCGAACTCCGCGGCGCCGATCCCCACCCGCACGGCGTCCGGCGCCGTACGGGAGAGAATCGCAACACCGTTTCGACCCTTGGCCGACGGTTCCGCCGACGCCAGATGCCAGCCCGCGTCGAGTGCCGGCGCGAGAGCCTTGGTCAACTCTCCGTCGTTTGCACGCGTCTCCTGCAGGCAGACGACATCTGCGTCTGTTGTCTCCAACCACGGCAGCATCCCTTTCCTGGCAGCCGCGCGAACTCCGTTGACATTGACTGTGGACACGGTGATATGCACGCACAGCACCGTAGTCGACGGCACCGACAGCCCCGACATCACACAGCAAGCAGGTTCACCGGCGACGCTTCGGTTTGGCTCCCGGCTTGGGAGCGGTCACCCGCACTTCGGGTTTCGACGCACGTTCCTCGTGCGCTGCGCGTGCGTCTTCTTCGTCGATGCGTCGGTACACCAGGTGCTGTTGAGCGTATGTCCAGATGTTGTTGCTCACCCAGTACAGCAGCACCGCGATCGGCAGGACCGGACCGCCGACGAGCACACCTACGGGAAACACCCACAGCATCAGCCGATTCATCATGGCCGTCTGCGGATTGCTCCGCGCGACGTCGTCCTGGCGAGCAATGGACGCGCGTGCATTGAAATGCGTAGCGACACTTGCCATCACCATCAACGGAATCGCCACCAGCGCGATGGTCACTACCGTCGGAACTCCACCGAACGGGGCGAACGAATCCAACGTGTCCTGTGAACTGCTGATTGCGGCCGAAATGGGCGCACCGAACAGGCGAGCGTCGAGAAACGACTGCACATCGTCCACCCCGAAGAAGTAGTTCGGGGTGTTCGCGTTGTCCTGCGCAGACATACCGAGCTGGCCGAACCCGGTGGCCGTACGGTTGAACGATCTCAACACGTGCAGCAGACCGATGAACACCGGTGCTTGCGCAAGCAGCGGAAGGCATCCGAGCAACGGATTGAACCCGTGCTCCTTCTGGAGCTTCTGCATCTCGCTGGCCTGCTTGGCCCGGTCACCCTGATACTTCTTCTGCAACGCCTTGATCTCGGGTTGCAGCTTCTTCATCGTGAGTTGTGTCCGAATCTGCCGGACAAAGGGCTTGTAGAGCGCCAACCGAAGCGTGAACACCAGAAACACGACGGCCAGCGCCCACGTGATCCCGTTGTCCGGGCCGAGGACTGATCCGAAGATCGTGTGCCAGATCCACAGAATTCCGGACACGGGGTAATAGACGAAATCGAGCACGAGAAGCACCTCTTGGAAGTAGTCGGTCGAATGGATCTGCTCGACCGGCGACGGCGCCCGGAGTTCGGGTCGCGGGACCGGTCAGAAGACCGATCCAGGTGCTCTCGGCATAGGGCGCCCCGGTGCGTCGGGACGGTATTGGCGACGGAATCCCCCGCGGAGGCGTCGTTCCTCGGCGGGTGGGTGCGGACGCGGTGTCCTGGCAACGATAGTCGCCGACGGACCGAGAACGCCGAGAACGACGAGGGCGGAGACTGCAAGCCCTAGAAGAGCCAGATGGACGGTCGGCTGGTCGTCGACGACGACCACGACGAGCAACAGCGCTGCGACGAACAGTGCCGCCAGCGCCGTCAGGGTACGACTGGTGCCTACGAACGAACGTGGGTGATACACGAGAACTCCCGGAGTGCGGACTGACGATAAACGAACGGTCCGGGGGGAACTCGGGTGTTACCTGATCAGAGCGCCCCCACCAGAGCACCGGGAGCACGAGGCATGGGACGGCCTGCCTCGTCGGGACGTTCCTGCCTGCGGAACGCGCCGCGAAGACGCTGCGCGCCGTCAGGGCCGTATGCGACGCCGAATACCGCACGCAGCAGGTCTTTCCGGCTTCCCAGGGCCACGACCGTCACGACGAGCGCGGTGACCACGTAGCCGAACAGGGCTGCTGTGCCGGCGGAATCGGGGACAGCGGCGAGCAGGGACAGGACAAGGAGGTACGCCGCGACGAGATGGATGTATCTCATGGCATTCTCCTCGCGATCGATGACGTTCCCGGTTCACCTTATCGCAGGGCACCCACCCTCTCAGGGCATCGCTGCACAGGTGGCCGTCGGACGCTGCTCGAGTAGCTCGGATGCGCGCGCGTCGGACACGTTCCATTCCCGCCAACTGCCCGACGGCTCCTCTGCACCGAGTGCGCAACTTCGGTACGGCTCGGGAAGTCGATCGAGTTCGGGTGCCGCATCGCTGGACAATCGCGACAGATACCGTGTGTCGATCTTCCCGGTGGTCTCGAATCGCTCCACATTGTGCCGCGCGATATAGGCGTCGGGGTTGAGAACCGCCAGACCTAGAACGGTCAGCACCGCACCCGCGCCCACCGCTCGCGGGAGCCATCGTCCCGACATTTTCAGTCCCGTCGCCATGACGAGCAGAAACACCGAACCGAGCCACAGTTCGACCGCGGTCACGAACAACCGCAGGGTCGTGTATCCGTACTGCTGTTCGTACAGGGACATCCGATGAAGCGCAGACGCCACCACGACGAGCGACAAGGTGCACAGCAGACCCAGCAAGATCCGCAGCGCCGCGCGATCGACCACAGAGGCTCTCGACGCCTTCCCGATGACGATCGCGATCACGAGCAACGTCAAAGCCGTCACCGCGAGCAGTTGCCAGAATCCTTGGCGGGCGTACTCGGCGTTCGTGAGCCCGTCGGTGACCAACACGTGACTTTGGCCGCCGAACAACGAGCCGATCTGCACGCCTACGAATCCTGCGAACACAGCGACGAGTGCCGCCAGCGGAACGCCCCACTCCCACAGCCGAATCGACCTCGACGACGGCCGAGCCAACCTGTCGAACCGTGGACGATTGACCACGACGTACGACGCGGCGAGCACTCCACCGGCCACCAGCAGAAAGACCATGACTCGTGCTGCGGCCACACCTGGATCCCATTCCGGTGCGACCTCGTCGACGAGCCTTCCGAACGCGGGATCGGCGCCGGCGAACAGCGCAGCGAAGACTCCGACAACCACGATGGTGACGACCGCCACCGCTGCGACCCGGCCGAAATGCACCCGACCCGTGTCCAGGCGCCGGATCCCGTGGGAGGTCCAACGCACCGTTCTGTACATGACCAACACCGGAGTCATCACCCCGAGCGCTGTTCCCCTCCAGGTCCACGAACCCGACAGCACTGCGCCTGCGACGAACACCGCCAACCACATGGACATCGTCACCAACCACCCGGCCGATCGGAACACGGCAACCGAACTGAGTGCGAGGACCGTCAGCGCCCCGGCAGCGTGCCACGTCGTCGTTCGTTCCGGGCGAACGCACGCCACCGCCGCGAGGATCGCCACCACAGTGATCGGATAGCCGATGCCGGTGCCGGACAGCATGACCGAGCCGACGACACCCGCCAACAGCGCTCCGAACAATGCATGCCGGGGAGCGGCAGCATGACGCACAACTGGCCAGACCCTGGCAGGCCAGGGTGAACAGCGGTGCTGCTGGACAGGCACTTTCAGACTCACGGCCGGTACGGGACTATCGGACGGTGCGGGACGATCGGACGGTGCGGGACTTTCGGCGACAGCCTTTTCAGTGGCGCTCATCGATGAACCTCTCTATGAGTATCGTCTCGGCCGGATTCGGACCGACACGTCTTCCGGGCAGGACTGTGTTTCGGGCAGGGCAAGGACCGACGTCACGCAAGCGTGCGTCGAAGGAAAGCGTCGAGGATCTAAGAGTGCGGGATCTGCACCCGGATATGGCAACCCGGGGTCCGGTCCAGCACCTCTATCGTGCCGCCATGCAGCTCGGTTGCCCACCTGGCGATGGCAAGCCCGAGACCGGTACCGCCGTCCACTGCGCCGCCGCGAGTGAACCGATCGAACACCGAGAAGTGTTCTGCACGAGCAATTCCGGGACCATCATCGACAACTTCCAGTCGCATTCCGCCCGCTACGGAATACGCCGACATAGTCACTTCGCTGCCTCGCGGGGCGTGCCGGACGGCATTGTCGATGAGGTTGGTGACGACCTGAGTGAGCCTGGACCGATCTGCCGACACCTCGAGATGCGGTGGCTGCACGTCGATTCGGACGCACTGATGCTCCGAGGTGACCGCTTCGAGGAATCCGCGAACCCCGAAGCGTTCGGGACGCAGCGGGAGCACTCCCCCTTCCAATCGTGACAGGTCCAGCAGTTCGGTCACCAGATCCCCGAGCTTTTCCGTCTGCTTCAGCGCAATTGCGAGAGTGTCCGGTTCGGGTTCGGTGACGCCGTCCACCATGTTCTCCAGAACGGCCCGGAGCGCGGCGATCGGTGTCTTGAGTTCGTGCGAGACGTTGCCGATCAGTTCACGCCGATATGTATCGGCCGCCTCCAGATCGGTGGCCATGGTGTTGAACGCCTCGGCGAGTTGGCCGATTTCGTCGCGGGAGGTGGCACGAACCCGCGTCGAATAGTCCCCTCTCGCCATCGCTTTCGCGGCCGACGTCATTTCCCGTAGCGGTGAGGTCATGCCGTGCGCAAGTACCTGCGTCGCAGTCAACGACATGACCAGCGCGGCGAGCAGGGAGTACCGGAACTGCCAGCCTGCGCCGATCCAGACCACGACGCTGGCGACCACGAGCACGATGCCCACGATCAGCGACACCTTGAGCTTGAACGACCCGAGCGGGTCGAGAGGGCGAGGAAGCTTGCGCACCGCGTCGGAGAGCCTCACCGCGGCACATCCAGCGCATAGCCGACTCCGTGTACCGTGCGGATCAAGTCGCCACCAATTTTGCGTCGCAACGCTTTCACGTGACTGTCGACCGTTCGACTGCTCGCCGAATCCTGCCATCCCCAGAGCTCGGCCAATAGAGTCTCGCGGGCGACGGCCGCCCCCGGACGACCAGACAAGTAGAGCAGGATGTCGAATTCGGTTCTAGTCAGATGTATTTCGCCATCGATGCCGGATACTCGCCGAGCGTGATGATCGATCGTGATGACACCGAGCTTCGTCGAGGACGATTCGAGCAGAGCGCTGCGATCCGCTCGCCGCACCAGAGCGTGTACGCGTGCGACTAGTTCTCGCATGCTGAACGGCTTGGACAGGTAGTCGTCGGCACCGACGCCGAGGCCGACCAGCATGTCGGTCTCGTCGGACTTGGCCGTCAGCATCAGCACCGGGACAGCGCGGTCGGCTTGAATCCGACGGCAGACTTCCAAGCCGTCGAAACCGGGCAGCATGACGTCGAGCACCACGACGTCGGGCCGAACGCGGCCGCACACCTCGACGGCCGAAGGTCCGTCGGACGCGGTGACCACGTCGAAGCCCTCGCCGCGTAGGCGCGCGGCGACGGCGTCGGAGATCGTCGGTTCGTCGTCGACGACAAGAACGGTGCGGTTCATGCATCTGACCCTAGAGGGAGCCCATGGAGGAGTCGGACAGGAATTGTGGAGGTTCGGTGAAGATCCTCGGGGCAGCTCCCAGCAACATCACAGCCTGCGCCCAGCCGATCCCACGGTTTCCCCTACACGCTCGTGCGGACGCAACGAGGGAGAAGACTGTAATGACTCAAGTGGACACCGACCACTCACAGGCCGAAGAGAGTCCGCGGCCGTTGGCGCGCAACAAGTATCGACTCGGTCTCGCCGCCTTGCTGATCGCAACGGCAGTTCTCTACCTGTGGAATCTGACGATCAACGAATACGCCAACACCTTCTATGCGGCGGCAGCTCAGGCCGGATCACAGAACTGGAAGGCCATGTTCTTCGCGTCTCTGGACTCGTCGAACTTCATCACCGTCGACAAGCCACCCGCGTCGATCTGGGTGATGGCGCTGTCCGTGCGAATCTTCGGATTCTCGAGCGCAGCTGTCCTGGTGCCGCAGGCACTGATGGGCGTCGGAGCCGTAGCTCTGGTGTATGCCGCGGTCAAACGCGTGAGCTCTCCCGGCGCCGGACTGCTCGCCGGAGCGGTATTGGCTCTGACTCCGTCCGCCGTGCTGATGTTCCGCTACAGCAATCCCGATGCTCTGCTCACCCTGCTCATGACACTGGGCGGCTACTTCGTGATCCGCGCGATCGGCACCGACATCGGGCGACGCGCCGCAGGATGGCTTGCACTCGCAGGCGTGGCACTCGGATTCGCATTTCTGACCAAGATGATGCAAGGCCTGCTCGTGCTGCCTGCATTCGGCCTGGTCTACCTCGTTGCCGGTCGGTCTCGACTGATCCCGCGACTGGTGCATCTGCTCGGTGCGGCAGCAGCACTGGTGGTATCGGCTGGATGGTGGGTTGTGGCCACCATCGTGTGGCCCGTCGATTCGCGCCCGTACATCGGCGGCTCGACGGACAACACCGTCATGGATCTCGTCCTCGGCTACAACGGGCTCGGACGCATCTTCGGCCAGAGCCTCGGAGGCGGCGCATCAGGAAGCGACATGACCGGAGGCATGCCGAGTGGTATGCCGAGTGGTATGCCCGGCGGCACGATGCCCGGGGGCATGCCCAGCGGCATGGGAGGTCCCGGCGGTGGCGGCGGCATACCGGGCTTCGGCAGTTCGACGGGTCTCGATCGCCTGTTCAGCGGCGAAATGGGGTTCCAGATCGCGTGGTTGATTCCAGCGGCACTGATCGCACTGGTTCTTAGATTCATCGCCCGCGGCAAAGCCCCACGTACCGACCTGATTCGCGCGTCACTGATCCTCTGGGGTGGTTGGTTCCTCGTCACCGGGCTGATCTTCAGTTACATGTCGGGAATCGTCCACGAGTACTACACCGTCGCACTCGCCCCCTCGATCGCAGGATTGGTCGGCACCGGCGCCTACGCACTATGGATCGAACGCGATCGACTGTGGGCTCGTCTCGGGTTGTCGTCGATCGTCCTCGCTGCAGGAATATCCGGATGGGTGCTGTTGAACCGCAACTCGACCTGGCTTCCCGCGTTGAAGTGGATCGTTCTTGTCGCAGCGATTGCGGCGGCTGTCGGTCTCGCGCTGCTGGCCGTCGACCGGGTCCGGAAGCTGACGGTCGCCGTGGTGACGCTAGCGGTTCTTGCCGGCCTCGGAGCTACCGGCGCCTATGCCGTGGCCACCGTAGGGACTTCGCACACCGGGCCGGTCCCCAGCGTCGGACCTGCAGGCAGTGAAGAGAGGGGCGGCATGGGCGGCATGGGCGGTCCAGGAGGAATGCCGTCGGCTCCGACGGGCGGAAACGGTTCGGACGCATCGGATGCAGCTGCGCCGCCCACCGGAAGCATGGGCGCACCCGGAAGCATGGGCAGACCGGGAAGCATGGGCGCACCCGGAAGCATGGGCGCCACCGATCCCGAACTCGTGTCGCTTCTGCAGAACGCCGACAACCGCTGGGCGGCGGCGACAGCCGGATCCATGTCGGCCGCCGAGATCGAAGTTGCCTCGGGAACCGCAATCATGGCCATCGGAGGGTGGAGCGGCGACCCCGCTCCGACGATGCAGCAGTTCCAAGACTGGGTGGCCGCGGGAGATATCGGGTACTACATCGCCGGCGGTATGGGTGCGCCGGGGAGTAACTCGGAGATCTTGGCCTGGGTCGAAGCCAATTTCACCGCACAGACCATCGGATCGACGACCGTGTACGACTTGGATCCGAGCTGATCGGACCACGTCGCGACCACGTAAAGGTAGCTCCACGAGAATGAATGAGGGTCGGCTACCCTAAGCCGGACGGGGCGGAGCCTGCGGGAGACGCAGGCTCCGCCCACACTCTCCTCGAAAGGGCCCTTCATGGTCGGAACCACGCGATCGTCTCGGTACGCAGCCGTAGCCGTTGCGGCGGCTTTGCTCCTCTCTGCCTGCTCCAACTCGTCCGACGACACTGCCGACTCCGGTAGCGACACCGGTTCGGGCGGCGCCTTCCCCGTCACCGTCGAGCACGCGTTCGGCGAGACCACCATCGACGCCGAACCGACGCGCGTCGTCGTCGTCGGATACACCGAGCAGGACACCCTGCTCGCCCTCGGTGTGAAGCCGGTCGGGGTCACCGAGTGGTACGGCGAACAGCCGTACGCGACGTGGCCGTGGGCACAGGAAGCACTGGGCGATGCGACACCCGAGGTGCTCAGCGCCGACGACGGATTCCAGTACGAGCGAATCGCGGCTCTCGACCCGGATCTGATCATCGGCACCAACGCCGGCATGGACGAAGAGAGCTACACCACCCTGAGCGACATCGCGCCGACACTCGCCCATTCCGGTGACTACACCGGATTCTTCGAGCCGTGGGATGTACAAGCCACGAACATCGGTACCGCGCTCGGCAAGAAGGAGGAAGTAGAAGATCTCATTGCGAGTATCGACGAGCAGTTCGCCGCAGCAAAGACCGAGCATCCCGAGTTCGTCGGGACGAAGGCCGTCTTCCTGCAGAACGCGTTCTACGACGGCGCAGCGATCGCGTACCAGGATGGGCTCAGCACCGATTTCATGACCGATCTGGGCTTCGTAGTTCCGTCGGAGATCGACGCGTTCGCACCGCCCGAGGGCGGCGGGCAGGCAAACATCCCGCGTGAAAACCTGTCGGTTCTCAATTCTGCGGACGTGCTGCTGTGGGGTACCGAATCACCGGCGGATCGCACTGCTCTCGAACAGGAGCCGGTTTACCAGAACCTGGACGCGGTCAAGGACAACAAGCTCGTCTTCACCGACGGGGTCACCGCGGGCGCGATCTACTTCACCAGCGTGCTCAGCCTTCCCTACGTGATCGACAAGCTGACTCCCGCGTTCGCGAGCACCCTTGCGGGCGACGGCGCAGCCACCACAGGCTAGACACATTCGCCGAAATCGAGGTTGTGCGTCGAATCGGACGACATTCGCGGCATAACTTCGATCTCGGCGGACGGGCGGGAGGTCGAGCGGTGTCCTGCAGCGTTCGCGTCGGCTCGGCGCTGCATCCACATCGCGGTCGAAAGGACAGCGAGGCCGGCTACCGCCAGGACCGCACCGACCGCGGCCGGAGCCGTGTAGCCGAATCCTGCAGCGATGACCGCGCCGCCGAGCGCTGCGCCGATGGCGTTGGCGAGGTTGAACGCCGCGTGGTTGAGCGACGCCGCCAGCGTCTGGGCGTCATCGGCGACATCCATCAATCTGGTCTGCAATCCAGGGATCACCGACGACCCTGAAGCACCGATCAGGAACACCAGAATCAACGCACTGACCGGATTGTGCGCTGCGATCACGAACATCGCGAGGAACGCGGCCATCGAGGCCAGACCGACGAATGTTCCCCGCAACTGATAGCGATCGGCCAGCCACCCGCCGACGTAGTTGCCCGCGACCATGCCGAGGCCGTAGATCATCAACGCGACGGGCACGAGCGCACGGGCCAGACCTGCGACGTCGGTGAGCGTCGAGGCAATGTAGGTGTAGACCGCGAACATGCCGCCGAAGCCCACCATGCCGACGAACAACGTCATCCACACCTGCCCGCGACGCAGGGCCCCGAGTTCGGTGATCGGATTGGTCGTGGGCATTCCGTCGAGACGAGGCATCCACACGATCAGCGCAGCCACGGTGAGCGCGCCGATCACGGCGACGACGGCGAAGGCACTTCGCCACCCGAGCGCCTGACCGAGCCACGTTGCGATCGGTACACCGACGACATTGGCAATCGACAGACCCATCATGACCATGGCAACGGCTTTGGCGCGTTTGCCGGGCTCGGCCAGATGTGCAGCTACGAGAGCCGCGATCCCGAAGTACGCGCCGTGCGGCAGACCGGCGACGAATCTCGATGCCACCAGCTCACCGAAGCTCGGTGCGAACACTGTGCCGAGGTTGCCGAGCGTGAACGCCACCATCAGCACGATGAGCAACGCTCGCCGCGGAACTCGCGCGGCGAGTGTGGCGATCGCAGGCGCACCGACGACCACACCGAGCGCATACGCCGAAATCATGTGTCCGGCGGACGGCTCCGAGATGCCCATCGTCTGCGCGACGTCCGGTAGCAGCCCCATCGATGCAAATTCGGTGGTACCGATTCCGAAGCCGCCGATCGACAGCGCCAGCATGGCCAGACGCCTGCGGGTCGAGAGCGGTCTGTGACTGGCGCTCGGCCCGTTCGACACCCTGTCGCGCACAGCGCTGACATTCTTGGCGAAAGCCGAATCGGTGACAGTCACAGCAGAACAACCTTGTCTAAGTCGGGGCATGAAAAAGGGACGAACCCAGTAGGGAACGTCCCTCGGATCGATTGTCATCCCGGATCCACGTGGATTTCGGACAGATCGACGGTGATTGTCCTCACCTCACTCGATGCCGCCGAAGGATGACCATTCCACTGCAGGTCACAGCGCCGAGGCGACTACCGGTGGTGTCGTTGTTTCCTGATCTACCCGTCCCCGCTAGGATTCACGCCAGGTCATGAGTGCCAGCATCGAGCCCCGGCTTGCTGGCCGGCAACCCTCCAACCGCGGTGGGGTGCCCCGGGTGAACGACCGGGTTAGTCGGCTACACGAGAACGTGTAGCCGGAGAACAAGCGCGGGTCCGCTCGAATTGGTTTCTTTCGTCGGCGGACCCACTGACGGAGCACGCCGGAATGCGGCGTGCCCGAGGAGGAGGTCCCCCATGTGTTGTTGTCTCGATACATCCCGCCCCGGCTTTCCCGCCGAGAGCCGATTCGAACCCTGACACATTCTTCGAAGACGGAGTTATCAACACCATGACCGACAGCACCCCTGACGTCGTAGACGCAACAGGCACCCCCATCGAAGATCCCACCGCATCGTGGAGCTTCGAAACCAAACAGATTCATACCGGGCAGACTCCCGACGGCGCCACCAAGGCGCGCGCGCTCCCGATCTATCAGACCACGTCGTACACGTTCGACAACACCGATCACGCTGCTGCTCTGTTCGGGCTTGCCGAGCCCGGCAACATCTACACCCGGATCATCAACCCGACGCAGGACGTCGTCGAGCAGCGCATCGCGGCGCTCGAGGGCGGCGTCGCGGCGCTTCTGGTGGCGTCGGGGCAAGCGGCGGAGACCTTTGCGATCCTCAACCTCGCCGAAGCCGGCGATCACATCGTGTCGAGCCCGCGGTTGTACGGCGGAACCTACAATCTCTTCCACTACACCCTTCCCAAGCTGGGCATCGAGGTCACGTTCGTCGAGGATCCCGACGATCTCGAGCAGTGGCGGGCCGCGATCAAGCCGAATACGAAGGCGTTCTACGGCGAAACGATCTCGAATCCGAAGAACGACGTCTTCGATATCCCCGGCATCTCGGCGGTCGCGCACGAGCAGGGAATTCCGCTCATCGTCGACAACACGGTCGCTACCCCGTACCTGATCCAACCGCTCGCGCACGGCGCCGACATCGTGGTGCATTCGGCTACCAAGTACCTCGGTGGGCATGGCACCGCGATCGCAGGAGTCATCGTCGACGGTGGCACCTTCGACTGGACGCAAGGGCGCCACTCGAACTTCACCACCCCGGACCCGAGTTACCACGGTGTGGTGTTCGCCGACCTGGGCGCGCCTGCGTTCGCGCTCAAGGCACGGGTCCAGTTGCTGCGCGACATCGGCGCAGCGGTGTCTCCGTTCAACGCGTTCCTGATCAGCCAGGGCCTGGAAACACTCAGCCTGCGGATGGAACGACACGTCGAGAATGCGCAGAAGGTCGCGGCGTTCCTCGAAGCTCGTGCCGACGTCGAATCCATCAACTACGCAGGCCTGAAGTCGTCGCCGTGGTACCAGCGCGGGCAGGAGCTCGCGCCCAAGGGACAGGGCGCGATCATTGCCTTCGAATTGACGGGCGGAGTCGACGCAGGCAAGAAGTTCGTCGACGCACTGAGCCTGCACAGTCATGTGGCTAACATCGGTGATGTGCGTTCACTGGTCATCCACCCCGCGTCGACGACTCACTCGCAGCTGACACCCGAGGAGCAACTCGCCTCGGGAGTCACTCCGAGACTGGTCAGGCTCGCCGTGGGCATCGAGGGGATCGACGACATTCTGGCCGATCTCGAACGCGGATTCGCAGCGGCGGCATCTTGACCATCGGCTCTGTGCACGACGTCCGTCCGGCGGCGGGATTCCCGCCGCCGGACGGACGGCTCGGCAACATCGACATCGGCCCACTCGCATTGGAAAGTGGCGCCACGCTTCCTCAGGTGACCGTCGCGGTGCAGCGGTGGGGCGAGCTCGCACCGAATCGCGACAATGTCGTGCTGGTGGAGCATGCTCTGACCGGAGACTCCCACGTCAGCGGTCCGGCGGATGCCGACCATGCTCTGCCCGGTTGGTGGAACGGGATGGTCGGCCCCGGCGCACCGATCGATACGGACGAGTGGTGCGTCATCGCGTCGAACGTCCTCGGCGGGTGCGGCGGCACCACTGGCCCCAGCTCTCTCGCTCCCGATGGCAAGCACTACGGCAGCAGGTTCCCGGAGATCTCCATCCGCGACCAGGTGGCGGCGGAGGTTGCACTCGCCGACGTCCTCGGGATCGAGCGCTTCGCGGCGGTGGTCGGTGGATCGATGGGCGGAATGCGGACCCTGGAGTGGATCGTCGGCCACCCCGATCGAGTGGGCGCGGCGCTCGTCCTAGCCGTCGGTGCCCGCGCGACGGCAGATCAGATCGGTACTCAGACGACCCAGATCGACGCCATCGTCTCCGATCCGGACTGGCAGGGCGGCAATTATCACGGAACCGGCCGAACTCCCCGAACCGGACTGAAAATTGCTCGACGCATCGCGCACCTGACGTATCGCACCGAGAGCGAACTGGATCTGAGGTTCTCCAACTCCGCTCAGGCGGACGAAAACCCCTGGAACGGCGGCAGATACGCAATCGAGAGCTACCTGCAGCATCAGGCAACCAAACTGGCCGACCGATTCGACGCCAGCACGTACGTCCTGCTGAGCGAAGCGATGAACAGACACGACATCGGACGAGGGCGGGGCGGTATCGACGCAGCACTCGCGCTGGCAACCGTGCCCACCATCGTCGGCGGAGTCGACTCCGATCGGCTGTATCCGCTGAGACAACAGAAGGAGATCGCTCGGGGCCTACCCGAATGCCGCGGTCTCGAAGTCATTCAGTCCAGAGACGGTCACGACGGTTTTCTCACCGAGGCCGGAGCGGTGGCTGCCCTTCTCGGCGAGACGATGGCGCACGCCCGGTCCGCTCGTGTAGAGCGGACCGTCTGACACGTACGTTCGATCAATCCGTGCCGAGCGGGTCGATCGACGACGACAGAAAGACGATGGCGCCACCCACCAGCGCCAGCGCCGACACGTCGAAGGCGCGCCCGCGCACCGCCAGCAGGCCGACGCGATTCTCGGGCAGACACAACCGAAATCCCGCGGCCAGGATCGTCGCAATCCCGAGAACGAACGATCCACGGCGCCACCGATCCGCAACAACGAGAACCAACGCCCCTGCGATAACGACGAGTACGGCCAGCAGGGGCAGGTTCTTGCGGATCTGATTTCGCATCGGATCAGACCGCAGTCCGCGCCAGCAGATCCCGTTCCGCTCGCTCCACCACGTTTGCGAGTAGGAAAGCGCGGGTGAGTGGTCCGACGCCTCCAGGATTGGGTGAGAGGAACCCAGCGACGTCCGCGACATCCGCCGCAACGTCCCCGCGCAAACCGTCGTCCGTTCGGGTGACTCCCACGTCGAGAACGGCCGCGCCCGGCTTGACCATGTCAGCTGTGACGATTCCCGGCACTCCTGCCGCCGCGATGACGATGTCCGCGCGTTTCACCTCGGCGGCCAGGTCTGTGGTGCCCGTATGACACAGCGTGACGGTCGCATTCTCGGATTTGCGAGTCAGCAGAGGACCGATCGGGCGCCCCACGGTGACACCGCGGCCGATGACCACGGCATGAGCGCCGGCGATCGCGACGTCGTAGCGCCGCAGCAGGTGGACGATTCCACGCGGAGTGCACGGGAGCGCAGCGTCTTTACCCAACACCAACCGGCCGAGGTTGATGGGGTGCAAGCCGTCGGCGTCCTTGTCGGGGTCGATGCGTTCGAGCGCAGCATTCTCGTCGAGGTGCTTCGGTAGCGGCAACTGCACGATGTAGCCGGTGCACGCTGGATCCGCATTGAGATCGTCGATGACGGCGTCCAGATCGGCCTGGCTGATATCGGCTGGAAGGTCGCGTCGGATCGAAGTGATCCCGACCTTCGCGCAGTCGTTGTGCTTGCCACGCACGTACGCGGCCGAACCCGGGTCATCGCCGACCAGCACGGTCCCCAATCCCGGAACGATGCCGCTGGCGCGCAGTGTCTCCACTCGCCGGGTCAGGTCGACGAAGATCTCGTCACGGGTGGCTTTGCCGTCCAGAATCGTTGCAGTCACATCGACATTGTTCCAGGGCGGCATCGCGACAGGTTCGTCAACCCTCGACGAACAGCCCGTGCGCCTGCGCGTACGCCACCGCCTGGGTCAGCTCGATCTTCGCTCCGGTGAGGGATGCGGCGACCCACAGGTTCACGTCGGCACGCGCGCCACGCAGGTCCGCGTTGTCGAGTCTCGCTCCGGTGGCCCGGGCACCGGACAGATCGACCGATGTCAACACGGACTTGCGGAGGTCGGTGTCCACCAGATTCGCCTCGACCATCCGACAGCCGCTCAGGTCTACTCCACGGAGGTCCGCGCCCCCTATTCCGACGAGCGTGAAGTCGACCTCGTCGTATGTCGCCGGCCGCATACGGCAGTCGTCGAAGGTGGACCCGATGAACGTGGACCGGCGAAAAACGCTGTGCTGAAGATTCGTCCGGGTGAACGTGCACGACCTGAATGCCGAGTCGACGTGGACCGATTCGGTGAGATCCGTCCCGGTGAAGTCACATTCGGTGAACACTACGGACGTCGTCTTCACACCACTGAGGTCGGCGTCACGGAAGTTGCACGCCACGTAATTGCGCCCGCTCCACTGCTGCTGGTCGAGCTGGGCGTCGGAGAAATCCTCGCCGACAATCTGTTCGTCGTCCACCTGCACCATCCTTCCTTCGGCGGTGATGGCAGAGTGAGCCGGGTGTTTCGACTCATGTTCTTCGAGCCCCGGATTCCGCAGAACACCGGCAACGCCATCCGCCTCGTCGCAGGTACCGGGTGCGAGCTCCACCTGGTCGGCCCGCTCGGCTTCGACATGTCCGAACCGAAACTCAAGCGTGCAGGGCTGGACTACCACGACCTGGCGTCGGTGACGGTGCACGAGAATCTGTCGGCGGCATGGGACGCGCTCGAACCCGATCGTGTGTTCGCTTACACGGCACACTCGACGCGGTTCCACACGGACGTGAACTACCTCCCCGGCGACGTTCTGCTCTTCGGGCCGGAACCCACCGGCTTGCCCGAGAACGTGTTGAACGATCCACGCGTCACCGACAAATTGCGCATCCCGATGATCCCGGGTCGACGTTCCCTCAACCTCGCCAACGCTGCAGCCGTCGTGATGTACGAGGCGTGGCGTCAGCACGGATTCGAGGGCAGCGTCTAGGCCTGTGCATCCTTGGCCTCGTTCGGTTCCCCTGCTTCGTCCGCTTCGTCCAGCCCGCGAGCCGGTGCGCTGGACGTCGGGTGCGTCCTTGCTCGTACGATACGAACGACGCCGTACACCAGCCCGGCACCGATCACGAGCGCACCGACCCACGGGATGGCGCGCCCGAGTGCGACGACGCTGCCTCGGAGTGCATCCAGCAACGAGTTCCACCCCGCCACCAGGCCGTCCAAGAAGCTGTCGGGGCCAGGAGACGGCGTCACGTCGTCGGTACTGAATTGCACAGTGATGGTGGACAAATCCACCTGATCGGCCAAGTAGTTCTTCTGGGACGTCAGACTGTCGAGCTCACCCTGTCTGCTGGACAGCGCCGACTCCGCCTCGATCAGGTCCGCGGTGTTGGTGGCGCCTGCGATGAGGGCTCGCAGCCGATCGACCGAGGACTGCAGCGCCGCGATGCGAGCATCGAGATCCTGGTACTGCATCGTGACATCGTCGCGGCTGATGCTGACGCTGGTGACCTTGCCGAGCGCTTCGATGCGGTAGACGGTTCCGGTGAGTTCGGAGGCCGGAATGCGGGCGGTGAGGGAACTGCTCGCGGGCGAATTGTCGGTCTCCGGATTCTCGGTGCGATTGTCGATGCGCCCGCCTGCCGTCTCCACGATGCCGACTGCATCGCGTGCGGCCTGCACGGGATCGGCGGCGGTCACATAGATCTGGCCTGTCACAACCTCTTTGCGCTCCGCAGGCTGCGGAGCCTGATCGCGGACGACACTCCCGGCCTCGGGAGAGAATTCCATACCCGAGGCCGGCATCGACGAGTCGACGGCAGGCGCGTCGGCGGTGCCGTTCGAACCACTACAACCCGCGAGAAAAAGGAAGATCCCGGCCAGTGCGGCAATCAGACAGCGCTTCATCTTCGGAGATGCTAGAGCAACTGGGTGCCCGAGGAGGAGCTGTGACGTGGGAACGTCGAATTGTTACATCTATAGGGAAGATTCACTGATGACCTCCGGTCGGAACCGGGGTACGGTGTGCCGCACCGACACAATTCGTTTCCCTGAAGGAGCCCCCTGTTGTTCTCCGCTTCGCCCTCGTTCTCCACGCTCGTCCGCTCCGCCCAGGATGGCTCCTTCCACCGCATCGGTAGTCGAATCACCCGCACCGCAGCGCTTTTCGTCATCGGCAGCGGTATCGCAACTGCCGGCATCCTCGGGACAGGCGTTGCCTCGGCCGCGCCGGTATCCTGCGTGTCCCCTCCGTCGGCAAACGACATTCAGGTCGACGGGACGGCGAGCTGCGGCGCCACTGCGGCCGACGCGGCACGTGCAAGTGCCACCGCCACCGACAGCGGCACCGCCGTCAGCGTCGCCGAGGGTGCGGGCAACACCTCGACTCTCGCAACGGGCTACGGAACTGCTCTCGGCGCGTCGCGCGCGGGTGGTACTGCGTACGCCGGTGCACTGGGCGGAGGCATCGCACACTCGTGGGCCGACAACGCAGATACCACCATCGCCATCGCGGGCTGGGGGTCGGGCGCGACCGCCGAAGCCGCCGGTGTCGACTGCGTCGGGCAATGGTCGCTCGCTCTGAATCTCTCGTCCGGCCAGTTCTGCGCATTCGGCAACTGATCCCGCTCGCACTCTTCGGCCCTGCCGCTCGGTTTCTCGAACGGCAGGGCTGAAAGGCGTCGGGTCGGTGAAACCGCCGCAATCTACGACCAAAGGTAGTAACTCGAGCCTTCTCCGGTTTACGATGTCCCCACCGCATCCCCAGGAGGATCAGTGACTGCCCTAGCGCCTAGGCCGACTCCCGCTGTTGCAGCGGCGAGACCTTTTCCGCCGCGGATGGGACCGAAGGGTTCTTTTCTTCACAAGGCGGTGACGACGACTGATCCCAAGATGTTGGGGATCATGTACATCACAACGTCTATTGCGTTCTTCCTCATCGGTGGGTTGATGGCGTTGCTGATGCGCGCGGAGCTGGCTGTGCCGGGGATGCAGTTTCTGTCGAACGAGCAGTACAACCAGCTGTTCACGATGCACGGCACGGTCATGTTGTTGCTGTATGCGACGCCGATCGTGTTCGGGTTCGCGAACTACATTCTTCCGCTGCAGATCGGTGCCCCGGATGTGGCGTTCCCGCGGTTGAACGCGTTCTCGTACTGGCTGTACCTGTTCGGTGCGTTGATCGCCTCGGCCGGCTTCATCACTCCCGGTGGTGCTGCTGATTTCGGG
>NZ_LVCV01000637.1 GCF_001647195.1 Rhodococcus sp. EPR-157 | reverse complement strand
GATTCTGCTGGCGTTCCCGTTGTTGACGGCGGCGTTGTTGGGGTTGGCGGCCGATCGTCATCTGGGTGCGCATCTGTTCGATCCGGCCACCGGTGGAGTGATCCTGTGGCAGCACCTGTTCTGGTTCTTCGGGCATCCCGAGGTGTACATCATCGCGTTGCCGTTCTTCGGGATCGTGTCGGAAGTGTTCCCGGTGTTCTCGCGTAAGCCGATGTTCGGATACACCACCCTGATCTACGCGACGATCGCCATTGCGGCGCTCTCGATCGCGGTCTGGGCGCACCACATGTATGCCACCGGTGCGGTGTTGTTGCCGTTCTTCTCCTTCATGACCTTCCTGATCGCAGTGCCGACGGGTGTGAAGATCTTCAACTGGATCGGCACGATGTGGCGTGGCCAGATAACGCTCGAGACACCGATGTTGTTCTCGATCGGGTTCTTGATCACGTTCCTCTTCGGTGGTCTGTCCGGTGTGCTGTTGGCCTCGCCGCCGATCGACTTCCATGTCACCGACACTTACTTCGTGGTCGCGCACTTCCACTACGTGGTGTTCGGAACGGTGGTGTTCGCGACGTTCGCCGGGATCTACTTCTGGTTCCCGAAGATGACGGGCCGGATGCTGGACGAGACGCTCGGCAAGTGGCACTTCTGGTTGACGTTCTTCGGATTCCACGGCACGTTCCTGGTGCAGCACTGGCTCGGCACCGAGGGGATGCCGCGTCGCTACGCGGACTACCTGGCCTCGGATGGGTTCACCACGCTCAACATCATTTCCACGATCGGTGCGTTCGTGCTCGGTGCGTCGACGTTGCCGTTCGTGTGGAATGTGTTCAAGTCCTACCGGTACGGCGAAGTGGTCACCGTCGATGACCCGTGGGGCTACGGCAACTCGTTGGAGTGGGCGACCTCGTGCCCGCCGCCGCGGCACAACTTCACGGAGTTGCCGCGGATCCGGTCCGAGCGGCCGGCGTTCGAGCTGCACTATCCGCACATGGTCGAGCGGCTCCGCGCCGAAGCCCACGTCGGACCGGGCAGTCACGGTGGACAGACCACCGAAGTCCTCGAACAGGCACGCCGCGCACCGATCGCCACCAGCGACCACGAACACTCCGGCGACTGACAAGCGGGCCTTCTCAGACCACTCTCAGTACCACCGAGGGATACTGGAGCGATGCCGACGCTGCCCTACTCCGGAACGAGGGCAGCCAGCACACTTCGATCGATACGGTCCGCATTGTTTTCTTATCACCACAGCTTTTCACTGCACAGTCGGATTCGAATCCTGACGATGAGTCTCGCTGCACTCGCCGTAGCGGTCAGCGCGCTCGCGATCTATATGGTCGCGGAGCAGGCCCTGCGGGACCAATTGGGTGACCGGGTGTCGCGAAACGCCGATGCTCTGATCAGCGGTGCAACGACCGGAGTGCCCTCCACCGCGTTCGGTTTCGGTGCAGGCAATCCCGATGGGCCTGCGATCAAAGCGACGCTCGTGACGTCCGATGGAGAATTCGTCACGTTCACCACCGACTCCACGCCGTTCACCAATTCGGCCGGTGTGTTCGACGAGCCCGAACAGAACGTCGTGAACGGAACGGCCAGCGAATCGCTCCGTGAAGTGCGCGGATACGCGTTGACCGCGAAGCGCACCACGTCCGGCGAGACCCTCATGGTTGCCGAGTCACTCCATTCGAACGAGCCTCTGCTCACCAAGCTCACACTCGCACTGGTCTCGATCGGCGCATTTCTCGTTGCGCTCGCAGGCATCGCCGGATCCGCGGTTGCCCGTACCGGACTGAGGCCGGTCAAGAGGCTGCGCAATGCAACCGAGCGGGTGGCACGAACGGGCGAGCTCGAACCTATCGTCGTGACCGGAGACGACGAACTCGCCTCGCTGGCCAACAGTTTCAACGAGATGCTTGCGGCACTTGCGGTGTCAGGTGCGCGTCAGAACAAGCTGATCACCGATGCCGGTGAGGAGCTGATGGAACCGCTGCAGGCATTGCGGGCGAAGATCGATATGGTCATGTCGTTCGACGCCGATTCCCCGTCGCCAGTCAGCCGCGCCGAACAGGATGAAGTGCGGGCCGGCGTCATGTCGGACATGGATGTCATCATTCGACTCGTGCACGATCTCGTCGATCAGGCCCGAGACAGCTCCCCTACCGCACGCACGTGACCAGTGGCGAACGACTGGGCTACGGTGCTCACCGCACGGGAAGCCGGTGGATCTCGACACCGTGCAGGTCCCCGCGCTCGATCACCGCTGTCATGTACGTGCAGAATGGCTGTCGGCGGCGATCGGTCGGAGAACCTGGGTTGAGCAGTCGAATTCCGTTGTCGGTGAAGCTGTCCCACGGAATGTGACTGTGCCCGAACACCAGCACGTCGACGTCCGGATACTGTGCGGCCATTCGCTTCTCGCGGCCCACGGCGGCACCCGTTTCGTGAACAACGGCAATCTTCACACCGTCGAGGGTGGCATCGGCGCGTTCGGGCATACGTGCTCGGAGTTCGTCACCGTCGTTGTTGCCCCAGCATGCGATCAATCGCGTCGCGCGAGTCTGCATCTCGTCGAACAGAGCGATATCTACCCAGTCGCCTGCGTGAATCACGACGTCTGCGGCGTCGACAGCGGCCCAGACCTGTTCGGGTAGGGCCCGCGCGCGCTTCGGCACGTGCGTATCGGCGAGCAAGAGCAGGTTCACGTCTCCAGTGTGCCTGGTGAGTGTTCACTTGAAGTCCCGAGACTTCGAACGCACCCTCAGATCCATGAGCTGCAGATGATCTGCGACGACGGTTGCTGCACCCTCGGCGTTCTGCACCTTGCCACGAATGAGCAGGGCCGGAGCTGTGAGTGCCAACTTTCGGTACTTTGCCCACAGCCCCACCGAGCACACGACATTGACCATTCCCGTCTCGTCCTCCAGGTTGATGAAGGTGACGCCACCTGCTGTCGCGGGTCGTTGACGATGAGTCACTGCACCACCGACGAGTACCCGGTCGCCGTCTGGAACCTGCAGCAGACGATTCGCAGGAAGAACTCCCAACCGATCGAGTTGTTCGCGAAAGAACTGAGTCGGATACGACGTGGGTGATACCCCCGTTGCCCAGACATCAGCCGATGCCAGATCCAGATCACTCATTCCAGGTAGCACCGGCGCCCGCGTCGATGCTCCGAGTCCAGGAAGCAGATGTGGACGTTCCCCCGCTGCGGCACCGGCCGCCCACAACGCTTCCCGACGAGTGATCCCGAAGCAACCGAGAGCTCCTGCAGTTGCCAGAGATTCGGCCTGAGCCGTGGACAGCTCGACTCTGCCGGTGAGATCCACGAACGACGAGTACGGTCCGTCGAGGATACGAGTCTCGACGATACGTTCGGCGAGATCCTGGCCGATATTCCGCACATCTGCCAGCCCCATCCGAATCTCGAACCCACCCCCGGTGAGGTCTGCATACCAGGAACTGGCATTGACATCGGGTCCATGGATCTGGACACCGTGGCGCCGCGCATCGGCAACCAAGGACTGCGGAGAGTAGAACCCCATCGGTTGAGCTCGCAGGAGCCCGGCGCAAAACGCTGCGGGATGATGCAGTTTGAACCAGGACGAGTAGAACACGAGGGACGCGAAGCTCTGCGAATGGCTCTCGGGAAAACCGAAATTCGCGAATGCCGACAACTTTTCGTAGATACGATCGGCAGCGGCGCCGATGATTCCGTGCAACTCCCGCATACCGTCGTAGAATCTGCCGCGCAGCTCGTTCATCTTCTCCGGAGAACGCTTCGACCCCATGGCGCGACGCAGCTGATCCGCATCGGCAGCGCTGAAACCCGCGACATCGATCGCCATCTGCATGAGCTGCTCTTGAAAGAGCGGCACTCCGAGCGTGCGATCGAGGGCCTTCTTCAGCGACGGATGATCGAACGTGACGGGCTCGAGTCCATTGCGGCGTTTGATGTACGGATGAACCGAGCCGCCTTGGATGGGTCCCGGTCTGATCAGAGCAACCTCGACCACCAAGTCGTAGAATTCGGTCGGCTTGAGGCGCGGCAATGTCGCCATCTGCGCGCGCGACTCGACCTGGAACACGCCGATCGAATCGGCGCGCTGCAACATGTCGTAGACGGCCTTCTCTCCCAAATCTATCTCCGCCAGATCGATCCGAACTCCCTTGTGCTCGTCCACCAGATCGATCATGTAGTGCAGAGCCGACAACATACCGAGACCGAGCATGTCGAACTTGACCAAACCCACTGCAGCACAGTCGTCCTTGTCCCACTGCAACACGCTGCGATCCGCCATGGTCGCCCATTCGACCGGGCACACATCGGCAATAGGACGATCGCAGATCACCATTCCACCCGAGTGGATACCGAGGTGCCGCGGGAAGCCCTCGATCTGCCGCGCCAGATCGAGAACGGGTTTCGGTATGTCACTCCCCTCCTGATCGCCGATGTTGGACCAGCGGGTGACCTGTTTGCTCCACGCATCCTGCTGGCCCTGCGAGAAGCCGAGCGCGCGCGCCATGTCACGCACCGAGGACTTACCTCGATACGTGATCACGTTTGCGACCTGCGCAGCATACGAACGGCCGTACTTCTCGTACACGTGCTGAATCGCCTCTTCACGCCTGTCCGATTCGATGTCGACATCGATGTCCGGAGGCCCGTCACGCTCGGGTGCCAAGAACCGCTCGAAGAGGAGATTGTTCGCGACGGGATCTACATTGGTGATCCCGATGGCGTAGCACACCGCCGAGTTCGCAGCCGATCCTCTTCCCTGACACAGGATGTCACTACTCTTGCAGAACGCGACTATGTCATGGACGACCAGGAAGTACCCAGGAAAGTTCAACCGCTCGATGATGTCGAGCTCGTAGTCGATCTGTGCATAGGCCGACGGATGCTCGGTCGGTGTGCCGTATCTGCGTGAGGCACCGTCGAGTGTGAGCATACGGAGATAGCTGATCTCGGTATGACCGACAGGTACATCGAACGGCGGAAGCTGCGGGGCGATCAACCGAAGATCGAACGCGCACTCACGTCCGAGTTCTGCCGCAGCACGTACGACGCCCGGGTAGTGCCGAAACAAGCCGGCCATCTCGTCGCCCGATCGCAGATGCGTCCCACCCGTTGGGGACAACCACCCGGAGGCCTCGTCAAGACTGCTGCGTGCACGCACAGCCGCCATTGCCATCGCCAGGCGTCGACTGTCCGGCGTCGCGTAGTGCGCCGCGGTAGTGGCGACAACGGGAAGAGAGCACCGCACTGCTGCCTCGAACAGCGCGTCGTTGCGCTCGTCGTCCTCCGGCACACCATGACGGGTGAGTTCGACGGTGACTCGGTCTGCGCCGAACCTGTCGACCAGATCTCGCAACGCAGCATCCACAGCGTCAGGTCCACCGACCTGTAAGGCGCGTCGAACATGGCCTTTTCGACAGCCGGTGAGAATCTGCCAGTGCCCACCCGATGCTGCCGAAAGAGCATCGAAGTCGTACTGCGGCTTTCCTTTGACCCCACCTGCCAGGTGGGCAGTCGCGATTTCGCGTGACAGTCTGCGGTATCCCTCCTGCCCGCGCGCAAGAACCAACAGATGCATCCCGTCCGGATCCAATTCGCCCGCTCTCGACTTCGCCGTCCCCAACGACAATTCGGCCCCGAAGACAGTGCCGATACCGAGAGCCTTGGCCGCCTCTGCGAATCGCACGACACCGTAGAAGCCGTCGTGATCGGTGATCGCTATCGATTCGAGCCCGAGCCGCACCGCCTCCTCGACCATCGCCTCGGGTTGGCTGGCACCGTCGAGAAAGCTGAAGGCCGAGTGTGCGTGCAGTTCCGCGTACGGCGTGGTTGGAGCCGCCGACCGCGTCACGTTCCCTTCGTACACCTCGCGTTTACGCGACCACGCCGGACTGTCTCCTCCGTCACCGACGATGTCGGGTGTGGAGTGCTTGGGGCGCCCCGACAGGACCCGTTCCATCTCCGAC
>NZ_LVCV01000636.1 GCF_001647195.1 Rhodococcus sp. EPR-157 | reverse complement strand
TGTGCTCGAGCGAATGGCGGGGAAGGCATCATTCGAACGTGTGTTCCCATTAGAACGTACGGCACCGACAGAAATCAATCGACCGGAGCCGATAGGCTCGCCCAGGATCGCAGTGGTACTCGAGAGAGCCGGAGAAGAACGTGACACGTTGGGCTTCGTTCGTCGTTTCCCGCAAACGATGGGTACTCGCCGTCGCCGTCGTCGTCGTGGCGCTCGGCGGCATATGGGGTATCGGGGTGTTCGACAGGCTCAGCGACGGCGGCTACATCGATCCCAGCAGCGAAGCGGCCGAGGTATCCGCACTCGTCGCGAACCTCGGACAACAGACTTCGGACATCGTGGCCATTTACACAGCGCCCGAAGGCAAGACGATCGACGACATCGGCCCCGACGTCACCGCGGTGCT
>NZ_LVCV01000635.1 GCF_001647195.1 Rhodococcus sp. EPR-157 | reverse complement strand
AAGACGGCACCAAGGCGCTCGCGACGGTCACTCTCGGCGACGACTCCGGGATCACTTTCGCCACGTTCGACCAGCTTCTACCGCAGTTGGAAGTCCCGAACGTCACTTCGCAGTTCGCCGGCGGGTCGGTCGTAGGCATCTCGTTCAGCACGACTCTCGAAAGCGACCTGGTGCGCTCCGAAGCCATCGCCATCCCGATCGTTCTCGTGCTGTTGATCATCATCTTCGGTGGCGTTACCGCTGCAGCGGTACCGGTGTTCGTCGGAATCCTCAGCATCCTCAGCGCGCTCGCCATCTTGCGTGCGCTGACGTCGTTCACGGAAGTGAATTCGTTCTCCCTCAACGTCGCCTCGCTCCTCGGACTCGGCCTGGCGATCGACTACGGCCTGTTCATCGTCAGTCGGTTCCGTGAGGAAATGCGCGAAGGTGCCGAACCGGCAGATGCAGCGATCCGCACGGTCCTCACCGCAGGACGGACCGTCATCTTCTCGGGCCTGCTGCTGATCTGCGCATTCGCAGGCATGCTCGTGTTCCCACAACCGGTCGTCAAATCACTCGGATTCGGCGCGATGGCAGCTGTCTTCGGGGCAGCGGTCCTGTCACTGACGGCAGTTCCAGCACTCCTCGCGATCCTCGGCCATCGCATCAACTCCCTCACCTGGAGCAAGACGGCGTCCGACCGCAGCGACGCACGTGCACAGAAGTTCTGGGGTGGCGTCGTCACCAGGGTCATGCGCAAACCTGGAGTCGTAGCCGCCGTCATCATCGCGGCACTGCTCGTTCTCTCCGCGCCGATCCTCACGGTGACTCTGGGGCAGGTCGACTACACCGCACTCCCCAAGGACGATCCCGCTCGCATTGCCGTCGAGACGTTGAACACCGAATTTCCCTCCACCGGCGAAGGGGCCACCGTAGTACTGCGCGGCCTCGACGGCCAGAAACCGCAGGGCTCTCCCATCGCCGACGTCACCCGACAGGCCGACGACGTCGACGGCATCGCACGCGTCGAATTCTCCGGATCGGCAAACGATTTCGTGGTCCTCGAGGCAACCTACGGCGAGCCGGGTGAAGGAGAAACCGAAGAGCAGTCGACCAGCGCAGCCGTCGCGGAACTACGCCAGATGACGCCTCCGGACGGCACCGAGATTCTCGTCGGTGGAGACCGCGCACTCGTCGACGACGGAAACGCCGCAATCGCGAAGTGGCTGCCCGCGATGATCGCGATCATGGTGATCTCGACATTGATCCTGCTGTTTCTGGCATTCGGCTCGATCGTTCTTCCGTTCAAGGCCGTACTCATGGCCGGGCTGAGCCTCGGCGCCACCTTCGGCGTCCTGACCTGGATATTCCAGGAAGGGCACGGTGCCGAACTCCTCGGAATCACACCCGCACCACTCGAAGCGACGTTCGTCGTCCTCATCCTCGCGGTCGTCTTCGGGCTGTCCACCGACTACGAAGTCTTCCTGATGTCACGGATGGTCGAAGCACGAACCGCAGGAGCGACGACCGAGGAAGCAGTGATCGTCGGAGCCCAACGCACCGGACGCATCGTGACAGCCGCGGCCCTGATCCTCATCATCGTCACCGGTGCGTTCACCATCTCCGACCTGTCGATCATGAGATTCCTCGGTGTCGGCATGATCCTCGCACTGATCATCGATGCCACCATCATCAGAATGCTGCTGGTCCCATCGCTGGTGAAACTAATGGGCGAGGCGAACTGGTGGGCTCCCGCCTGGATGAAGAAGGTGCACGCGAAGGTCGGGATCGGGCACTAGCGGAGGCCGCGGGGGTGGCCGAACGGCCGCGTAGGGGTGACCGAATGACTGTTTCGGTCACCTTTGAGGCCGAACGCGCACCTTCCATCGAACGCGCACGTTGTATGCGGCTGCAAACTGCGCACCGGCTGAAAAGTGCGCGTTCAGGCCCGACCACACCTCGAATCGCAGCGAATGTCTCTTTCGGTCACCTCACGAGGCCTGGCCTCACAACTTACTTAGGAGTAAGTTGGCGGATATGGCGAACTACATCGTTACCGGCGGTACGGGCTTCCTCGGACAGAACGTGATCCCACTTCTGCTGGAGCGCGACCCGGACGCAGAGGTACATGTCCTGGTTCGGCAGCAGTCGCTCGCTAAGCTCGAGCAGCAGGCCGCAGCACTCACCGGCAAGGATCGGATCCACCCGCTCGTCGGAGATCTCACCGAACCCGAACTCGGATTGAGGGAAGCACCGCCCACCGTCGATCACATCGTCCACCTCGGTGCCATCTACGACATGACCGCCGGCGACGAACAAGCGTCGACCAACGTCGACGGCACCCGAGCCGTCGTCGAGCTCGCGGTTCGCACCGGCGCGAGGCTTCACCACATCTCCTCGATCGCCGTCGCCGGAGACTACTCCGGAACGTTCACCGAGAACGACTTCGACAATGGACAAGGCTTCCCGACGGCGTATCACCGGACCAAGTTCGAGTCCGAGGAGATCGTTCGGGAGTCGGCGACCGACTGGCGGGTCTACCGGCCGTCAGCCGTATTGGGTCACTCGGAAACCGGTGCGATCGACAAGATCGACGGCCCGTACTTCTTCTTCCCGTTCTTCGCCGAACTGGCCAAACTCCCATCGACGCTTCCCATTACAGTTCCCGACATCGGATCCACCAATTTGGTTCCAGTCGACTACGTCGCAGCCGCCATCGTCGAGTTGATCCACCGGAACCCGCTCGGACAGCGAGTTTTCCATCTGGTCAATCCTGATCCGCAACCGATGCACGAGGTCTACAGCGCGTTCAGTGCTGCGGCGGGGTCGAAAGCAAAGGTCATCGGAATTCCCGGTGCGATCGCCGCGCCGGTTGTTTCCCCGCGTCGGGGGGCTCTCCGCAACGGTCGCAATGCGCTGCTGTCGCGGTTCGGGGTTCCGCCGGTCATGCTCGATCATCTGACTCTGCCGACTACTTTCGACTCGACTACAACGCAGAATGCGTTGAGCGGCAGCGGAATTACTCCGCCCCCACTCGCAGCGTACGCGGACACCCTCTGGAAGCATTGGCAGAAGCATCTCGACCCGAACCGAGCACGCCGTAGTGATCCTCGCGGGCCTCTGGTCGGGCGCCACATCGTCATCACCGGCGGGTCGTCGGGTATCGGCAAGGCCAGCGCCGAGTCCACGGCCCGCAAGGGCGCCACTGTCATCCTGCTCGCACGCGGCGCTGAACAGCTCGAGACCGTCGTGGCGGACATTCGCGCCGACGGCGGTGATGCATACGGTTATCCGTGCGATGTGACCGACACCGAATCGGTCGACCAGACGGTGAAAGCCATTGTGAGCGAACATGGTCACGTGGACATGCTCGTCAACAACGCCGGCAGGTCGATACGCCGATCCTTGTACAGGTCCACCGATCGCCTGCACGATTACGAACGCACCATGGCAGTCAACTACTTCGGTGCCGTGCGGTTGGTTCTCGCGCTGCTTCCACACATGCGCGCGCGCCGATTCGGACACATCGTCAACGTCAGCAGCGCTGCGGTACAGGGACATACACCGCGATTTTCTGCATACGTAGCCAGCAAGGCTGCACTCGACGCGTTCGCCGACGTGGCGGCAGCGGAAACACTGTCCGACGGAATCACCTTCACCACCATCCACATGCCGCTCGTCGCGACGCCGATGATCACACCGTCCGGCGACAAGAATGTCGGCCCGGTCGTGTCAGCAGAAAAGGCTGGAGCGATGGTCGTGCGTGCGCTGATCGACAGGCCGAAGAGAATCGATACACCGCTCGGCACACTGGGTCAGTTCAGCAGCATCTTCACGCCCAAGGGCAAGGATCGCACGATGCACCAGTTCTATCGTAAGTTCCCGGATTCCGCGGCAGCCAAAGGCGAGCAATCCACCACGCCGGTCGAGACCGAACTCATGCCGACCAGAAAGTACGACTCCTCGACACCATCTGCACGGGCAGCCAAGCTGGCGCGCCGACTGGGCCGGTTGGTTCCTGGCGCTAACTGGTGATGGAGCGAAACATCGCGCGTGCCCAGATTCGGCCGAACCCGATTCCGAGGTAGCCGAACGTGCCGAGCGCCAGTATCCATTTGGTGATGCTGACTGCTGTTGTTGCGCGCACCACGAGGTCGGTGATGTGCTCGGGGTGATCGAGAAGGTGTAGGCCGACGACGTTCTCCACGTAATCTCCTGCCGCAGAAACGATCGGGGCGACGTCGAGCGCACGAGCGACCGCAGGCGACAGATCGGTCGACTTCTCCAACCGGGACGCCCCGGCCCGTAGCGCCGCGGCATAGATTGCTGGATGGACGAAGTCCGGGTAGTAGTGACTGCGGAACCGAGCTGTGTCGACCTCGTCCATACTGCCGAGGATCTGCCGGTAGCGGTCGGCCGACCATGCCGTCTGCACTTCGAGAACACGAGGTGCAGCCGGGCCGAGCAGTCGGACGATAGTAGCCTGCGAGACAACGAAAGCCGCCGACCAGGCAATCAGCGGAATGTCCCGAGTAGTCAGTCCCATACGTCGATAGTAAGGCGTCGACGGGTTCAGCTGTCGCGCATCAGGAACGGCAGCACCACGGCTTCGAAGTCCGAATACTTGTCACGATGAATACTGTGACCGGTGTCGAACGATACAACCGAGCATTCGTCGATCGCCGCGACCATCGAATCGAGTCGCCCCGGATCCACCATCCCACCGGGCCCGCCACGGAGGACGAGAGTCGATGCTCGAATCTCCGAAAGCCTGCCCCACCACACCGCATTCGGCCGTCGGAATTGGGCTATCGCGGGTGATGTCATGGAACGGTCGTAGGCGAAGACAGCGCGTGGGTGTCTGATGACGCTCGTGGCCGCGTGCCACAGTTCGCCGGGACTCGGCAACCGCCTGGCGAATGTCGGTGTCTCGTCACCATCCTTGATGGGTATCGGCATCTCTTCGATCACGAGCGAGCGGACTATCGACGGCCTGTCCTGCGCAACCACTGTCACTGCGTAGCCGCCGAGCGAGTGCCCGACGAGATCCACCGCCGTCAGCTTCAGGTGGTCGAGCACCGCCGCCACGTCTCGTCCGAAAGCGTCGAACGAGTAGTCGGTCGTGTGTGCGCTTCGGCCATGACCTCGAAGGTCGATGGCAACGACACGACGACCAGCCGCCGTCAATGCGGACGCAAACCGATCCCACGTCCCACTGTCGCCACCCATGCCGTGCACCAGGACGACCGGGCAGAAATCGCGCCGACTGTCGACGCCGCCGGTGTCCCGGAATGCAATACGGACGCCGTCGACGTCGAGTTCGGCCACTTCCACGCTCATGGGTCCAGGTTAGAGCGACGCCTGTGGATCGTCCTGCGCCCGGGGGTCACTCGTAGATACCTTCGACCCGCCAACCGTCTTCGTCGTAGATCAACAGCAGTGCGCGGCTTTCCTCGAACAACACCTGCACACGTGCACCCTGTGTGCCTATCGTCGGGTCCCACCAGCGCTCGTCGAGCGGCCATGGCCCTGCCCAACCGCTGAGCATCCAGTTCTTGCTGCCCCAGCGAAGGACTGCGGGCCGGCTGTCGAAGCCGCCGCGCTCATCGATTCGTACTCCGTTGCCGCTACTGTTTTCCAGCATCACCCGAGGAGATGTGTCGAGCACCGCGGCAGGTGCCGGTTGCGGCAGCTTTCCCGGCCACGGAGCCGACGGGTCGGACAGCGGGACCAACTCGTCACCCAGGCTGCGCAGAGTCACACGTTCGACCGGTCCCCTGCCTCCACTCAGCACACCGATCTTCACCGCATCACCACCGATAAGACCCTGTACCCGTACCAGCGCACGCCGTGCCCGTTCCTCTTCGTCGCCGACGCTTCCCCACAGACCCAGCTGAAGCTCCCCCGCAGCGACAACTTCCACCGGCTCCAATCGAAGCGTCGTGATGCCTGCTGTCGGCTGTCTCTCGCTGCGACCGGTCAACCATCCGTCGAGCTGCCACCGCACCCGATCGGCAGTCCCTTCCGGAGTCAGCGGTTCTGCGCACCGCCATATGCGTGAGAGATTCTCCCCGTTTCCAGTCGACGCATGGACGAGGAGACGAGTGCAGGCCACCGCCGCCGCTGCAAGCTTGGTATGCAGTCTTTCCGCCATGCCTCGTCCAGCGAACGCCGCGGCGTCGACACGATCGATCGGCGGGTCACATGTGTACTCGACGTTCAGATCCGGTGGCAGATGCCGCGCCGACGGCGGACGTTCGGCCTCACCTCTCGCACTCCGATGAGCCAGCACAGCGTCCGTTCCGAATCTGGATGCCACATCACCTGGAGTGAGTGCAGCGAAATCGCCGATGGTGCGCAGACCCAGACGTCGGAGCAGATCGATCAGGTTCTCGCGATCCGCCGCGGCAAGGCTCGGTTCGGCTGCAAGTTCCGAGACAGGTAGTGGCGCGAGATAGTGCGCGCCTTTTCCTCTCGGAACGATCGCGGCATGCCTGGCTGCGATGACTGCCGTCGACAACTCGTCGGCGATTCCTATCTGGCATTCGACTCCTGCGCTCGCGGCCTGATCGATCAAGCGCTCCGCGGCTTTGTGCTCGGATCCGAAATATCTGCTCACCCCTCGGGCACCGAGAAGCAGCAAGCCCGGCCGCAGCACCTCGACTCCCGGTGCAATCGCGTCGACAGCTGCGGCAACCGGTTCGAACAATCGCCCGTCTCGATCCGAATCTGCCGTTGCCACATGAACTTCGGGGCAGCGCGCTTGAGCCTCACGTTTACGTAGTCCGCGTCGCACACCCTCTGCACGCGCCGGGGCGGAACAGGCGATCACACGATTGGCCGATACGACCGCCACCGGACTCGTCGCCGGAAGATCTGCGACGGCGGCTGCCGCTACGGCCGGCCAGTCCGGGCACCAGAGTGCAACGACCCGGCTCATGCGAGTACCGCAATCCTGTCGGTAGGACGAATGCCTGCAGAGACACCGAGCGGAACCTCGAACCATTCGATACGACCGTGCTCGGATCGAAGATCGAAACACGTACGCCGGGGACGCATCGCCTTACCCTGCGCGCACACTTCCAATCGCAGAGTTCGCAGCCTGCCCCGACCGGCTTGCTCTCCGGTTCCCACTCCACCGACACTGCGCACAGCGGCGTCGAGTCGCAGGTCGACACCGTCCCAGTGTCCATCCGCGACCAGCAACGACGCACCTTTGCTTCGAGCGCGCGCAATTACGGCACGCGCCCGTGACGGAGGCACGGAACGGCCGCCGAGACCCAACACGACGAGATCCAAGCCGTCGAGAAGGATGGCCGCCACCTCTACCGGATCCTCACCGGGATCGGGTACGACAGCCAGCCGATTCAAGTCGGCGCCCATCTCGGCTGCAGCCAGCAACCCGAACCGCGGTTGCCCGACTACCGCCACATAGCCGCCGGACGCCGTGACCGATGCGACCAGACCGAGCATCAGTGACCCAGCACCCGAGATCGCAGTCACCGATCCTCTGGCAAGACCTCGGTGCGGGAGCAGAGTCGCGAGTGCGTCGGGAACAGCCAACACGGCCTTGGCAGGTAACTGATCCTGCCTCTCCTCGTCTTTTTCCCTTTCGACCGACGGTGCCGGATAGGACGGCGTCGGATATGACAGGGAACGTGCCTCACCCCGCGGGGGAACCCCCGCCATACGTCGCCGAAGATAAGCGACTCTCTCCGGTAGTGACATATCGTCGAGAGAGACGTTCGGATCATGTGGAGCGTCGGCAGGAACAGACATGCTTTTCCTCCCCGGTGAATCGACGAAATCAGGTACACGAGCCCGCTCGCAAGACGACCGGGAAGTTTCGTCTTCGAACAGACTTTCGAACATGCTCCAGTAAAGCCGCTCCGCCGACCATCGTCAAGATGGCCTCGAAGCCCCAGGTGGAGACCTCGGAGTCACCGCCGGGCCACCGTCGTGGGCAGTGACGCTCGCTGTCCACTAACCTGTGGTCGTGACCGAGCAGCAACGCACCGCACGGGTCGTCGGACCCGACTACCTACTCGCCGGCAGGTACCGTCTCGCCTACAAGCTCGGGGGCGGCGGAATGGGCGCGGTCTGGCTTGCGCAGGACACACTCATGGGCCGCAAAGTGGCCGTCAAACAGGTCACGTCGACGGCTAACCTGAGCGACAAGGCCGCTCGCGAGGTTCGCAATCGGGCCATGCGCGAGGGACGGATAGCCGCCAGGTTGTCGAGTCCGCACGCCATCGCCATGCACGACGTCGCCATCGAGGGCGGCGAACCGTGGCTCGTCATGGAGTACATGCCCTCGCGCTCTCTTGCGCAAGCGCTCAACACCACCGATTCACTACCGCCCTACGAAGTAGCTCAAGTCGGTGCGCAGGTCGCCGACGCACTCACCGAAGCGCACGCGGCCGGAATAGTGCACCGCGACATCAAGCCCGGCAACATCCTCATCGCCGACCGCGGACGCACTCTCGGCATCGTCAAGATAAGCGACTTCGGTATCTCCCGCGCGAAAGGTGATGTCGAGGAATCGGATTCCTCGGTCATCACAGGGACACCGGCGTACTTCGCACCCGAGGTGGCACGCGGCCAGGATCCTACCGAAGCGAGCGACGTGTTCTCGCTCGGCGCGACGCTGTACACCGCGATCGAGGGAAGGCCTCCGTTCGACATCGACCAGGACTCCATCGCCCTGCTACACCGGGTGGCGCGTGGCCAGATCATCACCCCCACCAGATCCGGCGATCTCACCTCGGCGTTGCTGCACATGCTGGAGCCTGATCCGGCCCGCCGACCGACGATGTCGCAGGCTCGCGACGAGATCATCAGAGGAGCAATCAGCCCCCGCGGAACCATTGCTCAGCTCCGTGGCGTACCACTCACCGCATCCGACGGCGGCGTGCCCACCTGGGCCCACCGGTCGACCCCGGTGGCCGAAACACGCAAACCCTCACGCGAATTCGGCAACACTATCGCTGGACTTCCAGCCGTCCGCTCGAGTGGACTGGGCGAGGATCACACCCCCAAGGCCTACTCTCCCCCACCATTCGACGCGCCGAAGAAGAAGAACCCACTCGACACCGTGCTGGATCGAATCGACGACGTCGTGGGCGACAAGGTCGACGTCCCGCCCGCCGTCGTACTCGCCGGACTCGTCGCAGTGGTGGTTCTGGTGCTCATCCTGATAGTCGCACTTCTGTAGGCGCTCAACGCGATCGAGAAAGAACGACACTCAATCGATACGCCGATTGTGCGCCCATCGGGTCAGCGCATTCCGGTTCGATTGCTGGGTCTTTCGGAGAACGTTCGACGCGTGGGTTTCGACGGTCTTGACCGAGATGAACAGATCCTCGGCGATCTCACGGTAGGTGTACCCACGTGCCAACAGCCGCAGGACCTCGAGCTCACGAGGGGTCAGCGAATCGAGCTCCGGATCGAGCGGAGGTTCCGGCGCTGCCGACTTCCCGGTGAACGAGTCGAGTACGAACCCTGCCAGGCGCGGCGAGAAGACCGCGTCTCCCCCGGCGACGCGTCGAACACCGTCGGCCAGTTCGGATCCGGAGATGGTCTTGGTGACATACCCACGCGCACCCGCGCGGATGACGGCGATGACGTCCTCGGCGGCGTCGGACACCGACAGCGCGAGGCATACCGGACCGGCCTCGATCCGACCGAGCACTGCGACACCACCTCCGTCGGGCATATGCACGTCGAGCAGTACGACATCGGGTTTCGTCGCCGCGATTCCGGCTACGGCATCGGCGACACCCCCTGCTTCCCCGACCACTTCGATGTCGCTCTCACGTCCGAGTTCGGCTCGTACACCGGAACGGAACACTGCATGATCGTCGACGAGAAAGACACGGAAGGTGTCGGTCACCTTGGCTGCTCCTGCGGTATCGGTTGCTCGTTGGTCTTCACACGTGCTGCATGAGTATCTTCTACGACAGTGCGGGGCATCAAGATTCGAACCTCCGTCCCTTTGCCTACCTGCGAGCGTACCGACACCTCCCCTCCGCGGCGTTCGATTCTTCCCCGAATCGATCGGGTAAGGCCTTGCCTGTCGAGCGGAACCAGGTTCTCGTCGAAGCCGGTTCCTCTGTCTCGGACGAAGACCGTCACCTTGTCCGGTTCGGTCTCGGCGAACAAATCGATGTTGGTCTCACCGGAGTGTTTCGCGGCGTTGACGAGCGCTTCACGGGTCGCGCCGAGCAGAGCGGTGAAGTGCTCACGCTGCAACCCCGAACTGGAGTCGTCCGCCGACAGCTGCACGTCACCGACCGTAATGGGCCTGACCGTGACTCCGTGCTGATCCTCGACCTCGCCCGCGATGGTCTTGAGCGCTTCGGCAAGTGAAGAGTGGTCGGGATCTCCGCCTTCGAACAACCACTTGCGGAGTTCGCGTTCCTGGCCGCGTGCCAGCCGCATCACTTCCTGTGGTTGATCGGATTGCTTCTGTATCAACGCCAGCGTCTGCAACACCGAATCGTGGAGATGCGAGGCGATCTCCTCGCGCTCTTCGTTGCGAATTCGAGCCGAGCGCTCGGAGTTCAAGGTGCGCCACATCCGCAGCCACAACGGAACTGTCAGCAGAGCAGCACCGATAAGGGTGACGATGACGGCCAACAACGACGAACGGACCGAGGCGATATCGACGCGTGCCAACACCACGACGCCGAGGCCGAGCACGATGAGAGTCGCGCCGCCGACGACTCGAGCCCAACTCAACACAGTCGGTTTCTTCGGCATCCCGAGGATCGAACGCGGACCGTCGGAATCGAACTCCCGCCACACCAGCGCCGCACCGACCACGACGACGACGATCGGCACAAGCGCCGACGCTGCCGTCCCGTCCAG
>NZ_LVCV01000634.1 GCF_001647195.1 Rhodococcus sp. EPR-157 | reverse complement strand
CGTCTGAACCCGTGGGCGAGAACATCCACAACAACCCGTAGGCGAAGATGCCGGCGCCTGCCATGACCGCAAGCAACACGAACGCGACCCGCACCTTGAACACGTCGACGCCGAGATGATCGGACAGCCCCCCTGCTACACCGCCAACGATGCGTCCGCCGCCGCGCCGGTGGAACACGACCGGTTCGGGGCCCGCGGACGAGGGCAGTGGATCGACAGGGTGCACGTCTCCGATCCTGGCACGAATCGGACTCCTCGTGCATCAGGGTCTCCCCTGATCTTCTCGGCTCGGACCTGCACCCGGGAATTCGTCCCGACTCGGGAGCAAGATCAGGGCGATCCCTGATGTTTTCGCGAGCGCCGAGCGCCACGATGGTATCCATGAGCAACGCAACCGTCTCCGAACAACTACAGCAGATGTGGCGCACTCGCCCGTATCGGTTGCCTCAGCGAGGCCACGTCGCGGGAGTCGCAGCCGGCATCGGATACCGCTACGGTGTCGATCCGGTCCTTATCCGAGTCGCCTTGGTCGTCGGAACCATCTTCGGTGGCGCCGGCATAGTCCTCTACCTTGCGGCGTGGCTGTTGTTCAGCAAGGCCGGTGACTCAGCATCGCCCGCAGAGTCCTTGATGGGAAGGGGCCACAGCTCCGAGTCCAACACCAAGGTGATCGTTCTGGTGGTGGCACTGGTCATTGCCGTGTCGACGATCGGCCCGGTGGGGGTCGGCCTCGGCGGATCGGGAGTGATCAGCATGCTGGCCCTGCTGGCCGGCGTGTGGCTGCTGCATCAGCGACAACCCGAACCTCCCGAGTTCCTCCCC
>NZ_LVCV01000633.1 GCF_001647195.1 Rhodococcus sp. EPR-157 | reverse complement strand
CGACGCTGCCCAAGAGTTACGTCCCGACGCCGCCGAAGGCGCCCGACGCGCAGGCCGAGCCGACCACGGTGGATCTGAACAAGTCGAACACGGAATCGACACTTGCCGCGGAACCGACACCACCGTCGTGGGACCCGCTCGGCGTCGCACCCTTCGCCTGGGATCTACCCGAGCCGACTGCGGTACATGTGCCCGACGTGGCGGAGAAGAAGAAGCGATCGCGGTGGACGTCCAGCTTCATCGGACTTGCCCTCCTCGCTACCGCCATCACCGGCGGCGTCGCTGCCGCGACGGGATCGGAATGGTTGACGCCGGCACGCATCGCCGCGGTGGGACTCACCGTCGTCGCCATCGGGCTGCTGCTCGGTGCGTTCCTACGCAAGGGATACGGCTTGCTGATCGTGGCCGGACCGCTGCTCGGCTTCGTCGTCCTCGCATCGATCGTCGGACCGATCTCGTTCAACGATGAATACGCGGGCCAGCAGGTCCACGCGCCGACCACCGTCGCCGAACTGCAATCGAGCTACACCGTGCAATGGGGTGACCTACAACTCGACCTTCGGGGACTGGACCTGACCGAAGACACAACGATCGCCGTCTCTGTCGCCGCAGGCAACGCCACCATCCTGGTACCCGAATCGATGAACATCGTCACCGACTGCGAGGCGGTCTTCGCCGAGGCGTCGTGCGGACCCAGCGGTATTGTCCAACAAGGAAATTCGTCCGAAGATTCACCGATCCTGACAATCGATGGATCTGTCCGGGCCGGAAACCTGGAGGTTGACCGTGGCTGAGACGTGGCAGTACGGAGACAGTGACGAGGACACACCCGAACAGAACAGGGCACGAACCCGCCCATCGGCGCTGCTGTTCCTCGTCGGGTTGGCAGCACTGATCGTCAGCGTCAGCGCCCTGATAGGGCCATCCGCGCTCGAGGCTCTCGGCAACGTCCAGTTCCGCTGGGTGTTCGTCGTCGCAGCCATCGTCGTCGGACTGGCCCTACTGATTGCCCCTAAACGCAAGGGCAAGTAAGGCTCTCGCTCACTCCCACTCGATGGTGCCCGGCGGCTTGCTCGTCACGTCGAGAACGACTCGGTTGACCTCCGACACCTCGTTGGTCACCCGAGTCGAAATGGTCTCCAGCACGTCGTACGGCAACCGCGTCCAGTCCGCGGTCATCGCATCCTCGCTCGATACCGGCCGGAGCACGATGGGATGGCCGTACGTACGACCGTCGCCCTGCACACCGACACTGCGGACGTCGGCAAGCAGGACCACCGGGCACTGCCAGATCTGCTGGTCCAGTCCGGCTGCGGTGAGCTCCTCACGCACGATCGAATCTGCCTGACGCAGCGTCGCAAGACGGTCGCGGGTGATCTCACCGACGATGCGAATCGCCAGACCGGGACCGGGGAACGGTTGCCGGCCGACGATGTCCTCGGGCAGGCCCAGTTCACGTCCGACCGCGCGAACCTCGTCCTTGAACAGAGTCCGCAGAGGTTCGACGAGCTTGAACTGCAAGTCGTCCGGCAGCCCGCCGACGTTGTGGTGGCTCTTGATGTTTGCGGTGCCGGAGCCGCCGCCGGATTCGACCACATCCGGGTAGAGCGTTCCCTGCACCAGGAATTCGACATCGGCGCCGTGGGTAGCGTTCTCCCCCAGCACTTCTGCGACAGCCCCTTCGAAGCTCCGAATGAACTCGCGACCGATGATCTTGCGCTTCTCCTCGGGATCCGACACTCCGTCGAGAGCACCGAGGAACGTATCGACGGCGTCGACGGTGACCAGCTTGGCTCCCGTCGCGGCGACGAAATCCTGCTGGACCTGCTCGCGCTCGCCTTCACGGAGGAGTCCGTGATCGACGAACACACATGTCAGGCGATCACCGATCGCACGCTGCACGAGTGCCGCCGCGACCGCGGAATCCACCCCACCCGACAGTCCGCAGATGGCCTGCCCGGTCGGGCCGACCTGCTCTTGGATCTTCTCGACCAGAGCGTCCGCAATGTTCGCGGCAGTCCACTCTGCCTTGATGCCTGCGGTCTCGTGCAGGAACCGGCTCAACACCTGCTGCCCGTGCGGGGAATGCATCACCTCGGGGTGGTACTGCACGCCGGCGAGTCGACGCTCCGCGTTCTCGAACGCCGCGACCGGCGCACCCGCGCTCGTCGCAGTAACGGTGAATCCCTCCGGGGCGTCGGTGACCGCGTCCCCGTGACTCATCCATACCGGCTGCGTCGCAGGCAGACCGTCGTGCAAGACCCCGCCGTCCACCGACAGCTGAGTGCGTCCGTATTCCCGCGTGCCGGTGTGCGCGACCGTTCCACCGAGCGCCTGCGCCATCGCCTGGAACCCGTAGCAGATGCCGAACACCGGGATGTCTAGGTCGAACACCTTCGCGTCGAGCTCGGGGGCACCCTCGGCGTACACGCTCGACGGCCCGCCGGACAGCACCAGTGCGATCGGGTTCTTCGCGGCGATCTCCTCGACCGTCGCGGTATGCGAAATCACTTCGGAGTACACGTTGGCTTCACGCACACGACGCGCAATCAACTGTGCGTACTGAGCGCCGAAATCTACGACGAGAACTGGCCGGGGCATGGCGGGGTCGGGCTGAAGCGATTCGGTCACCGGGTCAGTCTAGTAGGGCCGAATGCCTGCTGAAGACGCAGCACACATCGATCACGCAGCACCGGTGGTGGCGGGCTTGGCGCTGCGGATCTCGACGATCGGCAGTCGCAGCGCAGCAGGCGCAGAGACCGGCACGACAGGATTGTTCGGTGCGATCGGATCGATCCGCTCGTACGTCGAACCTTGCTGCGGACGCAGGTCCTGCTCACCCTTGTTCGGCCACAGTGCGGCCGAACGCTCGGCCTGCGCACTGATGGTCAGCGACGGATTGACGCCGAGGTTGGCCGATACCGCGGAGCCGTCGACGACGAACATCGTCGGGTAGCCGTAGACGCGGTGATACGGATCGATGACGCCGTGCTCTGCGTCGGATGCAATGGCACATCCTCCGAGGAAGTGCGCAGTGAGCGGAATGTTGAACAGCTCGCCCCACGTTCCGCCCGCGACGCCGCCGATCTTCTTCGCGATGCGACGGGTTGCGTCGTTGCCCTCGGGAATCCACGTCGGATTCGGTTCACCGTGGCCTTGCTTGCTCGAGACCTTGCGACCGAACAAACCACGCTTGGTGAAGGTGGTGATCGAATTGTCGAGGTTCTGCATGACGAGAGCGATGATCGTGCGTTCGCTCCAGTTCTTCGTGTTGACCACGCGGACGAAATCGAGTGGGTGGGAGACGAGGGCGATGAGGAATTTGAGCCAGCGCGGAATCCGCCCGCCGCCGTCGGTCATGAGCGTCTGCAGCAGACCCATCGCGTTGGAACCCTTGCCGTAGCGGACCGGTTCGATGTGAGTGGTAGGCGACGGGTGGAACGACGAGGTGATCGCAACGCCTCGGGTCAGATCCATCTCGGGATCGACCTTCAGTTTCGCGGCGCCGACGATCGACTCGGAGTTGGTGCGGGTGAGCTCACCGAGCGTGTCGGACAACCGCGGCAGCGCACCTTCGTCCTTCATCTTGTGCAGCAGATTCTGCGTGCCCCAAGTGCCTGCGGCCAGCACGACATGGGCCGCTGTGTAGGTCTTCGGATGCTTGCGCACCCACGTACCGGTCCGCTCGGTCGCAACGTCCCACGTCCCGTCCGGCAGTGCGCGAAGACCACTCACCGTGGTCATCGGAATGATGTCCGCACCTGCACTCTCGGCGAGCGCGAGGTAGTTCTTGAGAAGCGTGTTCTTGGCGCCGTGGCGGCAGCCTGTCATGCACTCGCCGCATTCGATGCACCCGGTTCGCTCCGGTCCGACACCACCGAAGTACGGGTCGTCGACCTTCTTGCCCGGCTCGTCGCCGAAGAACACGCCGACGGGCGTCTGAATGAACGTGTCGCCGACGCCCATGTCCTCGGCGACGGACTTCATCACGACATCGGAAGGCGTCATGTGTGGGTTTCGCACCACGCCGAGCATGCCGGTCGCCTGGTCGTAGAACGGCGTGAGCTCGCTGCTCCAGTCGGTGATGTGGGCCCACTGCTTGTCTTTGAAGAACGGCTCGGGCGGCTGGTAGAGGGTGTTCGCGTAGTTCAGCGAGCCGCCGCCGACGCCTGCACCAGCGAGGATGAGGCAGTCGTGCAGAAGATGAACGCGCTGGATACCGAAACAGCCGAGCTTGGGGGCCCAGAGGAATCGCTTCAGATCCCAGCTGGTCTTCGCGAAGTCCTTGTCCTCGTATCGCCGTCCGGCCTCGAGGATGCCGACCTTGTACCCCTTCTCGACGAGGCGTAGCGCCGTCACGCTTCCACCGAATCCAGATCCGACGATCAGAACGTCGTAGTCCGTTGTGCGAGTCTGTGAACTCCGGGTCTGTGAACTCATGGTGACCTCCGCCTCGTACGTACTGCAGCCGGCTTCGCCAGCGCGGCACACACTCCCACTCCGATGTGACTCGAAACACACCATAGATGACAGCAGACCGCGCACTGACTACAACCTTGTGACAGCTGACACAACAAGTCTAGCTGTAACCCTGGGTATCACCAACTGAGGCAAGGCTCAGTCCGTTTGTTCACACCCACACCACACGAGCTGAACGCGCACCTTCCAGCCCAGGCACGCGTTGCAACTTGCGCGCTCGCTGCAACCTGCGCGGCCGGCCGGTCACCCTCCCCGACACCACACCGAAAAGGCGCGTACCCCGACGGATCGGGTACGCGCCTTCGCGAGCTCAGCAGAGATCACGCTCTGACGTTCAGGCCCACCTTCTGGAATTCCTTGAGGTCGGAGTAGCCGGACTTCGCCATCGAGCGGCGCAGTCCGCCCACGAAGTTGATCGAACCGTACGGCTCACTCGACGGCCCGTGCAGCACCTGGTCCAAGCTCGGACGGTCTTCGGTCGCGACAGGGAGTAGCGCTCCTCGCGGCATGGACGGATGCGCAGCCGCCGACGGCCAGTACCACCCGCGGCCGGGAGCCTCGGCAGCGGCAGCCAGCGGTGCGCCGAGTACGGCCGCATCGGCACCACAGGCGATGGCCTTCGCGAGGTCACCGGAGGTGGTGATGTCACCGTCGGCGATGACGTGGACGTAGCGTCCACCGGTCTCGTCCAAGTAGTCCCGACGCGCCGCGGCGGCGTCGGCAATTGCGGTAGCCATCGGAACGCCGATGCCGAGGACCTCGCCGGTCGTGGTGCCGCCCTCGACCGAGCCGTACCCGACGATGACACCTGCGGCTCCTGTCCGCATCAGGTGCAACGCAGTGCGGTGGTCACTGACACCGCCCGCGATGACGGGTACGTCGAGTTCGGCGATGAACGTCTTGAGGTTCAGCGGCTCCTCGTTTCCGTGCGCAACGTGCTCGGCGGAGATGATGGTGCCCGCGATGACAAGCAGGTCGATGCCGGCGGCAACGAGAGCCGGAGTGAGGCTCCTCGCAGACTGCGGACTGACGCGCACGGCGACGGTTACGCCCGACGCCCGTACCTTGGCGACTGCGGCTGCCAACAGATCGGGCTGCAACGGGGCCGCGTGCAACTTCTGGAGGAACGCGACGGGCGCGTCGGCCTCGAAATCGTTCTCGGCGATCGCGACCAGCTCGTCGATCTTTGCCTCGACGTCGGAATGCCGGGCCCACAGCCCTTCACCGTTGATGACACCGAGACCGCCGTGCTTACCCAGCTCGATCGCGAACTCGGGCGATACGAGCGCGTCGGTCGGATGGGCAAGGACCGGGATGTCGAATCGGTAGGCGTCGAGCTGCCAGGCGGTGGACACTTCCTTCGACGACCGGGTACGGCGCGATGGCACGATGTCGATGTCGTCGAGCTGGTAGGTTCGCCGGGCTTCTCTGCCCATGCCGATTTCAACGAGGTCGCGCACGCGCGCCCCTTTCTCGAGAAGTGTCGTGGATCTTCAAGTGCGAGGCCGAAAGCCGGTCAGCGCGTGGAATAGTTGGGCGCTTCGGCCGTCATCGTGATGTCGTGCGGATGGCTTTCCTTCAGGCCCGCAGCGGTGATCTGCACGAACTGTGCATTCTGGAGATCCTCGATGGAGTTGGCCCCGGTATAGCCCATCGCCGCCCGCAAACCGCCGGTCAGTTGATGGATAACCTGGGTCAGTGGTCCGCGGTAGGGAACGCGACCTTCGATTCCTTCGGGCACGAGTTTGTCCTCGGCCAGCACATCGTCCTGGAAGTAGCGGTCCTTGGAGAACGACTTTGCAGCGCCGCGTCCTTGCATCGCTCCGAGCGAACCCATCCCGCGGTAGCTCTTGAACTGCTTGCCACCCACCAGGATCAGTTCTCCAGGCGATTCGGCGGTACCTGCAAGCAGCGAGCCGAGCATCGCGGTCGATGCTCCTGCTGCGAGCGCTTTGGCGATGTCGCCGGAGAACTGGAGTCCACCGTCGGCGATCACCGGCACACCGTGCGGCTTGCACGCGGCGACGGCTTCGAGGATCGCGGTGATCTGGGGTGCCCCGACGCCGGCAACGACACGAGTGGTGCAGATGGAGCCGGGACCGACGCCGACCTTGACGGCGTCGGCACCTGCCTCGACGAGTGCGAGCGCACCGGCCCGAGTCGCCACGTTGCCGCCGACGACCTGAACTCGTTCTCCCACCTCGGCTTTGAGCTTGCTGACCATCTCCAGGACCTGCGAGTTGTGCCCGTGCGCGGTGTCGACGATGAGGACGTCGACGCCTGCATCGGTGAGCGCCATCGACCGTGCCCACGCATCCTGACCGACACCGACCGCAGCACCGACCAGCAGACGCCCGTCGCGGTCCTTGGTGGCGTCGGGGTGCTGTTCGGTCTTGACGAAGTCCTTGACGGTGATGAGCCCGGTGAGTGCGCCCTGCCCGTCGACGATGGGCAGCTTCTCGATCTTGTGGCGACGCAGCAATCCGAGGGCAGCCTCGGCCGTGACGCCCTCCCGAGCGGTGATGAGGGGTGCCTTGGTCATCACGTCGGCGACGCGGCGGTTCTGGTCGACCTCGAAACGCATGTCGCGATTGGTGATGATGCCGACGAGCGCGCCGGTCTCGTCGGTGACCGGAAGACCTGAGATCCGGAAGCGGGCACACATGGCGTCCACCTCGGCGAGGGTGTCGGTCGGCTTGCAGGTGACCGGGTCGGTGACCATTCCTGCTTCGGATCGCTTCACCGTCTCGACCTGAGACGCCTGATCCTGCAGCGACAAATTGCGATGCAGGACACCCATGCCACCTGCGCGGGCCATGGCGATGGCCATCCGCGCTTCGGTCACGGTGTCCATCGCGGAGCTGACGAGTGGAACTCGCAACCGAATCTCGCGGGTTATCTGGCTCGAGGTGTCCACTGCACTCGGAATGAGATCCGATGCAGCGGGCAACAGCAGAACATCGTCGAAGGTCAGACCGAGCATGGCGACCTTGTTCGGGTCGTCGCCACCGGTACGGACATGTGCTCCGGAACTACTCATGCGGTTCTGGCCCTCCCTAGAGCCTGGGTGCATCTCTTCGACGCACGAACGATGCGGAAGAAAGGCGTGTGTTCGAGAACGGATGGAGAACAAAGACGCGTGCGCTCGCTCGGCCGCACGCCTTCTGTCCATGGTATCGCCTGTAGATCAACCAGCGTGAACGCGCACCACGAAGGGTCGACGAACCCCCGTGAACCACCCGAAGAATTCGGATGGGTCGGTGTGTCGGACGACGAACGGCTGGCGCAGACCCACCAGTCCTGCGTACCGTGGAGGTGTGCGCGATCAATTGCCTCCAGGTCTACCGCCGGATCCATTCGCCGGTGACCCCGCCGACCCTTCGGCCGCTCTCGACGCGATCGAGCCCGGACAACCGCTCGACCCGCAAGAGCGGCTTGCAGTCGAGGAAGACCTAGCAGACCTCGCGGTGTACGAGGCACTTCTCGGACACCGCGGGATTCGTGGTCTCGTCGTCTGCTGCGAAGACTGC
>NZ_LVCV01000632.1 GCF_001647195.1 Rhodococcus sp. EPR-157 | reverse complement strand
CGTGTAGGGCACCTTTTCGTTGCCGAGGACGCCAGCAGAACTGGGTGCGTCAGCCTCCGTTGTCGAGCGTGTCCACGCCGGACTGCGACGTGCCGCCGTCGGTCGACCCACTGGCGGTAGCCGTCGTCGGGTTCGGCTCGCGCATGATCGAGGCTGCTGGATCGGTTGTCGTCGTGACCGGGGCATCCGTCGGCGGCGGTGGCGACACCGGATCGCTGGTCACCGGAGGCAACGTGACGGCCGTAGTGGTCACCAGCGGGGGTACCACTGGCACCGACGTCACCGGAACGGCGGGAACCTCAGGGACCACGGGGTCCGGCACGACCACTTGTTGCTGTGGCAGCTGAACAGGCGGAATCGTCGGGACGATCGTCTGCAGTTGTTCCATCAGCCGCTGCAACCAGACCTCGAGATCGGTGCGCTGAGCTTGGTCGATGATGCCGCCCGACGTCGCCGATGCTCCATCGAGCAAGGCCTGGGCTCCCGCAACGTCGCCCGCGGCGATCAGCTGCTCCGCCTCTTCGAGCTTCGACGTCGTATCGATCTGCGCGACGGTCGAATCAGCCTGTTCCGAGAACACGACGGACTTGACACTCCAGAGCGCGTCACCTGGAGCCGAGTTGTACGAGAAGACCACAAGCCCGCCCATCACCAACGCGATCGCCGCGGCAGCACCGGCAACCGGACGGAGCAGACCGTGCCTCGACCGGCCGGATGCCTTGCGCCGCAACCCGGCTGCCGCGATTTCCTGATCTACCGCGGCGGCAACCTCGTCCAGATCCGGGCCGGCGGGCAATGCGGGTGTACGTATCTCCGCGCGCCAGTTCGCAAGCAACAGAGCCAGCTGATACTCATCAGCGCTATCCGTTGCGACGGGACCGTCACCACGGATGGCTTCGATGAACTCGTCGTCTCGACGTACCGCCGCGATGTCCACCATTCCCGTGTCGGACAGATCGCCGAGAGGGCTGCTGGCTGGAGTATTCGGCGCCCGATCCGGTCGACCGATGCGGGGAATGCCATCGCGGCCGTTGTTCCTAGCCATACATTTCACCCGCTTTCACAACTTCGTTCTTCAGTTTCGCGATGGCTCGGTGTTGAGCAACGCGGATGGCGCCTGCAGTACTACCGACTGCCGCTGCTGTTTCCTCCGCCGATAGTCCGACGACAAGGCGGAGCACGAGAATCTCTCGATGCTTCGCCGGCAAGGTGTCCAGCAGGGCGATCATCTGTCTACTCGACTCGGACTCCAGAGCTCTCTGCTCCGGTCCGTGTTCCGTCGACACGACATCTGGTACTTCGGCGGCCGGATCCGATTTGTTACGTGATGCGCTTCGGTGGGCGTCTGCGACCTTGTGTGCCGCGATGCCGTACACGAACGCCATGAATGGTCTGCCTTGATCCTGGTAGCGCGGCAAGGCGGTCATGACTGCCAAGCAGACCTCCTGCGCGACGTCGTCCGCAGAGAGCTGACCACGCTCGGCGGACCCCACTCGGGCGCGGCAGTACCGCACGACTAGTGGACGGATGATTTCCAATACTCGGGAGAGTGCGGCTCGCTCGCCCTGCGCTGCGGCAACGACGAAGGAGTCCAACTCCTCACCCGTGTTGTTCATCGCTCAAGAGATCCCCGCGTTACAGTGACGCCGCCCAGTTCGACAAGCGTTTCCACCAGCAGGTGGAACCTAGTAAGGATAGCGACCTTGGATCCGCGTAATCGAACCACTCGGTCCGTGGTCTCATGCATCAGCGAGTACACCGCCACGCTGACGGAGTAGAGCAGTGCACTCGGCGATGATCGACGGCGACGCCGGGGCGTCTCCCAAACCCGTCGTCAGCATGGCCGCAGCCCATTGCAACGGCACGAGCCCGTGTTCCGAGCAGGCGTCGAGCACGCTGTGCGCAATGTGACGACTGCGCTCGATATCTCCCAGCGAACTGACAGCCGCGGCGACTATCAATTCGGTTTTCGTGATGTGTCGTAACGAATCGGTCTCGGTGGCGAGTTCGCGCGCGTCGAGTGCGTGTCGTACCGCCCCGGCTCCATCGCCCGAGACCATGGCAAGTTCCGCTCGCACCCACCGCAGCCGTAGTTGCTGTCGCCACAGCGACCCCTTACGGCCTTCACGGACCATCAGCTCTTCGCATCGGGTCAACAGCGCGTCTGCGGCCGAGAACCGCCCGACCCCGAGGGCATCCGCCGCCAGTCCGGTCAACGCGTCACACCTGGCATGGGTGATGAACGGGCCTACGCGCGTCGTTGCGAGTCCGACGAGGGCGATCGCGGTTCCGTCGTATCTCGACGCCCGTACGTGCGCACCCATCTGTCTGGACCATGAGGCCCTCGTCGAGGCCATGAGCGACCGCAGCCCTGCTGTCACGGCGACATTGCGCTCGGCCTCGTCGAGTTCGGCGCAGGCGGCGCTGTACCTCCCCTGTCCGCCGAGCGCGACCGCACGATGCCACCTGTCGAATGGATCGGTCGCCGCCGGCAGCGGCCATCGGCCAGGATCGTCACCCCACGCGGCGGCACGAAAGCCGTCCTCGCCGGCGGGCAACACGGCTGCGTCCTCATCCAGTAGCACCCATCAACGGTACGACGAAGAGGTTCGGGCCCTTCCGGCGAGCACTTTCAGGTCGGTCGACGCTGGATTCTCGCTCTTTCCACCCGCGGAGAATCGGACATTGACTTGGTTCGCCATTCCATGTCATTCGTTCATACGATTTGTTTCATGGAATTAACATATATTTTCATGGACGCTCGGTGAGTAGTTTCTGACGATTCTGTAGCCGACAGGTTAAGCGGAAACATTGCGCCGCCTATCGGAGTAGCCCACCGAGCAACGCACGATGCGTGCGTACGACGTGAACCACGGCCGTCACCGAGCACCGAAGGCACCTGCCGAATCTGCGTGAGGGCGATATGTTGCCACTGCAGGTCTCCCGCGTCCCGCAGCGCGACACCATCAAGTTCAGCAGCTCGAGCAGCAGAAACAAAGCAGCTCCGAGGCCAACAGTCGCACTCGCGCCGCCACGCCGCGAGGCGACGTTCCACGCGAGACAGACCGATCGCGCTTCCAGTCCGAGGCCCCACGCAGCAATAGTGGCACGGGTCGGAGATTTCATCTCCAAGAATGCGTCGCACGGGAATGTGCTGTTGTAAATGTCGGCCACGTTAACTTCTCGAGTTCTGCCTATGCAAATGCACACGGTGAAGAACTATTGACGCGATTTCATCGCCACGAATAACGTTGGCGTCGTACCCGAAGTCCCGACGAAGTTCTGACCGGTCCTTCGGAACGAGTTCACCACAAGTTCGACCTCACCGCCGAGCGAAGCACACATTCACACTGTCAGGCGTCTTCTTCACGCGTCGCCGCACACGTTCACGGCGAGCACACACCCTAGGAGTTCTCATGCCACAGCCGAATCACCTCCCTGGGCCCAATGCCGATATCTGGGACTGGCAGATGCACGGCCTGTGCCGTGGCGTCGACTCGTCGATGTTCTTCCACCCAGATGGCGAACGCGGCCGTGCGCGTGCCCAGCGGGAGATGCGAGCGAAAGAGATGTGCCGCAGTTGCCCCGTGCTGGCGCAGTGCAGGACGCACGCCCTCAGTGTCTCGGAGCCGTACGGAATCTGGGGCGGCATGTCCGAGACCGAGCGAGAGATGCACGCTCGCCACAATCGACGACGCATCGCGGTCTGACGTCGGCGACAGCCTGGACCGAACACAACAGCCTGGACCGAACAACAGACGGGCCCCTTCCGCAGATCGGAATGGGCCCGTCGTCTTGTCTCGTGGAGCGTGAAGCTCAGTGGCTGTGACCGTGTCCGCCCGTGGGCTCTTCGGCGTCCACCGGCTTCTCGACGATCGCACTTTCGGTCGTCAGAATCATGCGCGCAACGGAGGCGGCATTGACGACGGCCGAACGCGTGACCTTGACCGGATCGACGACACCGTCGGCGAGCAGATCACCGTAGGTGAGGGTTGCGGCATTGAAGCCGTGGCCCTTGGCCAACTCGGCGACCTTGCTGACGACGACCGATCCGTCCAGGCCGGCATTCGTGGCAATCCAGAACAACGGAGCGTTGAGCGCGGCGCGTACCACGGCGACACCGGTCGCCTCGTCGCCCGTCAGGCCCAGATTGTCCGCAAGTGACAGCCCAGCCTGCGTCAGCGCGGAACCGCCACCGGGGACGATGCCCTCTTCGACGGCAGCCTTGGCCGCGTTGACCGCATCG
>NZ_LVCV01000631.1 GCF_001647195.1 Rhodococcus sp. EPR-157 | reverse complement strand
GCTCTTCGAGCTTCTCGCGATCCCATTCCGAATCGGTGTTCTCGATCTCGCGGCGCAGCTGGCCGACGCGGGCATCGATGTCGACCTGGGTGCCTGCACCGTCGACGATGGTCGTCTCGTCCTTGGTGACGACAACGCGACGCGCTTGCCCGAGGAGGTCGAGTCCGGCCTCCTTGAGGCTCAGACCGACGTCTGCGGTGATGACCTGACCGGCCGTCACGACTGCCAGGTCGTCAAGGAACGCCTTACGACGGTCACCGAAGAACGGAGCCTTCACAGCGACTGCCTTGATGGTCTTGCGAATCGAGTTCACGACGAGGGTGGAGAGAACTTCGCCCTCGGTGTCCTCGGCGATGATGAGAAGCGGCTTGCCGCTCTCGGCGACCTTCTCGAGCAACGGCAAGAAATCGGGCAGCGAGGTGATCTTGTCGCGGTGGAGCAGGATGTATGCGTCTTCGAGCACAGCCTGCTGCGCATCGAGATCGGTCACGAAGTACGGCGACAAGTATCCCTTGTCGAACTGCACGCCCTCGGTGACCGTCAGCTCGGTGCTGAGGCCGGAGGACTCCTCGACCGTGACGACTCCGTCGGCACCGACACGAGTGAGCGCCTCGCCGACGAGTTGACCGATCTCCGGATCGCGTGAGGACACCGTCGCAACCTGTGCGATCGCTTCCTTGCCCTCGACCGGTGTTGCCGCAGCCAGGAGCGCTTCGGCGACCTTGTCGGCTGCCTTGGCGATTCCCGAACCGAGAGCGATCGGGTTGGCGCCTGCAGCGATGTTCTTCAGGCCGCCGCGCACGAGTGCCTGCGCAAGGACGGTCGCCGTGGTCGTGCCGTCTCCGGCAACATCGTTCGTCTTGGTGGCTACGCTCTTGACGAGCTGAGCGCCTAGATTCTCGAACGGATCTTCCAGGTCGATCTCACGCGCGATGGAAACACCGTCGTTGGTGACCGTCGGGCCGCCGAATGCCTTGGCCAGCACGACGTGCCTGCCGCGGGGCCCGAGCGTCACCTTGACGGCGTCGGCGAGCTTGTCGACGCCACGCTCGAGAGCGCGGCGTGCGTTCTCGTTGAATTCGATTTGCTTGGACATCTTCTGGGACTACTCCTTCGAGTTCGGGACTCGATCGAAACGCAGTCCGCCCCGGGACCGAGTGTGTCGGGCTCCGGGGCGGACCTGCGTATTGCTTACTTGGCGATGACTGCCAGCACGTCGCGTGCCGAGAGGATCAGGTACTCCTCGCCGGCGTACTTGCTCTCGGTGCCGCCGTACTTGCTGTAGATGACGGTGTCGCCTTCTTTGACGTCGACCGGGATCCGGTTGCCCTTTTCGGTGACACGGCCTTCGCCAACAGCGACGACGGTGCCCTCCTGAGGCTTCTCCTTGGCTGTGTCGGGGATGACCAGACCGGAGGCGGTCGTCGTCTCGGCCTCGTTGGCCTGGACGAGGATCTTGTCCTCGAGCGGCTTGATTTTCACGCTCGCCACGTTGAGCCCTCCATTGTTATGGGGTACGCGTCCGGGGTCGGATCCCCGGACTGCTGTGTTGGTACTTCATGTTCACTGCCCTGTGCTCGATCCCGTCGTCGCGGGTTCCGGGACTTCGCTCAGCGCTGACTAGCACTCTATACACGCGAGTGCCAGCACTCAAGGGCTGGGTTCGCCAGATGCCGTCGACTCGTTACGCCTGCAGCGAAAACCCTCATCTTTCGGATTGCCGATGTGGAGCAAACCTATTTCGCCCCGCCTACCTGCTTCCTCGCTTGTCCGCGCCGCACGGCTGCGAGAAGTAGACGACCTCCGAACGCGATGATCACCAGATTTCCGACCATCTGCACCGACACGACTGCTCGCGCGAAGTCCGTGGATGCAGTGATGTCGCCGAATCCGACGGTGGAAAACACCGACAGCGTGAAATACAAGCTTCCCATTCGAGAGATCGGCTCGTTGAAATTCTGCGCGGACGACGCTGCTATCAGGTAGTAGGCGCTGGAGAACCCGATCAGATAGATCGGTACGACGGCGGCGAGAGCCTCGACGGCTTGTACTGCCGGGTAATCGGCGCGAATTACCTTGGCCAGCTGCCAGACACACACGACCACGACCACAATCAGCACCGATGCCAGGAAGACAACGGACCCGAGGTCTGCCACGTTGGTCATCGGAACAACGAAGTACAGCGCAGTCAGAACCACGGTCGTGGCAAGTGGCCGAACCGATGCTCGAATCAGCAGGGCGCGTCGGGTCTCGTCGTCCAGCGTCGCATAAGACCCATCAGTCGCCATTCGTCCACTTTCGCCTGAAGTAGTTCGAGCACGATGCGTCCTAAGTCATAGGCCGTCATCGGGTGCGGCGTTTCACATTCGGGCAAACCGTTCTGTAACGTTACGATAACGAGAAGCAATAGTGATGGGTAACGCCCAATCACGCCGGTCGAGACCAGCGCCGGAAATTTCGAGCTCGTCAGCGGCATGCGCCCTCTGACGGAGTCGGCTGCGACGGACGAGTCGTTGCGAAGACAACACAACGGGCTCGACGCACAGCAGGGGGAGGTGGCATGAGGATCGCAATCGGTGTGTCCACCGGAACCGAGGTCGTGTGCGCTGCCCTCGTTGTCGAGGAAGCCGACGGTTCGCGGACCGTCGAGTATCGGACGGTGTCCGCGGACCGCGAAGTCAATACCGACCTGGGCGACCTGGTTGCATCCGCCATCGAACTGATGGCTTCACTGGCGCCCACCCCCGCAGGCCTCGGCACGCACGCCGACGAGCGTCTCGTACCCGATGTGATCGCGGTGTCACACCGAACGCAGGAACAAGCCTCGTCGATACGCTCGGCCCTGTCACATACCCGGTGGGCAGCTTTTCTCGTCCCCGAGTCCGCTGCAGCGTACGCTTTCCTCGACGATTCCGGCCTGATCGCGCGCTATCGGACCGTCACGATCGTCGACGTCGGGGCGACGGGAACGACTGCGTCGGTCGTCGACGCCCAATCCGGCGAACTCCTCGCCGAGGATCGCACCAAGCACTTCAGCGGCGACGTCGTCAATCGGCTGGTGAAGGACCTCGTCCACGGCAGTGCTGCGGTCGACACCCCGGTGCGCGACGATCTGCGCGACGATCGCGGAATCGGGTCCGCGCGGTACCGAGCAGTCAAGGAACACCTGTCCACGCACGACGCCGCCCACGTCGGTGATGCCGAGGATGGGTCGACCCTGGACCGTGCCGCATTCGACCTGGCGGTTCGCCCGTATGTGATGAACACCGTGCACTTCACCGAACGCAGTGCAGTACTGAGCACATCGACGCCGGAGGCAGTCGTGCTCATCGGCGGCGGCGCCAACATCCCGATCGTCGGCACCGCATTCGGGTCCGCACTTGCCCTGCCCGTAGTGATCCCGACCGAACCCGACACCGTTCTGGCCAAGGGATCTGCACTGCTCGCACTGAACTCGAGTCCGGGCCGGTACCCCACCGTCGGCCACGGTGCGGGAAGCAATGCTCGATCGATCGGCCGATTCACCGGGGCGTTCGTCGGTGCATTGGTGGTCGGCGGAATCGTTGTCGCATACGTGGTGCAAACCCTTGTCCCGAGTGACGGACCATCGGTGTCGCCGGCCGGTTCCGCCGCCCCGACTGCCGAGCAGGTCCTCGATCGACCCGCCGCCGACGGCACAGCGCTGGATCCCGACATCACGGCCGGCACCAGCACCACGTCAGGGCAGACCGCCAGTTCGACGAGGTCGACTGAGCCGGCGTCGGCCACTGAAAGGCCTTCGGCGACACCGTCGCTGCACCCAGCGCCCGACCTGCCGGTCATTCCGTGGCCTGCCCAGCCACGGGTGACGAAACCTGCGGCCGGTACCACCACACCGATCCCCATGACCACGCTTCCCACCACGACCGACCCCATCTCCACTCCCCCGGATGGTTCGACCGAGCTGTCGCCGACCGGTAGCCCTGGTGAATCCACAACATCGCCGGTGCTGACCCCGGACACACCGTCCACGACTCCGGAGGAGTCGACCGAAGCGTCGGCGCAGCCGACGTCGTCGGGGGGCGTGCGCACCACTCAGGTAGGAGCCACACCGTCGTCACCGCCGCTGTCGCCACCGGAGACAGTGTGGACACCAACACCGACGGGCACCGGTGAACTCGAGGAAGCCCCCAGGACAGAGTCGACGGACATCGCTGCTCCGCCCGAGGGCTGAGCCTAAAAACGCCCGGGAAGAATGCTGGTGGAGACCGGCAGCCCGGGATCCGTCGCAACTCGGAGATCCGACGCGCTCGCCCCAGCCGAGATCAAGTGCGCCCCGAGAGTCGCAATCATGACTCCGTTGTCGGTGCACAGCCTCGGCTTCGGAATACGAAGCGTCACACCCGCTGTGGTGCAACGCGATTCGATCATCGAACGGATTCTGGAATTCGCGGTCGCTCCGCCGCCCAGAACCACAGTATCCACATCCATGTCCGCGGCGGCCCGAAGTGCCTTCATCGTCAGCACATCGGCGACCGATTCCTGGAACGACGCGGCGATGTCTGCGACCGGAATGGCATCGCCGGCACGCGTTCTCGCCTCGACGAAGCGCGCCACTGCCGTCTTGACGCCCGAGAACGAAAAGTCGTAGCGCGCGTCACGAGGACCCGTCATCCCGCGGGGGAACGCGATCGCATTCGGATCTCCCTCGCGCGCAGCATCATCGAGAGCCGGCCCACCTGGGTAGCCGAGGCCGAGCAACCGAGCCACCTTGTCGAACGCTTCACCCGCAGCGTCGTCGACGGTGGTGCCCAACTCGACGATCGGGGCGCCGAGATCGTCGACATGCAGAAGATGCGTATGACCACCGGAGACGAGCAGCGCCACACACGGCGGCATCGGCCCGTGCTCGAGAGTGTCGACGGCGACATGCCCCCCCAGATGATTGACCGCGTAGAACGGCACTCCCCAGGCAGCTGCGTAGGCTTTCGCCGCGGCGACCCCCACCAGCAGAGCACCCGCAAGGCCCGGCCCGATGGTGACGGCGACCGCGTCGGGCCGATCGATGTCAGCGGCGGCGAGTGCCCGCCTCATCGTCGGAACTATTGCTTCGAGGTGTGCACGGGATGCGACCTCGGGAACCACACCGCCGTATCTGGCATGCTCGTCGACGCTCGACGCGACCTCGTCGGCGAGGAGTTCGCACACACCCGAATCTCGCCAGCGGACGATGCCCACACCGGTCTCATCGCACGAACTCTCGATACCCATGACGATCATGCCGGTGCACTCGCCCTTCTGCTCGGTCGCTGCATCGTGAAAGCATCTGCGCCGCTTGGCTGGTAGTAGTTGCGGCGGGTACCGACAACGACGAAGCCCTCGCGCGTGTACAACTCGATGGCCGGGGTGTTGTCGGTACGCACTTCGAGAAACACAGACCCGCCGTGACGATCGGCTTCGACCAGAAGCGCGTCGAGCAGTGTGCCACCGATTCCACGACGATGCGCGGCCGGATCGACACCGATGGTGTGCACCTCGGATTCGGCGGTTTCACCTCGCCCGAGCAAGGCGATTCCGGCATAGCCGAGAAACACGCCATCTTCCCTGGCGGCGAAGTAATGAATGTGCGGCGCAGCGAGTTCGGACAGAAATGCGCGTTCGGTCCACGGACCGTCGCCGGGAAACAACACGGCCTCCAGCTCTGCGCACCTCGCGGCATCCGCAGCGACCATCGGCGTGATCTGCAGCGTCACTTCGTGACCTGCTTCGCCGCTTCACGTTCGGCGATGGTCTTGGCATCGGGTCGGCGCAGATACAGCGGGACCAACGGCTCCGGCTCCACACCGGACGCAAGCGCATCTCCGGCGGCCAGGACGAGGCCCTCCGGTGACGGTGAGATCACCTCTCGGGCTTCGAGTTCGAACAGCGAGGCATGCGCAGAAGATCCAGCTACTGCGGTCGCCTTGCCGACATCGACGAGATCCGCTGCACCCACGTCCGGACCGGCGATTCGGGTGCCGTCACGGTACCGCGCCGAGTACACCTCACGACGGCGCGCATCGGTGACGACGAGCAGTTCGGACTCGGATGTCAGCTGGGCGGCAATCGCGTCGAGGCTGCACACCCCATGTACCGGGAGACCCAGTGCATCACCGAAAGCAGCCGCGGTGGCCATTCCGACACGCAAGCCGGTGAACGGTCCAGGCCCGACACCGACGACGACTGCGTCTAGATCGGCCGGGGCCAGATCGGCCTCGGCCAAGCACTCGAGGATGTTGGGAGTGAGAACCTCGGCGTGCAACCGAGCGTCGACGACGATGCGCGCCGCGAGAGTCTCCACCGCACCATCGTCGAAACGGACCACTCCTGCGGTCACGGAGGGCGTGGAGGTATCGACGGCGAGAACGAGCACGGTAGCTCAGAGTACCCGCGAGTGAAGTACCCATTCCACACGGCACTTCGTGCTCAGCGGGCCGTCCCCGAGACACGACGGACGCGCACACGTCGTTCGTCGGTCTCCACATCACGACGAATGCGCACCGACACGTGACTGTCCACCAATTTCTCGACCAAACCTTCGCCCCACTCGACCACCACGACCGCGTCCACGAGATCGGAGTCGAGGTCGAGGGCGTCGAGTTCGTCCAGCGCGGATTGACCCGTCATACCCAACCGGTACGCGTCGACGTGGATGAGCGTCACCGGAGGTTTCCCGCCCGGACGTACACCGGGTCGATGCTCGCGCGCGATGACGAACGTCGGCGAGCTGACGCGCCCGACAACGCCAAGACCTGCTGCGATACCCCTGGTCATCGCGGTCTTACCCGCACCGAGCGGGCCGTCGAGAATCACCAGATCGCCTGCCTGCAGGGAGTGCGCCAGCCGGAAACCGAAGTGCTCGGTGTCGTCCACCGTCGACAACACAACCTCTCGCCCGTCGACGAAGATGTCCTCCTCGTCAGACAACGCCCCTCCGGCCCGATCGCTTCTTCGCCCGCAGCTGGAGTGCTCGCGTACCCAGCCGCGTGAGTGCTGCATTGACCTTGTCCGGAAATTCGAGCTGCACCAGATGTCCCGCTTGGCGGATGCGCACCATCTCGGCCTCAGGAAGGGCGTCGGCGAGAGCGACGGAACTGTCGAAGGGGATGATCCAGTCGTCGTCGCCGCAGACCACCGCCACCGGGATTCGAGCCAGGTCGACCAGAGCATCGCTCTCGTCGTGCAATTCGAGAGTCTTCAGGAAGTTCACGATGGTGATGACCGAGGTGTCATCGATCATCTGCTGTGAGAAGTCCACCAGCCTCGGGCTCACCCGGGTGCCGTACGACGCTGCCCGCAGCACCGGAGAGATCAGTTTCTTGGCGGCGCCGCGGCCGAGCTGTACCACCCCGGGAGACGTCCGCACCGCCAGCCTGAACGCGTCGACGACTGGGTTGTCGAGGCTGCGTCCGAGCCCGGTTTCTGCGAGTCCCGCGGCCGTCGTGGAAATGAGTGCGACGCCGATTACCCGATCACGCACCAGTTCCGGCTTCTGCCGCGTCATCGACAGAATCGTCATCCCACCCATCGAATGCCCGATCAGTAACAGGTGACCTCGCGGTGTGACGCTTCGGATGACGGCATCGAGATCGAGTCCGAGCTGCTGGATCGTGCAGCTCTCCGGGGAGGGCGTTCCAGACCGGCCGTGTCCACGTTGGTCGTAGAACACCATCCGGACCTTCGATCCCCACTCCTGCTCCAGTGCTTGGCGCTGAAAGTGCCAGGAGGACATGCGGAGGCAGTAGCCGTGGACGAAGATCGCCGTCACCGGAGCGTCCGAGGGCCCGACCTCCCGAACCGCGAGCGGCACTCCGTCGTCCGCGACCACGATGGACCCGCGGTCGGCGTCCATGAGCTCGAGATTCTCCGTCGCCAACGGATCTTTGTTCGAACGAAGGACGGTCTCGCGGAGAGCAATTCCGACGCTGTTCAAGATTCCCAGGCTGCCCATCAGGTTCACGTCGAGGCCTCCTCGGGTGACTGCAGTACCGTGCCGATCGGATGCTCGACAGAAGGGATGTACGTGCGGCGCGTGCGCCCACCGATTCCGGTCACGACCTCGTAGTGAATCGTGTCCAGCGTATCCGCCCATTCCTGGGCGAGCGGCTCGCCGTCCGCACCCGATCCGAACAGCACCGCGGCATCACCTTCCTGGACACCGCCGCCGTCGGGACCGAGGTCGACCACGAACTGATCCATGCAGACCCGTCCGACGGATGGGAATCTGCGTCCGCCGATGGAGACATCGAAGCGACCGCTCAAACTCCGAGTCACGCCGTCGGCGTACCCCATCGGAATCAACCCGAGGACAGTGTCGCGGGGCGTCGTCCACGTGTGCCCGTACGACACGCTCTGACCTGCCGACACGCGTTTGACGAGTGCCACGGACGCAGACACCGTCATCGCGGGCTTCAGACCGAACTGCCCCAGTTCGGGGATCGGCGACAGGCCATACGCGGCAATTCCGGGTCGAATCATGTCGAAACGAAGATCAGGCCTGGTCAGAGCAGCCGCCGAGTTCGCGAGATGCACGATCTCTGGACGCACCCCGGCCGACGCTGCGGTCGCGACGGCGTCCAGCAGAACCTTCGCCTGTCGGTCGTTCGCGGGGTTGTCGGGGACATCAGCGCACGCCAAGTGCGAGAACACTGCGCGCAACCGCACCGACTCGTCGGCGCTCGTGCGACCGAGAAGTGCAAGTACATCCCCGAACTCGTCGGACGCGACGCCGTTGCGGTTCAGACCCGTATCGATCTTCAGCGTGACGATGGCAGTACGGTGCGTACGCACTGCGGCCGCTGCCACCGCGGCCAACTGGGCACCCGAGGAGACCCCGATCTCGATTCCCTCGGTGATGGCCGGCGCAAAGTCGGTGTCCGATCGGTGTAGCCACGACAGGATCGGAGCCGTGATCCCGGCCTGTCGCAGCGCAATGGCCTCGCCGACCGTCGTCACTCCCAGCTCGGTCGCGCCCGCTGCGAGAGCGGTGCGCGCGACTGCGAGGGCGCCGTGGTTGTACGCGTCCGCTTTCACCACGACCATGGTCGCGGCATCCCCCGCGTGTTCTCGCAGTACGCGCACATTGTGGGCGATTGCGCCGAGGTCGATCGTTGCCGTCGAGCCGGCACCGGTGTCGGGGCCGCTCATCGCAGCAACCCTTGCGTTCTCCACAGCAATCGATAGTGCCACCCGCAACCGCGAAAGGTGCATTCGGCATCGGAAAAACCGCCCTGACCACTGCTCCCGCGTACCGATTCTGTTGCCGCGATGCCAAGTGCACTCGCGGGAACCCATCGCGATCGCGGGAAGTGCTCAGACCGCACCCGAACGCACGATTCTGATTGCTTCCGGGACCGCCGCGAGCAGTGGACCTGCAGAGATAGGAGCTGCCAGCTCGCCACCGGATCCGTACGCGGCAGTGGCGGCCGCGAGTGAATGGACACGAGTTCCACACGCAGCGGCAGTCAACAGGTCCAACCCCGAGGCAACGAGCGCCCCGAGCAACCCGGACAGCACGTCGCCGGAGCCAGCCGTGGATGCGGCCGAGCCACCGGCGTCGCTCACCAGCACTCGGCCGCCTCTGTCCGCGATCACCGTTGCGCGACCCTTCAGCAACACGGCGACCCCCCACTCCGACGCGAGGGCGCGGACCGATCGCACACGATCCGGACCCGGAGCAGAGCCGGCCAGTCGTTCGAACTCGCCCGCATGGGGCGTCAGCAACGTCGGAGCTGTTCGCCCCCGAATCGATTCCGGCGAGGAGGCGAGAATCGTCAGTGCGTCGGCGTCGACGACGACCGGAAGGTCGGAGCCGAGTACGTGCATCAGCCGCGACCTCGAATCCTCCCCCGTTCCGAATCCGGGACCGACGACCCAGGCCTGCACACGCCCGGCCGCGTCGAGATCCCTCGCAGCCACGACCTCCGGGTAGTGCGAGACGACTTCGGTGGCGGCACTCCCGACGTAACGGACCATGCCGGACGTCGCAGCGACCGCCGCACCGGTGCACAGCAGCGCAGCTCCCGGATACCGGTCGCTTCCTGCGAGAACACCCACCACACCCTGTGAGTACTTGTCGTCTTCCGCCGTGGGGATCGGCCATACCGAGCCGACGTCGAACGGGGACAGCGACTCGAAGAACGGATCCCCGAGCGAGAGACCGATGTCGACGAATTCGACTCTGCCGCAGTACGGTGCAGCAAGAACGTGTGCGGGCTTGCGGGCGCCGAATGCAACGGTGACCTGTGCACGCACAGCCGCCCCGACCACCGCGCCGGTGACGGAGTCGACGCCACTGGGAATGTCGGCAGCAACGATCGGAGCACTGATCCCCGCCACCAGTGCCGCCGCGTCAGGGCGCAGAGCACCCTGACCGGAGATCCCGACGATCGCATCGATCACGATGTCCGGCGCTCCCGGTGTAGCAACCACCCGGCCGCCCGCGCGTCGGAACGCAGCGAGGCCATCGCGATGAGCTCGTTCCGGATTCAGGAGCACTGCGGTCACGGCCGCACCTCTACGTCGCAGAAGCGCTCCCGCCCACAGACCGTCGCCGCCGTTGTCGCCGGAACCGACGAGCACGCACACCTCACGGCCGAAGACGCCGTCGGTTCGATGGAGCAACTCGGCAGCCACCACCGTGGCCAATCCGTGCGCAGCCCTGCGCATCAGCACTCCTGCGGGCAACGACTCGAGCAGGGGTTGCTCGGCCTCGCGGACCTGATCGGGGGTGTAGTAACTCCTCAACGCTGTCCTCCTCCGCTCCCGTCGAACCAGGTCGCTCCGCCGCTGACGGCCAGGCGGCTCCGCCGCCAGTGGCGCGGTTGAGTGTCCCGCTGTGCACTTAACCGTGCCACTGCGGCGGAGCCGCCCAGAGGCACTGCGGCGGAGCCGCTACTCGACCGTGACCGACTTCGCCAGGTTTCGAGGCTTGTCGACGTCGTAGCCCCGAGTCTGAGCAACTTCGGCGGCGAAGACCTGGAGCGGGACCGTGGAGAGCAGCGGCTGCAGCAGGGTCGGGGCTGCCGGGATCTCGATCAGATGGTCGGCGAACGGCCGCACCGTTTCGTCGCCTTCTTCAGCGATGACCACGGTCCGCGCTCCGCGAGCCTGGATCTCGCGAATGTTGCTGAGCAGCTTCGAATGCAGCACCGCACGGCCCTTCGGCGACGGCATCACGACGATGACCGGAAGGCCGTCCTCGATCAACGCGATCGGACCATGCTTGAGCTCGCCGGCCGCGAAGCCCTCGGCATGCATGTAGGCGAGTTCCTTGAGCTTGAGCGCACCTTCGAGAGCCACGGGATAGCCGACGTGGCGACCGAGGAAGAGAATCGTCGGCGACGTCGCGAGCTCGCGTGCGAGTTCACGCACCGGCTCCACCGAATCGAGCACGCGCTGAACCAGTTTCGGCATCGCTTCCAGATCCGCGAACTCGCGTGCGACTTCGTCGGGATACTTGGTGCCACGAGCCTGCGCCAGCGCCAGACCGACCAGGTAGTTTGCAGTCACCTGCGCCAGGAATGCCTTGGTCGACGCCACGCCGATCTCCGGGCCGGTCCGCGTGTACAACACTGCGTCGGCCTCGCGAGGAATCTGCGAACCGTTGGTGTTGCAGACAGCGAGCACCTTCGCGTTCTGCTCTTTGGCGTGTCGCACTGCTTCCAGCGTGTCCGCAGTTTCACCCGATTGCGAGATGGCAACGACGAGGGTCGACCGATCGAGAACCGGATCGCGGTACCGGAATTCGCTGGCCAGTTCGACCTCGACTGGAAGACGCGTCCAGTGCTCGATCGCATACTTCGCGAGCAGCCCGGAGTGGTACGAACTGCCGCACGCTACGACGAAGATCTTGTCGACGTCCCGCAGTTCCTGATCCGAGAGCCGCTGTTCGTCCAACACGATCCGACGGTTCTCGAAGTGCCCGAGGAGCGTGTCGGCGATGGCTGTCGGCTGCTCCTGGATCTCCTTGAGCATGAAGTAGTCGAAGCCGCCCTTTTCGGCCGCCGCGAGGTCCCAGTCGATATGGAACGGGCGGCCCGACGCCTCGTTGCCGTCGAAGTCCGTGATTTCGTAGCCGCCCGAGGTGATGACGACCACCTGATCCTGGCCGAGCTCGACGGCCTCGCGGGTGTGCTCGATGAACGCCGCGACGTCCGAACCGAGGAACATCTCACCGTCGCCGACTCCGACCACGAGCGGCGTCGATCGACGTGCCGCGACGATGGTGTCGGGGTGATCGGAGTGAGTGAACACCAATGTGAAGGCGCCTTCGAGTCGCCGCAGGACTGCTTTCGCGCTCGCGACGAAGTCGCCTTTGGTCTCGCCGGAGTCGTAGGCGCGGGACACCAGGTGTACAGCCACCTCGGTGTCGGTGTCGCTGGAGAACTCGATGCCCTCGGCTTCGAGCTCTGCCCGCAGTGGACCGAAATTTTCGATGATGCCGTTGTGAACAACCGCCACCGATCCCGACGCGTCGCGATGCGGGTGCGCGTTGCGGTCCGTCGGTCGGCCGTGCGTCGCCCAGCGGGTGTGACCCATGCCTGCGGTGCCCGCGAACTTGTCGGCGCCGACCTCGTCGAGTTCGGCTTCCAGGTTGGCCAGTCGACCCGCCTTGCGCTCGACGGCAGTACTACCGGATCCGTCGAGAATCGCAATGCCCGCGGAGTCGTAGCCCCTGTATTCCATTCGCCGAAGCGCCTCGATCACTACACCCAGAGCTGGGCGGTGACCGACGTATCCCACGATTCCGCACATGGTGATTGAGGGTACCCGCCCCTCGGGCGCCCCCATACCTGCCTCGCACCCACTCGATCCGATAGCGTTGCGACTGTGGCGACACCAAAGAAGCTCGCAGCTCTTCTCGGCAAACGTGGACCGCACAAGGTGCTACGCGGCAACCTTGCGCTGGCCGGCCAGCCCGGCATCGTGTTCACGCCTGCTACCGGCTACAACCTGCCCGCCGTTGCCTTCGGCCACGGTTGGCTACTCGGCGCCGAACGGTACGAGAACACGCTGAAGCACCTGGCCTCGTGGGGCATCGTCGCCGCAGCGCCGGACACCGAACGCGGGCCACTCGCGTCACACCGTGGTCTTGCGGCCGATTTGGCCACAACACTCGATATCGTCACCGGCGTTCGCCTCGGAACTGGCGATATCAGTGTCCACCCCGACAAACTTGCGGTTGCCGGGCACGGAATGGGAGCGAGCGTCGCCGTGTTGGCCGCCGCCGCCCGGACCGACGTGAAGGCAGTCGCCGCACTGTATCCAGCACCGTCGTCGCCCAGCGCCGAAGAGGCCGCGCAAACGCTGTCGATACCCGGCCTCGTTCTCGGCGACCCCGCGTTGACCGACTCACTCAACGACAACACTCTCTCGCTCGCCGGAGCGTTGGGTGGACCGTCGACGTTCCGGCGGCTGGCCAAAGGCACGTCCGACGGGATCGTGGAGGGCCGCCGACTGCTGAGCCCATTGGGTGTCGGCGGCACCGAGAGGGCGACAGTCCGGACGACGCGGATCCTCCTCACCGCCTTTCTGCTGTTCCATCTCACCGGTGACAAGGCCTACGAGGGTCTGGCCGGATCGGCGGAGTTGAAGAACACCAAGGTCGTCGATCCACACGCGCCGATCGAGGATCAGCCGAAGCCGAGTCCGATCTCCGCTGTCCGCGCCGTGATCGGCCGCTGACCGAGGGTCAAACCAGCCAACTCGTCGGCTCGGGATCGTCCCGGGCTTCCGCCGACGAGCCTCGACGCGTTCTCGTGTCCAGGTTGGCCGGCATCAGGTACGAGAGAGGTTCATGCTCGGCCTCGTCTGTGGGCTCATCGGATGCGGATGCGCTCCCTTTCGGGGCAAGTGTGGCCCGAACCGCCTCGTCGTAGCGCCTTCCTGCTGCAGCAATCGAGTCTCGACAGTCACTGCCGATCCTGCCCATACGGTCGGCCCACCACCGATCGGGTCCACTCACAGCGGTCCGGCCTCGGTGAGCTGCGCACCCGACATGTCCGGCGCATTCTCGGGTTGTGATTCGGGCTCGGACGGAGCAATCGGGGCATCCTCTGCAGGCACCACGTCCTCCTCCACAGCCACAGCGTCACCAGGCACAGCATCCTCGGGTGTCGCCGGGGCCTCGGCGGGCCCAGAAGATACGTCGGGGACTCCTGGTGCTGCTTCGGCGGCGGTCACGGTGTGCGTCGGTCCGAAGACCTGCTCGACGACCGGAACCCCGAACGGCCCCGGTCTCAGTTCGAATCGACGGTTCTCGCCGCTCGGACTGCCGAGATCGAGGGCGATGATCCCGTTGTGGGCCAGGGACAGTCGTGCGCTGTGTCCATCGAACGCCGCTTCGACGTGACCGCGTTCGGCACTGCCGTCGACGATCGGTGCCGGAACACCAGGGGGAGGAGGCGACGCAGGTGGAGTGGCTTCAGGTGGAGGTGGCGCCTGGGGAGGTGTCGACGTGTCCGAACCGGACCTCGATTCGGACAATCCGGCTCCGTCGTCGACGGTCTGCGGTAGTCCCTCCTGTTGGTCGGCCGGATCGGCGGACTCGCACAGCCGTCCGATCACCTCTCCGAGCGCGGCTTTCAACTGCTCGGTCATTTCGTGTCCGGTCCGCCCGATCGCGGCAATGACGTCCTCACCGCTGGGCAGATCGCCGAACATCGACTTCATGGCCGGTAGGAGAGACTCCCGAGTCGGCGGGAGGTCGGGCGTGGCCGGCAGCGGCGTGGAAGGCAGCGGCGTGGAAGGCAGCGGCGTTCCAGACGCGGACGGCGTGCCACCGAGTTGCGGCTGCCCTGGTTCCGATCCACCTCCGCCGGACGTAGTCGATTGCGGTGCGACCCCGAGGGCGTCGGGCGCCACCGATGGAGCCCGTGAGCCACCGTTGTCGGCGGCGCCAACCCCGCCACCGCCACCCCCACCGGCTGCCCCCTCGCCGGCATCAGCCGTCGGGAATGCCCGAGTGTCGATCGTTTCGGCGACCGCGGCCACCGTCGACAGATAGTCGCGGACCGCCCGGTCGATCGAGTCGCAGATGTCGACCAGGTGCTGACAGGACGCAGACACGAGCGGAGCGAAGAGGGTTCGAAGCCACTCGTCGCATACGCGTTTGGCGTGAATCAGTATCGCCTCGGGCGACAGTGAGACGGGGTTGGGCGACAAGGGTGCCGGCAGAACATTCGGTACATCGGCGGGGATCGGCGCAACGACGGCAGGAAGGAACGGCGACACATGTGCGATCCAGGCCGGTGCCGAGCCCCAGGCCAAGGACTCGCCCGGATCGAGAGTCGCGAGGAGATCGATGGTCGTGACGACATCGAGCCGTTTTCCGTCCACCAGCCCCCAACCGGTCACCTCAAGCCCCGAAGGGTCGAATCGGCCGATCGCGGTGGCCTGGCGCTCGATCGCGTCGCGAATACCGTCGACTGCCGCGGCCATGGCCAGCGAGAGCTGGTTTGCAGCTTCGGCGCGCTGGCTGCCGATCGTCCGGTCGGACCGAACGTCGGCAAGGGCCGCTTCACCCGCGGCGTCTACCCACGACGACGCGAGCGTCGCCGCCAACCCATCCTGCCGGTCGACCTCGGCTCGTGCGGCCACGACACTGTCGGTGAGCAGCCGTGCGTCCTCTTCGAGCGCCTCGAGATCGAGGCCGCGTTGCTGGTCGTACCGTGCACACAGACCCGGGTAGGTCCAGGACGAATCGGAGGTGACTCGATGCAGAATGGGAAGGTACTTCTCGAAGTACACGAGTCCCACCGCACCGGCGTCGAGGATTGCGTCGACGCTGCGGCCGGTTGGGCTCATCGTTCTCCCGCCGGATACTCGATCGACCGGGCTGCAGCATCGTCCGTGTCCTGATACGAGGCGACACTTGCCCGCAACCGGACCGTGTTGTCCTTGCTCGCCACGCCCCACTGACGGAAACTCGACTCGACCCCGTCGTACCCAGCGGCGATCCGCGCGCCGACGTCGCCGTAGTTTCGCCCGGCCTTGTCCGTGCCGAAAGTCAGCGTCGCGATCTGGGCCGCGATGGCGCCGATCGCGTCGGCCGACTGCTCGAACCCCGTAGCCACCTGCGCGACCTGAACGACATCGATCTCCATCTCGGCCATTCCCCCAACTACCTCGAATCAGTCGGAACGAAAGTCGCTCCTGTCATGTTCGACGCAGCCCGGCGGGAAACGGTTCCTGGGACTGCAGGTAACGTCCGAGATCAAGAACTCGGGTCGCGGGATTCACGCCTGCGGAACGACCACGAAAATGTGATCTCACCTGCGAGGAGTCCCATGCACATCGGAACCATGCTCAACTATTCAGGCGGATTCAACGAGACGGTTGCAGAAGTCGCGCAGCTCGAGCAGGCCGGCCTCGACATCATCTTCGTCCCCG
>NZ_LVCV01000630.1 GCF_001647195.1 Rhodococcus sp. EPR-157 | reverse complement strand
TGGTCGCCGACGGGTCCGGCGGAGTACGCATCGAGTTCGAGTGTGTCCAGGTCGAGAACCGGGACGCTCGACCCGACCGCTGCGTCTCGACCCGACCAGGTCAGCACGACAGTCGGTCCCGAGTCGCCGAGCACGTAGTCGATTCGCTCCTGCGGATACGACGGGTCGATCGGCACGTACCCTGCGCCCGATGCGACGACGGCGAGAACAGCGACCACGAGATCGACGGACCGTGGCAGCATGACCGCGACGACGGCTTCCGGTCCCACGCCGTGAGCGATCAATGCCCGCGCGAGCCTGTTGGCCCGCTGCGCCAGTTCTTCGTAGCTCAGTCGCACGTCTTCGAACACGAGTGCCTGCGCCGCAGGCGATGCCGCTACCGTGTCGTCGAATCGGGCGGCCAGGGTCCGATCGACAGGTGGAGCGACCGGCACCTGATCTGCGCCGGACCACCGCTGCAGTACCAACTCTCGCTCGCCCGGACCGAACACGTCCACGTCGGCCACAGCAGCGTCCGGGTTCGCGAGAACCCCGTGCAGCACGCGGACGAATCGATCGGCGAATACCACGACTGTCTCGCGATCGAACAGATCCTGGGCGAAAGCGATCTGCACCGAGAGTTCTCGATCGGAGTCGGTCCCGCCTGCCTCGAACAGGGTCACTTGCAGGTCGAACTTGGCAACCTCGAAGTCGATGTCGACCGGCGAGACCTTCAGCTCCGGGAGTTCGACAGCACGCCGCTCCATGTTCTGGAAGGCCAACATCACCTGGAAGAGTGGGTGTCGGGCCTGCGACCGCTCAGGATCCACTGCGTCGACGACGCGCTCGAACGGAATGTCCGCGTGGGCGAACGCTTCGAGATCGATCTCGCGCGTCGCGGCGAGGAGGGTGGCGGAGTTCGCCCCGAGATCGAGTTCGGTCCGAAGCACCAAGGTGTTGACGAACATCCCGATGACGTCGTCGAGAGAGGCTTCACCCCGGCCCGCGACGGGCGTACCGATCGCGATGTCGTGCGTTCCGGACAGTCGGGCGAGCACAACCGCAAGAACGGTGTGGACCGCCATGAACAGCGACGAATTATGTTCACGGGCAAGGACATCGAGGGCCTCGACGCTCGCGCCATCGATGACGGTGGTCACGGTGCCACCGATGTTGGTCGACACCGCTGGACGGGGGCGATCCTGCGGTAGCGAAATTTCGGGTGCAAGCCCGGAGAGCTTGTCGGTCCAATAGGACAGCTGCGCCGCGGCGAGAGACTCGGGATCGGACTCGAGGCCCAGTGAAGCACGTTGCCACAGAGCGTAATCGGCGTATTGCACCGGGAGCGGTGACCAGTTCGGGGACTGACCCGACGCCCGCGCGACATAGGCCGAGACGATGTCGCGGGCAAGTGGGCCCATCGAATAGCCGTCGGAACCGATGTGGTGGACGACCATGGCGAGCACGTGGTCGTTCTCGCCCAGAACGTACAACTCCGCGCGCACAGGAATTTCGTTCGCGACGTCGAATCCACGCCCGAAGAGATCACGTAGACGCATCTCGATGTCCGACTCGGATACCGCCGCGGGCTTCAGGTGCAGTCCGGTCGAAGGCCTGATGTCCTGCCTGGCATGTCCGTCGACCGCCGGATAGACGGTGCGCAGTGATTCGTGCCGGTCGATCACGTCGTCAACTGCAGCACTCAGGGCCAGGACGTCGAGTTCGCCCTGTAGCCGAATCGCGACCGGGAGGTTGTAGGCAGCCGAGTTCGTATCGAGCTGATTGAGGAACCACATGCGCTGCTGCGCGAGCGACAACGGAATCTGTTCCGGTCGAACCTGTTTCGTGAGCTGCGCACGCCTGCCGCTGCCGACCGAACTTTCGATCCGCTCGGCGAGAGCCGCAACTCCGGCCGCTTCGAACAACAAGCGAACCGGCACACGGGAGTCGAGTGCGTCACCGAGTCTGGCGAC
>NZ_LVCV01000629.1 GCF_001647195.1 Rhodococcus sp. EPR-157 | reverse complement strand
GCGTCACCAATTCCGGATCGGCGGGTGGGCCGCGTGCGTTCCGGATCATCGCGCGCGGCCGGATCCGTCCTGCCGCGCCGCTTCCCGATCCCATCACCGACAACACCCGTTCACCGGCGGCACGCGCAGGGCGTGCGCGACCCTCCGCAGGACGCGATGTGGCACTGTCGGATTCGATTGCTGCTTTCCTCGCCGCAGCCGCAGCGGACCCCTCACTCGCGGCGGGAATCTACCCGGACGGGCACGGCGGTATGAGCGAACCGCCGCCGGGGGCACTGACCTACCGGCCATCAGCAGAACTCGTCGCGCTCACACGCGCAACACACTGCACGTGCACATTCCCGGGCTGCAGTGTGCCCGCAGCACGCTGCGAAATCGACCACATCGTCCCGTTCGACCACAACGACCCGAGAGCCGGCGGCTGGACGATCACCTCGAATCTGCAACCACTGTGCCACTACCATCACCAAGCGAAGACGCTCAAACTCTGGGCCGCAGCCACATTGAGTGGAGACGGAATATTCTGGACCTCCTGTTCGGGTCTGCGCAGGATCACCCCGTCGACGTACGGGACGGTCATGGTTCCCGACGACTTCGTACACAACCGGCCCCCGACACCATCACCGGACCCGTCAACCGATCACTACTACCAGCACGTCGACGACGGACACGCTCCCGAATCCACGCCTGCCGAATCCACGCCTGCCGAATCCACG
>NZ_LVCV01000628.1 GCF_001647195.1 Rhodococcus sp. EPR-157 | reverse complement strand
GATTGTTGGCTCGGGCGTGGTCGATCGATCGGCAACGGCAACAGATCCGGCACATCCGCCAACACCTGCGACCAGAACCCCAACTGCCGAGCCACCAACGACTCCGGATCCGACTCCTCCCCCAACAACGACCGCTGCCACAACGCATAATCGGCATACTGCACCTCGAGCGGCACCCACCCCGGATCAACACCGAGCACCCGAGCCGAATACGCCACCATCACATCCGACGCCAACGGCGCCATCGACGCCCCATCAGCAGCAATATGATGCACCACGATCGCCAACACGAAACGATCGACACCACCCTGTGCATCGATACCGCCCTGCGGATCGAGCTGATACAACACAGCCCGGAACGGCGCATCGACAGTGACATCGAACCCACGCGACGCATCGGCCAACACCCGCGCCGACAACTCCTGCTCACCGATCCGCACCACATCGAACACAAACCCACCATCGGGCACCGGGTGAACCAACTGACGCGGCAACTCCCCCACCGTCGGGAACGTCGTCCGCAAACTCTCATGACGAGCCACCACATCACCGACAGCAGCACCCAACGCCGCCACATCCAACACACCCGTCAACCGCACCGCCAACGGAATGTTGTACGCAGGCGAGGACGTATCGAACTGATTGATGAACCACATCCGCTGCTGCGCCTGCGACAACGGCACAACCTCAGGACGCACCACCGACACCAACGCCGGCCG
>NZ_LVCV01000627.1 GCF_001647195.1 Rhodococcus sp. EPR-157 | reverse complement strand
TCTGAACTCGGTGGCGTCGCCGTAGCCGGCATCTGCGACGACGGGCCGTGCAGGTCGGCCCCACTCGCGGAGTTCGTCGATCATCTCGATCGCCATTTCCCATTTGCGGCGGTGATGTTCGGTATCAGGAATACCGCTGCGGGCGCGGCGGGCGGTGATCGCGGCGTTGACCTCAGGATCTTCGGAGAGGGTCTCGTCCCAACTCGTGGGCACGTACAGGCGCCAGTCCAACGGGGCGGACGCGGCGTCTGTGGCGGCATGAACACTGACCGCGACCTGGCAGTTGCCGACTTTGCCGAGGGTGCCCGAGTACTGGCGTGCTACGCACGGTGAGGCGGGCCCGTCCTTGGCGAATCCGGTGTCGTCGATCACCCACACCTGCGGGTCGATCACTTCGCAGGCTTTGCGGGAGAGGATCTTTCGTACCGGGGTGACATTCCATGGGGAGCTGGTGACGAACTGTTGTAGCCGCTGATGATCGACGTTCAGTCGCTCAGCCATCGGTTGCATCGACTTGCGTCGACCGTCGAGCATCAACCCGCGGACATACACCCCGGCAGTGGCCACTCGGTCTTTGCGGGTCAGGGATGAGAACACTTCACCGACATACGAATCGATCAATTCATCGACCTCGTCGAGTTCTGACGTATCCATCCACGAATGGTCTCGAGAATCGACGGAAAACTCGAGCCGACACGCCGACCTAACAAAGTACTACTA
>NZ_LVCV01000626.1 GCF_001647195.1 Rhodococcus sp. EPR-157 | reverse complement strand
CTTGCGGGGCTTGGGCTTACGGCGGATCGCGCCGTCGGCATTACCACCACCGCCGCCGAGGGAGAACTGGCCGGGAAGCGAGACCTCGACGCGTCGTCCACCGACCTCGACGACGACGGCTTGACGCGGCAGCGCCTCGTCCTCGTCGATCGGTTCACCGGCGGTGAACGGGGGAACCTGGTTGTCCCATTCGGTTTCGATCCACCGGGTGTGGACATCGAAGGATTCACCGTCGCCGATGAACGCGGGATCGGAGACGACGGCGGCGTGGAACGGGATGACCGTCGCGAGTCCTTCGACGGTGAATTCGGCCAGTGCGCGACGCGAGCGTGCCAGTGCTTCCTCGCGGGTGGCGCCGGTGACGATCAGCTTGGCGAGCATGGAGTCGAACTGGCCTCCGA
>NZ_LVCV01000625.1 GCF_001647195.1 Rhodococcus sp. EPR-157 | reverse complement strand
GGAGAGTTCTTCGCCGGCTGCGATACGGAACTGCTGCAGCACCAGGTCGATACCGGAGGTTTCTTCGGTGACGGGGTGTTCGACCTGCAGGCGGGTGTTGACCTCGAGGAAGCTCACGAGGCCGTCTTGGCCGACGAGGTATTCCACGGTGCCGGCGCCGTAGTAGCCGGCTTCGCGGCAGATCGCTTTGGCGGAGGAGTGGATCTCGGCGCGTTGGGCGTCGGTGAGGAACGGGGCCGGTGCTTCTTCGACGAGTTTCTGGAAGCGGCGTTGCAGGGAGCAGTCGCGGGTGCCGGCG
>NZ_LVCV01000624.1 GCF_001647195.1 Rhodococcus sp. EPR-157 | reverse complement strand
GGGGTGGGTGCAGGTGCTGTAGGTCATGCGGATGCGGGCGGCGAGTTCGGAGCTGGGTCGGTAGGTCAGTGCTCCTGGTGGTGGTGTGGTGTGTGCGCCGTGTCCGTCGGGGTGGGGTCCGGTGGCGAGGGCGGGGTTGTCGGTGATCGCGGCGAGGAGTGCGGTGATCAGTTGTGCGCGTGCGTATTCCCCACCGGGGGCGCTGCCGGTGCCGGTGTGATGTCGGTGGCAGCGTTGGTTGTGGCGGTTGTTGTTGGGGTCGGGTCGGTGTGGTGGGACGGTGCCGGCGGGTCGTATTCGGCCGCGGAAGAGGAGTCGCCATAACCGGGCGCCGCGGGTGGACGACCCACGCGACGCATCCGGTTCGGGTGCAGGGTCGGGATTCTCGGGTGCCGGTGGTGGGGTGGTGTCGTTCGCGGAGTGCGTCTTTCGGTCCGGATCGGTGTCCGGACCGCCGACTGTGTCCGGGGCGTTGCCGCTGGGACCGCCGTCGCCTGGACCGTCATCGTCTGGACCGCCGTCGTCGGGATCACCGACATCGTCAGAACTCCCGTCGTCTGGATCGTCGTCTGGATCTTCGGTGTCCGGGCCATCGCCGTCGGTCTTACTGCTTGTCTCGGTGTCTCGTGCTGTGTGTGCTCGTCGTGCGGTCTGGAAGGCCTCGGACTGGGTCAGCTCCACCAGCAGGCCCTGCCATGTGCTGTCCTCGGCAAGCATCCGCGCCAACTCCGGATCCAGCGGTGTCCCATCAGCGAGGACCGCGGGAGTCTGGCTCAGCCCCAGCAGTGTTTCCACTTCGATCAAG
>NZ_LVCV01000623.1 GCF_001647195.1 Rhodococcus sp. EPR-157 | reverse complement strand
TGCCAAGGGCAAGCTGACCGCTCGCGAACGGATCACGGCACTGCTCGACGACGGGTCCTTCGTGGAGATGGATGCCCTGGCCCGTCACCGCAGCCAGAACTTCGGTATGGCAGAGAACCGGCCCTTCGGCGACGGTGTCGTCACCGGCTACGGCACCATCGACGGCCGCGACGTATGCATCTTCTCCCAGGACGCCACCGTCTTCGGCGGATCGCTCGGTGAAATCTACGGCGAGAAGATCGTCAAGGTCATGGACCTGGCCATCAAAACCGGCCGCCCCCTAGTCGGTATCAACGAAGGCGCAGGGGCCCGCATCCAGGAAGGTGTCGTCTCCCTCGGGTTGTACGGCGAGATCTTCCACCGCAACGTCCAGGCCTCCGGCGTCATCCCGCAGATCTCACTGATCATGGGACCCGCCGCCGGCGGACACGTCTACTCTCCCGCCCTGACCGACTTCGTCGTCATGGTCGATGGCACCTCGCAGATGTTCGTCACCGGCCCCGACGTCATCAAAACCGTCACCGGCGAAAACGTCACGATGGAAGAACTCGGCGGCGCCCACACCCACATGGAGAAGTCCGGAGTGGCGCACTACGTCGCCTCGGGCGAGCAGGACGCCTTGGACTACGTCCGCGATCTGCTGTCCTACCTGCCCAGCAACAACCGCGCCGCGGCCCCGCGCACCATCCCGTCGGATCCGATCGACGGGGCCATCGAAGACAACCTCACCGACGAGGACCTCGAACTCGACACGTTGATTCCCGATTCACCGAACACCCCGTACGACATGCACGAGGTCATCCGCCGCATCCTCGACGACGACGAATTCCTCGAAGTCCA
>NZ_LVCV01000622.1 GCF_001647195.1 Rhodococcus sp. EPR-157 | reverse complement strand
AACAACAAGATCAAGGCCATTTCTTTCGTCGGCTCCACCCCCATCGCGCAATACGTCTACTCCACCGGAACGGCACACGGCAAACGCGTGCAGGCCCTCGGCGGCGCGAAGAACCACGCCATCGTCCTACCCGACGCCGACCTCGACCTCGCCGCCGACGCAATGGTCAACGCCGGCTTCGGCAGCGCAGGCGAACGCTGCATGGCCATCTCCGCCCTCGTCGCCGTCGGCGACATCGCCGACACCCTCGTCGCCAAGATCACCGAACGCACCACACCACTGGTCACCGGCGACGGCACCACCGGCTCCGACATGGGACCACTGGTCACCAAAGCCCACCGCGACAAGGTCGCCTCCTACGTCGACGCCGGCGAGAAAGACGGCGCCACCATCGTCGTCGACGGCCGCGGTGTCACAGCAGACGGCGAAGCAGATGGTTTCTGGCTCGGACCGACGCTGATCGACAACGTCACCACCGACATGAGCATCTACACCGACGAGATCTTCGGACCTGTCCTGTCCGTCGTACGGGTCGACACCTACGACCAAGCCCTCCAACTGATCAACGACAACCCCTACGGCAACGGCACCGCCATCTTCACCAACGACGGCGGCGCAGCACGCAGGTTCCAGAACGAAGTCGAAGTAGGCATGGTCGGCATCAACGTCCCGATTCCAGTTCCCATGGCGTACTACAGCTTCGGCGGCTGGAAGAACTCCCTCTTCGGCGACACCCACGCCCACGGCACCGAAGGCGTCCACTTCTTCACCCGCGGTAAAGCCGTCACCAGCCGCTGGCTCGACCCCAGCCACGGCGGTATCAACCTCGGCTTCCCCGAAAACAGCTGA
>NZ_LVCV01000621.1 GCF_001647195.1 Rhodococcus sp. EPR-157 | reverse complement strand
CCAGTAGGGCTGGGCGCCGACGTTGATGCCGGCGACGATGATGTTGATTTCACCGCCGGCTTGGGTGAAGGTGATGATGCGGCGTAGTCCGCGCGAGACCCAGTCCATGTTTTCGGTGCCGGTGGTCATGGAGATGGTGGCGCCGGAGGAGAGGGCGAACCATTCGACGGGTGCGCCGAGGTGTTCGGCGAGGTCGATGGCGGCGACGATGCGGGAGCATTCGGCTTCGGCGACGGTGCCGAGGGCTTTGGTGGGGTCACCGAAGAGTGCGACTCGGGTCATGCCGTCGGGGTAGCGGGCGGAGGGGGTGGTGACGATGCCGGTGATGATGCCGGCGGTGTTGTGGCCGTAGGGGCGCTCGACCGGTGTCAGGACACCCGAGGTGTCGAAGTCGTATTCGGTGAAGGTGCCGTCTGTGCCGGTGAGCAGTGGGATGAGTTCGTAGGGGTAGACGGTGCCGCGGGCTTGGCTGCGCTGGACTTTTTGGGTGTATTCGTCGAGTGGGCGTAGTGGTTCGGTGGGTTTGTCGGTGATTTTGGCGACGATGCCGGCGCCGGGGCGGTAGGAGAAGCGGATTGCGACTTCGCGTGGGGTGGCGGTGGGTCCGTTTTTGAGGCGGGCGATGAGGGTGATTTCTTCCAGGCCGGCGCCGATGGTGGAGGGTGCGATGTGGCGGGCGATGGTGGCGAGGCGATCTTCGGGGACGTCGAGGACGGGCCAGACGTAGAGGGTGACGCGGTTGGCGTCGAGTCGTTTGCGGCCGGGTCCGGATTGTGCGCGGCGGATGCCGTCGAGGCATGCTGCGACGGTGCGTTCGATTTCCGGTACGGCGACGACGTTGCCGTGTTCGTCGAGTT
>NZ_LVCV01000620.1 GCF_001647195.1 Rhodococcus sp. EPR-157 | reverse complement strand
GGGGTGGGTGCAGGTGCTGTAGGTCATGCGGATGCGGGCGGCGAGTTCGGAGCTGGGTCGGTAGGTCAGTGCTCCTGGTGGTGGTGTGGTGTGCCCGCCGTGTCCGCCGTGTCCGTCGGGGTGGGGTCCGGTGGCGAGGGCGGGGTTGTCTCTGATCGCGGCGAGGAGTGCGGTGATCAGTTGTGCGCGTGCGTATTCCCCACCGGGGGCGGAGCCGGTGCCGGTGTGATGTCTGCTGTTGGTGTGGGTTTTATTGTTGTGGGGTCGGTGTGGTGGGACGGTGCCTGCGGGTCGTATTCGGCCGCGGAAGAGTAGTCGCCATAACCGGGCGCCGCGGGTGGACGACCTGGTCGTACTATCGGGCCCGGCTCCAGCATCCGGTTCGGGTGCAGGGTCGGGATTCTCGGGTGCCGGTCGTGTATTGGTTTCGTTGTCGGAGTGCGTCTTTCGGGCAGGATCGGTGTTCGGACCGCCACGCCCGTCCGGAGCGCTGTCGTCAGAACCCCCATCGTCGGGACCACCGTCAGAACCCTCATCGTCGGGACCACCGTCAGAACCCTCATCGTCGGGACCACCGTCGGGACCGCCGTCGTCCGGGCCGCCACCGTCGTCTGGTTCGTCGGTGTCATCCGAGCCGCCATCGTCCGGGCCGCGATCGCTACTGCTGTCTGTGTCGTCTGGGCTGTCCGCCGGATCGTCGCTCGTGCCAGCGGATCCGGCTTCGTCGTCGCCGTCGGTCTTACTGCTTGTCTCGGTGTCTCGTGCTGTGTGTGCTCGTCGGGCGGTCTGGAAGGCCTCGGATTGCGTCAGCTCCACCAGCAGGCCCTGCCATGTGCTGTCTTCGGCGAGCATCCGCGCCAACTCCGGATCCAGCGGTGTCCCATCAGCGAGGACCGCGGGAGTCTGGCTCAGCCCCAGCAGTGTTTCCACTTCGATCAAG
>NZ_LVCV01000619.1 GCF_001647195.1 Rhodococcus sp. EPR-157 | reverse complement strand
GTATGCCGCACCGACCCCTCGCTCCCCCCGGCGGAATCACTCGCCGTCATCGTCGTCGAGCGCGGCACACCTGGTGTCGAGATCACCGGCATGATCGACACCATCGGACATCGCGCCACCAACTCGCCTCGCGTCGAATTCACCGATGTGCGAGTACCCGTCGACAATGTGATCGGCCAGCCTGGAGATGGCCTCGACATCGTCGCCACCGCGTTTTCCTGGACCTGCTCGTCGATCGGCGCGGCGTGCGTAGGTCGAATGCGTGCGGCCTTCGACTACGCCTACGAGTTCGCCAAGACCGACCACCGTTCCGGGCCTGTGCCTGTCATCGACTACCAGAATGCGGGGTACATGCTCGCCGATATCAAGACCCGCATCGAAGCCGTTCGCTACTTCGCATGGAAGGCCGCAGATCACTTCGACCGCACCGGGGGCAAAGACCGCGAGCTTGCCAACCAGGTCAAGATCTTTGCCTCCGAAACCTCGGTTCAGGTCGTCTACGACGCCATGCGCTTGGTCGGCGTCGATGCCTACACGAACCTCACCCCGATAGCCGCGATCATGGAAGACGTTCTCTGCTTCCCGGTCTACGACGGCGGAAACATGGGGGTGAGGCGGCGCAACATCCACACCTTGCTCAAGCAGGACGGTTTCGATCCGCTCGCCGCGTCCGAGAACCGGCTGTCGGTCGCCGGCCCGGTATGAAGTAAGCGGCGGTAGACAGTGCCGCAACGGTAGACAGTGCCGCAACGGTAGACAGTGCCGCAACGGTAGACAGTGCCGCACCGGTAGACAGTGCCGCAGTCGTGGGAAGCCACACCGCTCCCCGGCTGCGGCCCTGGGCGCGCGGCGGGTGAGTTCGGGGGCTGTTCAGAATGGTGGGTAGCGGTAGCGATCGCGTGCTGTGACGATTGCCCGGTGTTCGAGGAATCGTTCTCTGAGGAAGATCGCTTC
>NZ_LVCV01000618.1 GCF_001647195.1 Rhodococcus sp. EPR-157 | reverse complement strand
CCATGATGGACACCTCGAGCGCATCGATCAGCATGTTCGCAGCAAGCAACGCCAGCAAACCCCACGCGGCGACAGGTCGAACTACGCTGCCGTAGTCACCTTTCGACACTTCGATCGTTCTGTCCACGCTCGCTCCTTGTCGTCACCTTGGTGGTCCGCGTCGCCGCGCGAGAATCAACCCAGCAGGGTCCCACCACTTGCGTCCAGCGTCGAGCCGGTGATCCATCGAGCGTCGTCGGAAGCGAGGAACGCGACCGCATCAGCGATGTCGTCTGGCTCGCCGACCCGATTGAAGGCAGACAACGACGCCATCTGTTCGACGACCTCGGGCATGCCGAATACCGGATTTCCGTTCCTCGTGATCCCGGGCGCAACACTGTTCACGGTGATACCGCGTGGCGCGAGATGTTTGGCCATATGCATCGTGAGTTGCTCCACAGCGCCCTTCGTCATCGCGTATGCAACTTCTTGCGGATTCGCGACACGAGTCAAACCTGAAGAGATGTTGATGACCCGCGCCCCATCGTTGAGGTTGGTAGTCGCCCGCTGCAGGATGAAGAACGGGGCTCGTGCGTTCACGGCGACGAGGCGGTCGAATTGTTCGGGAGTGGTGTCCTCCGGCGAGACACCTCCCATGACTCCGGCGTTGTTGACGAGAATGTCCAAACTCGAGGATCCGGTCCTCTCCTTGAGACCCTGTTCGAGTTCGAAGAAGAGTTGATGAATCGCACCCGGCGACTCGAGG
>NZ_LVCV01000617.1 GCF_001647195.1 Rhodococcus sp. EPR-157 | reverse complement strand
CGGCGACCAACGCACCGTCGGCTGCGAGCCGACTCGCTATCGCCCGCCCGATATTGCGGCTTGCACCGGTGACGAGTGCGGTCTTTCCCTGTAGACGAGTCATGAAGTCTCCAATCGTTGTGGTTCTCTGTCGAACTGCGTGAATTGGTGCCATTCTTCGAATGTCGAGTGCGGTGAAGACCCGGTCCCGGCACACTCTTCGTAACCGTCCGGCCGGACGATCTGCCACCGTCGAGGAGAGCAATCGGGTCGAGAGTCGATGACAGCGCCGCATCCCCGGCGCAGATCGTCCGCAGCTCTCGGATCGGATGCAACGACGTCGGGGTGCACTCGCGATCCGCACAGCGTGGACTGCCCAGAACTGCGCTCGCGGCGATAGTCGATATCCAATCCGCTGATTGTCGCGGCCAGCTGCATTTGTACTGATTCGGTCTCGAGGAGTGCAGTGAAGATCGAACGCAGGGGTTCGATTTCGGGCCCGCCGAGCAAGAGCGAGGCCTGGGCCTCGATTCCTGCCAGCACACGTGCTCCGACAGCGTGACGTTCGTCGTGGTAACTGTCGAGCAGATCTTCGTCACCTGTGCCGCACATAGCCATCGCAAGCTTCCACCCGAGATTGAAGGCATCCTGCATGCCGAGGTTGAGAGCCTGCCCACCGACCGGCATCTGTCGATGCGCGGCGTCGCCTGCCAGAAAGAATCGCCCGGCACGGTACTGCGTCGCCTGCTGTGACGCGTTGCCGAAGCTGTTGACCCACTGTGGCTTCGCGCTTCGGATGTCCTCTCCGGTCACCCGCTTCCATATTCGAGCGATATCGTCGAACGTGGAATCGCTCCGGCCGTCGGCCGGGTTGGATCCGAACTCGTGAACCATCACCCGTGTGACGTCTTCTCGCCTCGCCGCAATGGCCAAACCCGAAGGGAGACGCTCGAACTTTCGATTGCGAATGTCAATTCCTGTGACATCCACGCGATGCAACAACCGGTCCGAGGACCGACCCGCGAACTCGGTGTTCATCAGCCGTGCGGTCGTACTGGTCTCTCCGTCGCAGCCGACGAGATACGACGCATGGAGATTGCGCGACCCGTGTCGACTGTCTACCCGGGCCTCGATGCCCGACGGCGTCGTGGTCACGTTGACCAGTGAATGTCCGTCGAGTACGACAGCGCCCAGATCGACGGCCCACGTTCGTAGAATTGCGGTCGTACGGGTCTGCGGAACCTTCCACTGTCCTGCGTAAGGACTGGGCAGGTTCAGATCGAGCGGGATGCCTCCGAAATGCCCGAGCGGTTCGTGTGGAAGCTCGCCGAACTCGTCCAGAAGACCGCGCAAGGCGAGAAGCTCCATGGTGCGTGCGTGCAGCGTCGATGCCCGGGATTCCGTTGATGGTTCGTCGCGGCTTTCGAGTACGACGACGTCGACCCCACGCAGGCCAAGCTCGCCGGCCAACGTGAGTCCGACAGGGCCGGCCCCGACGATCACGACGCGAGCCTCGAGCGTAGTGCGCATGGTCAGCGAACTCGTTCGGCGTAGTCTTTCGCATGGCCGAGGGTCGCTCGACTGTTGGCACCCAACGCATCTCGTACATACTTTCGTGCCTGTTCGACTCCGGCATCGGCACCCAGGATCCGAGCGAAGTTCTCCTCCCGAAGAACGACGGTGTGGTGCGAGGTTGCTTGCACCCCGTTGTCGTTTTCCACGAAGGTCCACCGGCCTGTGTGAACGCTCATCAGCGCAGGCAATGTGGTTTGTTTGTATACGATTCGCTCGAATGGCGCGCACACCCTGAACGACTTGGTGGTGTGAGTCGAGCCGTCCTGAGCCGTGGTGTCCATCTCCAGCGTCTGGAGCCCAGCGGACGGTTCGTCCAGGCGAACGCTCGAGACGTGCGGCAGCCGTTCGGCCCAGTGGTGCGCCTCGTTGACGAAGTCGAATGCGTCCTTGACTGCACCGTCGATCTGAATCGAATCCTCGAATTCGAGGACGAGATCCGCTGAGTGCAAGGCCAATTCCGAGTTCGCCTTCAATGCCGCAAGCTCCGATCGGGAGTTCCGATCGACGACCTCGGAGATCCACGCGAGTCCCGCCGAATCGTCGTCTACTGCTCGGTAGTCGTGAAGTAGTCGTACCGTCGACGTGGTGTCCGATGACGCCTCGACGATCCATTCTCCGCCCATTGCGGCGACAGGTGGCGTCGAGACAAGCTGGCGGAAGGTGATCCGGCGGGCGGCTGGGTCCAACATTCGCCGTGACGTCCACGTCTTGGCTTCGCCGTTTGCAGTTGCCCAGATTCGCAGATTCTGTTCGCTGTTCGACTGCTCCTGTAGTTCGACGAAGATCGTCGGCGGGAACAAGCGCGGCCAGCTCTCGACGTCGGCGATGAGTCCGTAGATCTCATCGGCCGGCGCCGCGATATCGATGGTGTGCTCTACTTCGTGCACAGAGTTCGGTTCCATGGTGGTTCCTTTCGGAGAACGAGGTTCTAGAAGTTGCCGAGTCCGCCACACACATTGATCGCCTGTGCAGTGATCGAAGCTGCCGTGTCGGTGCTCAAGTAGGTGACCAGGCCGGCGACCTCCTCCGGCGTCGAGTACCGTCCCAGCGGTATCTTGGCGGTGAACTTGTCCATCACTGCTGACTCCGAGGTTCCGTACGCGGCTGCGTACCCCTGGCGGACACGAGCGGCCATCGGGGTTTCCACGTAGCCGGGGCACACTGCATTGACGGTGATTCCGGTAGGTGCCAACTCGTTTCCGAGCGCCTTAGTGAACCCGACCACTCCATGTTTGGACGCCGAGTACGGTGCGCCGAGAACGACACCCTGCTTGCCGGCCGTCGAAGCGATGTTGATGATCCGACCGCGTCCACGGTGGCGCATTCCGCCCGTGTTCAACGCTTCCCTGGTCAGACGGAAGACGCTGTTGAGATTGGTGTCGATGACGTCGTCCCACAACTCGTCGTCGATGTCCGCAGTGACCCCGCCGCCACTTCGGCCGGCATTGTTGACAAGCACGTCGACGGATCCATACCTGTCGACCGCAGCCTGCACGAAGTCGTGTATGTCCTTGCCGGACCTGACGTCGACAGTGGTTCCGTCCACGTCGAGCCCGTCCTCGTTCAGCTGCTTCACCGTCGCGGCGACGTTGTCCGCCGACCTGGCCCCGATGAAGACACGATGCCCCGACTCGGCGAGTGACCGCGCGATTGCGAGCCCGATCCCACTCGTCGCACCCGATACCAAGGCGACTGGTGACGCCTCGCTCGACGCCCCGGGCGAGGCGACCTGATCAGCACTGTGACCGACGCGGTAAAGATGTTCGTTGACTGCCTGGATGAGCAGGCGGGGGGTCGTGGCTTCCACGACGAGCGACTCGTCGAGCGAGATTCCGTACTCGCGTTCGATTCTGCCGCAGGTTTCCAGCAGGGCAAGCGATTCGTACCCGAGGAGTTCGAATTCGGTGTCGAGAATCTCACTGTCCAGATCCACTGTCTCATCCGCGCCGGCGCCGGCCAGAAGGATCCTCTTGAGATCGTCGAGCGTAAAGGTCTCGGTGCTCATGGAATTGCCTTTCATAGGGGTGTGTGGACGATCAGGCTGCGCGGGCGACGACGGCGGAGTTGAAGCCGTGATGGCCCCGTGCAAGGACGAGTGCATGTCGAACAACTTGTGCTCTGGCGGATCCCGTCACCAGATCGAGTCCGAACTCCGAATCGGGTTCGGTATTGATTGTCGGAGGCACGACGCCCTCGGCGATGGACAGCAAGGCGGTTGCCAGATCGAGCGCCGCGCCGCCCGAGTAGAGGCGCCCGGTCATGGTCTTGGGCGCCGTTACCGGTACCCCCCGTTCACCGAACAAGCGCCTCAACGCGTCGGCCTCACTGCGATCAAGACTCCGATCACCCGCAGCGTCGGCGAATACCACATCGATGTCGCCGGTGCTCACGTGCGCGTCCGCAAGTGCGACCTCGATGGCGCGGATCAGTCCTTCGGAGCCGGCGATTCGTTCATGGCCATCGAATGTCGCTCCATACCCGGCGATTTCGCCGTATATGCGGGCACCTCGGTCGCGCGCCTGCTGCGCGTCCTCGGTGACCAAGATTGCGCCGCCCTCTCCCGGTACGTGGCCGCGGGCGCGTACGTCGAATGGCAGGTACGCGCTTGCGGGGTCGGGATTGGTACTGAGACGGTCGCTGGCAATCAGTGCTACCCATCCCCAAGGGCAGATCGTCGCATCGATTCCACCAGTCACGACAGCCTTGGTTCCTTTGCGAATTTGCCTCCGCGCGTGGGCCACCGCGTCGAGCCCGCCTGACTGATCGCTCACGACGACGCCGCTCGGACCCCGCATGTTGTTTCGAATGGAAATCTGACCGGAGTTGACAGCGTAGAACCAGGCGAACGACTGGTAGGCGCTGACATGATGATTTCCCTGGCTCCAAAGCTTCTTCAGTTCGTTCTGGCCGAATTCGAAACCACCCGCCGATGCGGCCGTCACCACTCCCATGTCCAAGCTGTCGAATGTGTCTGCTTCGATTCCTGCGTCGAGAAGCGCCCAGTCGGTCGCGGTGAGGGCCAGGCGCGTCATCCGGTCGGTCTGGGGAAGCAGCCGACTCGGCAGATGCACGGAGGCCTCGAAGTTCGAGACCTCGCCGGCGAGGTGAAGGGGATACCCGGTCGCGTCGAAGCTTGCGATTCGATCGATCCCACTCGTGCCGTTGCAAACAGCTTCCCAGTACTGTTGGGTGCCAAGCCCGTTGGGGGCCGCCACTCCGATACCGGTAACTACCGTCGAGCTGGTCATCCCACACCTCTTTCTGGAGTGGTGAGGACCATCGCACTCTGGAATCCGCCGAATCCGCTACCGACTGTGAGTACCGAATCGGTCTTCCAGTCTCTGGCTGTGATCGGGACATAGTCCAGATCACATTCGGGATCGGCGGTGTGAAGGTTGGCTGTAGGAGGCACGACATTGTTGTCCATCGCCAACACCGATGCTGCAATCTCGATCGATCCGATCGCGCCGAGCGAGTGCCCGATCATCGACTTGATGGAACTGACCGGCGTTCGGTACGCGTGTTCGCCGAGTGAACGCTTGAATGCTGCGGTCTCGTGACGATCGTTTTGTTTCGTGCCCGAGCCGTGCGCATTGATGTAGTCGATGTCGCTGGCATCGGTTCCGGCCTCGTCCAGCGCGACACCGATGGCCGCGGCCATCTCGGCGCCGTCTGGTCGCAGACCTGTCATATGGAAAGCGTTGCAACGAGATCCGAAGCCACCGACCTCTGCGTAGATCTTGGCGCCGCGTCGTTGGGCACTGGTCAACTCTTCGAGAACGAACATGGCAGCTCCCTCACCGAGCACGAAGCCGTTTCGAGTGTTGTCGAAAGGACGCGACGCGTGTTCAGGGTCGTCGTTTCGAGGGGTTGTGGCCTTGATGGCATCGAAACACGCGAGCGTGATCGGAGACAGAGGAGCCTCGCACGCACCGGCGATCATGACGTCGGCTGATCCCTCTCTCAGCAGGTCGACTGCATGGCCGACCGAGTCGAGCCCTGAAGTGCATCCTGTCGAGATCACCGTCGTCGGCCCCTGCGCGTGCACGGACCAGGCAACTTCTGCCGCGAACGAGCTGGGAACCAGATAGTCGTACAAATGCGGTACCGCGTAATCATGGTCCACGAGCTCCAGGCGGCCCGAGTCGCTGACCACCTGATACTCCTCCTCGAGGCTCATCGTCGCCCCGACCGCGGTTCCGACGGATACGCCGACCCGGTAGGGATCGTGCTTGTCGAGATCGATACCGCTGTCTGCCATAGCTTCTCGTGTAGCAACTACAGCGAGCTGCGCGGCCCGGTCCATTCGCCTGATCTCGCGGCGGCTGAGGCCGTGCTCGCTCGGTTCGAAATCGATCTCAGCGGCAATACGAGACCGGAAGTTCGATGCGTCGAACGACGAAATCGGACGCG
>NZ_LVCV01000616.1 GCF_001647195.1 Rhodococcus sp. EPR-157 | reverse complement strand
CGACGTCGGCTCACCGATTCGCCTCCCAGTCGTAGAAACGCGTGGCCATTGCATCAGCAGGAGACTTCCACGATGAGGGGTCATAGGCCTGGATCAGCGGTCGCAGGTCCTCGCTGATCGTGACGAATCTCGGGTCCGTCTTGGCGGCTTCTATCCTCTCCGGACCGTTCGTCTCGTCGAAGTCCTGGAGGTGGAAGTACAACCCTCGGTAGTGGAAAAGCTGACGGCGTCGGGTTCCCATGAGATGTGGCATGTCACCCTCGTCGAACTCGCCGAAGATCTTTGCGACGTCCACATTCGCCGATGGGTCCATACGCGCGACGATCAGTGTGCTGTGCATGTGCGGTTCCTATCTTTGTGTGAGGACCGAGGTCTTGGAGGCAATCGCGGTGTCGGTGCGAGACGTGCGCTCACGTGCTGGCCCGAACCATCGTTCGAGGGACATCGCCAGATCCGCGTGTGATCCTGGCGCGGCCCAGGCCACATAGCCGTCGGGCCGGACGAGTGCGGCCGACGTGCTCGTCGGCCATGACGCAGGGTGCTCGACGATCGCTGCGGTGACGACATCGACGCGGTCCGACCAGCCCTGCGCGACCCTCTGTAGTACCGCGTTGTCCTCGAAGTCGAAAAGCACCCCGCGTGCCCTTGTCAAGGCGGCCGTCGACGTAGCGGGCACCGATCTGTCGCCGAAGACGAGTGGAGGCAGTCGGTACCCGAGCAGAGGGTTGGTCCCTCCACCTGCGTCGTAGCGGATCTCCAGCCCACTGACCATGCCGGCCAGGTGACGCGTGACATCGTCGTACGCGGTGAGTTCGGAGAGAACCTCACGCAGCGGCTGCATCTCGGATCCGCTCAGAAACAGTGTTCCCTGTGCTCGAGTGTTTTTCAGGAGCCGCTCTCCCACCGGCCAGCGCTCATCGTGATAGGTATCGAGTAGTCGCTCCGGCGCACGGCCCGAAGCCACCGCGCCCAGTTTCCATCCGAGATTCACGGCGTCTTGAATGCTTGTGTTCATTCCCTGACCGCCCGCAGGCAGATGGATGTGCGCGGAGTCGCCCGCCAGAAATACTCGTCCCCGCCTGTACTCGGCGGCTTGCCTCGTTGCATCGCCGAACGAACTGACCCACAGGGGATTTCCATGCGAGATGTCATCGCCGGTCAGACGCTTCCACGCTGACGACACTTCGTCATAACTGGGCGGAGTTTCGCGGCGGCGCGGCGGCGCACCTCGTTCACACACAATCAACCGCGTGACCCCATTAGGGAGCGGACCAACCATGACCATTCCACCGGGAAGGGTTTCACCGATCATGCGGGGCTGTAGGTCGAGTCCCGTCACGTCCGCGAGGAACATCTCCATCGTCGATGCGGTACCGGGAAAATCGAATCCCGCCGCCTTGCGGACGGTACTACGCCCTCCATCGCATCCGACCAAGTATGCGGCCGTCAGCGTCTTCACCCCTTCCGGCGATGCGACGTCGACCTGAACCGACAGACCTTTGTCAGAGACACCGAGCACCTCGTGATTTCGCCGAAGGTCCACGCCCAGTGAAACAGCCCACTGCTCCAGAACGGTCTCGGTTGCAGACTGGGGAACCGTTTTCGCGGCTTGGTGAGCCCCTTCGAGCAAGCCGAAATCCAACGGGATTCCACCGAAATGGCCTTGCGTACTCACTTCGATGCTCCCGAATCTCGGTAGCAGTCCACGCTGATCGAAGACTTCCATTGTCCGCGCAGTGAATCCCAGTCCGCGCGACTCTCCAGTTCTTTCCGAAAGCCGTTCCAATAGAACGACATTCACTCCGGTTAGCCTCAACTCGGCGGCAAGCATCAGACCTGCCGGACCAGCTCCGACAACGATTACTTCAGCATCCATACGTCCTCCTTGGCTTCGATGGCAGTGCACACGCAGAGGTCACATCGGTGCGCTCTACTTCAAATGAGAGTCGAGACAACAAGTCAGGCAACGACAGTGCCGGTCCGTTCGTTCGCCAGAACGTCCTTCAGTTCACCCAAGGTCGATGTGGCCAGGACGCGCAGTTCCGGCGTCGCTTTCTTGCTCAATCCCTTGAGTACGCGGCCCGGGCCGACCTCGAGCGCACAGTGTGCACCGAGACGTTCGAGCGTCCGCATAGTTTCTGTCCAACGAACTCGAGCGGTCAATTGATTCGTGAGGATTCTTCGGACGTCGACGATTTCGGATACAGTTTGTGCTGTAACACTCGATACGAATTGCGTAGTCGGTGTGTGCATATCGACACTATCCAACGCTGCCGAGAATTCCTCCTCGACATCTGCCATCAACGAGCAGTGAAACGGAGCGCCGACATTCAACAGAATGGTCTTTGCTGCTCCGTATTCGAGCGCGGATTCGCACAGCTTTTCTACACCTGCAATATGTCCTGAAACGACGATCTGCCCAGGGGCGTTGTCGTTTGCGACCTCGACAACCTGCGATGTTTCCGCTTGGATCTGGCCGCATAGTGCCTCGACATCTGCGATACCGAGACCGACAATCGCGGCCATGGCACCCGGCTCGCGCCGACCTACCCGGCTCATGAGCTCACCTCGAAGGCGCACCAGCAGAAGGGCGTCGGTCCAACAGATGGTTCCTGCACATACCAACGCTGCGAACTCACCCAGGCTATGACCTGCCGCGATCGACGGCTCGACCCCATGCTCTCGCAACACAGCCATCGTCGCAATGCTCGTGACGAACACCGCAGGTTGCGTTATCGAGGTGTCACGAAGAACATCGGCGTCTGCATTCAAGCAGATTCGAGACAGCGGAATTCCCAAAATATCGTCGGCAGAACGGAAGTACTCGGATGCGGTTTCAAAGTTTCCTACAAGATCGGATCCCATTCCGCTACGCTGCGATCCTTGACCGGGGAACACAAAAGCTATTGATTTCATGCGGCGTCCTTCTTGCATTGCGCTTGAACGAGTCACCAACTCCGACCATTGCCGCCGGGCTTGGACTCAAGCTTCATACGTGACGGTCGGTCGGTCAACGGCGATATGTTCAAGGGAATGCAAAGGAATGCAAGAGAGTGTCAAGGCTTCACCGGACACTTTCGAGCAATTCACACGTGCGCACAAAAAAGGGCCCGACCCCACCGAAGTGGAGTCGGGCCCTTTTCGAGAGAGACGGACTTAGAAGTCCATGCCGCCCATGCCACCGGTCGGGTCGCCCGCGGGCGCTCCGGCCTTCTCTGGCTTGTCGGCGACGACGGCCTCGGTGGTGAGGAACAGAGCCGCGATGGACGCTGCGTTCTGCAGTGCCGAGCGGGTGACCTTCACCGGGTCGTTGATGCCTGCAGCGAGCAGGTCCTCGTACTCGTTGGTCGCGGCGTTGAGGCCGTGACCAGCGGGCAGGTTGGAGACCTTGTCCGCAACAACGCCGGGCTCGAGGCCGGCGTTGAATGCGATCTGCTTGAGCGGAGCGGACAGTGCGACGCGAACGATGTTCACGCCGGTTGCCTCGTCACCGTCGAGCTTGAGGTTGTCGAGTGCGGGCGCTGCCTGGAGCAGAGCCACGCCGCCACCGGCGACGATGCCTTCTTCGACGGCTGCCTTGGCGTTACGCACGGCATCTTCGATGCGGTGCTTGCGCTCCTTGAGCTCGACCTCGGTTGCCGCTCCTGCCTTGATGACTGCAACGCCACCGGCCAGCTTGGCCAGGCGCTCCTGCAGCTTCTCGCGGTCGTAGTCGGAATCGGAGTTCTCGATCTCGGCGCGGATCTGGCTGACGCGTCCGGCGATGGCGTCGGAGTCGCCCGCGCCCTCGACGATGGTGGTCTCGTCCTTGGTGATGACGACCTTGCGTGCCTGACCGAGGAGCTCGAGTCCGGCGGTCTCCAAGGAGAGGCCGACCTCTTCGCTGATGACCTCGCCACCGGTGAGGATGGCGATGTCGGCGAGCTGCGCCTTGCGACGGTCACCGAATCCGGGCGCCTTGACGGCAACGGACTTGAAGGTGCCACGGATCTTGTTCACCACGAGGGTGGAGAGAGCTTCGCCCTCGACGTCCTCGGCGATGATGACGAGCGGCTTGCCCGACTGGATGACCTTCTCCAGCAGCGGCAGCAGGTCCTTGACCGTGGAGATCTTGGAGCTGACGAGCAGGATGTACGCGTCTTCGAGGACGGCTTCCTGACGCTCTGCATCGGTGGCGAAGTACGCCGAGATGTAGCCCTTGTCGAAGCGCATGCCCTCGGTCAGTTCGAGCTGCAGGCCGAAGGTGTTGGACTCCTCGACCGTGATGACGCCTTCCTTGCCGACCTTGTCCATTGCCTCGGCGATGAGCTCGCCGATGGACGGGTCGCCTGCGGAGATGCCAGCGGTAGCAGCGATCTGCTCCTTGGTGTCGATCTCCTTGGCGGAAGCGAGCAGCGACTCGGTGACGGCTGCAACAGCCTTCTCGATGCCGCGCTTGAGGCCGAGCGGGTTCGCGCCGGCTGCGACGTTGCGCAGGCCTTCACGAACGAGTGCCTGAGCGAGAACGGTAGCGGTGGTGGTGCCGTCGCCTGCGACGTCGTCAGTCTTCTTGGCGACCTCCTTGACGAGCTCGGCACCGATCTTCTCGTAGGGATCTTCGAGCTCGATCTCCTTGGCGATGGAAACACCATCGTTGGTGATCGTGGGAGCTCCCCACTTCTTTTCGAGCACGACGTTGCGACCCTTGGGGCCCAACGTCACCTTTACTGCGTCGGCGAGGGCGTTGAGTCCTCGCTCGAGGCCACGGCGTGCCTCTTCGTCGAACGCGATGATCTTGGCCATTGCGAAGTGATCCTCCGGATTGGGGGTGACACGCAGAACGAAACGTGTGTCGTCTCGCTCATCTGCACTTGCTCGGCCGAGTTCGGTGCCCGCGACGGACGACCAGGGGTGTCGATGATTCCCAGCCTCACCGTCCCGACCTGGCACTCACACTAAGCGAGTGCCAACTGCATTTCTAGCACTCGACCATGCCGAGTGCAAGGTCGAGTCATCCATTCTCGGTCATTCCGCAGGCTCCACTCCGGCTTGTTCGCCTAGGGCGCACTCCCGCGACCCGATCGACGCCGAGCAGATGCTCACCACCCAGGTCCGTTTTCACCCACTGTTTACACCCGGACGCTTTGTTTACATTCGGCGCCTTTCGTTGCGCGAGGAAAGGGAAATACCGTTCGGGACAGGAGCATTGGCGCATCCAAAATTCGGACAATTCACCCTGAACTCATTCGACAGCGAGGAATCACATGTCCGATACGGTCGACACCACCTACGACAACTCGGCGATGGACCACGAGGAGGAGGGCTATCACAAAGGGCTGAAGCCCCGTCAGCTTCAGATGATCGCGATCGGCGGGGCCATCGGCACCGGCCTTTTCCTCGGAGCCGGCGCACGACTCGAAAGTGCAGGCCCCGGCCTCTTCCTCGCCTATGCCCTGTGCGGCATATTCGTCTTCTTCATACTCCGCGCACTCGGAGAATTGGTGCTGCACCGTCCGTCGTCGGGATCGTTCGTCTCCTACGCTCGCGAGTTCTTCGGCGAGAAGGCGGCCTTCGTCGCGGGGTGGATGTACTTCTTGAACTGGGCGATGACAGCCATCGTCGACGTCACCGCAATTGCGACGTACATGCACTACTGGGGCTCCTTCGAAGTGATCCCACAGTGGGTCATCGCGTTGATCGCGTTGGTTCTCGTCATGAGCCTCAACCTCATCTCCGTCAAATGGTTCGGTGAGATGGAGTTCTGGGCCGCGATGATCAAGGTCGTCGCGCTCGTGACGTTCCTGATCGTGGGCATCGTCTTCCTCGCCGGCCGCATTCCAGTCGGGACCGAGATGCCGGGTATCAGCCTGATCACCGACAACGGCGGGTTGTTCCCCTCGGGCGCGTGGCCGCTGGTCATCGTCATCTCGGGTGTCGTCTTCGCCTACGCGGCCGTCGAGCTTGTCGGTACGGCCGCGGGAGAGACGGAGAACCCGGCGAAGATCATGCCGCGGGCCATCAACTCGGTCATCGCCCGAATCGCATTGTTCTATGTCGGCTCCCTCGTTCTACTCGCGCTGCTCCTCCCCTACACCGCGTACTCGGCCGGCACGTCTCCGTTCGTGACGTTCTTCTCGAGCATCGGTCTCGGTGGCGCGGGCACGATCATGAACATCGTCGTGCTGACGGCCGCGTTGTCGAGCCTCAACGCGGGGCTGTACTCGACGGGTCGAATCCTGCGTTCGATGGCGATGAACGGCAGCGCTCCCGAATTCACCAAGAAGATGACCAAGGGCGGCGTGCCCTTCGGCGGCATTCTGCTGACCTGCTTCATCACACTGTTCGGGGTCGCCCTCAATGCGATCGCACCGGGCGAGGCGTTCGAGATCGTGTTGAACATGTCGGCCCTGGGCATCATCGCGAGCTGGGCAACGATCGTGCTGTGCCAGATCCAGCTCTACCGGTGGTCCAAGAAGGGAATCCTCGAACGACCGAAGTTCCGACTGTTCGGAGCGCCCTACACCAGCTACGCGACGCTGGTGTTCCTGTTCGGTGTCCTCGTGCTGATGGCATTCGACGCCCCGATCGGTTCGTGGACCATCGCAACACTCGTGGTGATCATCCCGGCACTCATCGGCGGCTGGTACCTGGTCCGCGCCAAGGTCCTCTCGGTGGCCGAAGAGCGCATCGGGTACACCGGCAACTACCCCGTCGTCGCCAACAGGCCCCTCGAGGACGACGAGTTCAACGCGTGACGAGTCCGACGCTAGTGATGCCGGCGTAGAACGCCTCGCAGCCCCGCCCCGAAGGGTGACCTCCGGGGCGGGGGTTCGGGCGCAGGGGCGGCCAGCGCACGAGCAACCGCGTCGCTCAGGTCCTTGCACGTCGCGTAGCGGTCCGCTGGATTCTTCGCCAGCGCCGTCGCGACGACGCCGTTCAGCCCCTTCCGCAACGCTTTGCGACGCTCGGACACCACGGGCGGGGGTGCGTTGAGATGAGCATCCGTGATCGCCAGCGGGGTCGACAGCGGGTAGGGCGGCTTTCCGGTGAGCAGTTCCACCAGCGTCGCCCCGAGCGCATAAATGTCCGTTGCCGCCGTCAGTGTCTCCCCGCGCAGCAATTCCGGGGCGGCGTACTGAATGGACGCCATCACGGTCCCACCGGCGGCAAGCGGCGTCGAATCGTCGAGTAGACGCGCAATCCCCCAGTCGGACAACAGGACCTGCTCGTAACCGTCCGGCGGCACTTCGGTGCTGATCAGGATGTTCGACGGCTTCACATCACGATGCAGAATGCCGCACGAGTGGGCGTAATCGAGTGCCTTGGCCACTTCGCTGATGATGCGGGCTGCACGGACCGGCTCCAACGCGATCTGCCCCCGAGCTACCAAACGTGCTGCACTGTAGCCCTCGACGTAGTGCATCGACATCCACAACTGGCCTTCGTATTCTCCGTGTGCGTGCACCGACACGATGTTCGGATGGTGCAGCCTCCCCGCGATCTCGGCTTCGCCGATGAACTTGGCCCGAAGCTGTTCACTGTGCGAGGCTTCGCTGTTGAGGATCTTGAGCGTTTCGCGGCCTGCTACCAGGTACACCTCGCTCATGCCGCCCACCCCGAGCAGACGCTCCACCGTGTACCCGGCGAAGACATCACCCGGCGACAGGCGGCCGCGCGTCACGGTGAGACCGGTATCGGAGATTCGTCGCCGGCCGACGATCGCGCGAGAGCTACCGTCGCAGCGATCATGGCCATCACAGCGACAACCAGAACGGCCGAGACACGCCGATCGGCGGCCAAGTACTCCCCCAGGACGAGGAAACCGAGCGCCGACGCCACGACGGGTTCCATGACGGTCGTCGCCGGCAACGAAGCCTGCAGTGCACCCGCTTGAAAGGCAGACTGCTGCAACGTGATCGCACACACCGCAACACCGATCAGTGCATACAGTTCGACGGACGTCACCAGCGGAACGACCCCGCGAGACACCAAGTGGACGACGCCCTTGGTCAGGACGGCCGCGACTCCGAACAACGCCCCGCCCGCAAAGCCCAGCAGCAGCGCTTTGCGCGCACCCGTGCTGCGATGAGCCGCGACCACGCACGCCGCTACGAACGGGATACCGATCAGGCAGATCACCACCCAGTGCCGAGCCTCGGCGCGCTCCATCCCCGGTTTCGGATCGCCGACAACGACGAGAATCGCCACGGACGCCGTGAGTGCCGCAGCCCACAACCATTCGCCGAGCGAGATGGTTCGGTGCGCGAATCGTGCACCGAGCGGGAGTGCAAACAGCAGCGACAGAACGAGCAGTGGTTGGACCAGCAGCAGCGACCCGAGACCGAGCGCCACCGCTTGGAGCGCGTACCCCGCGATCCCGACGACGGTGCCCACCCACCAGATCGGCTGCCTCACCAGCGCGGCGATCGGGCCGAGCACGCCGTTGTCCTCGACTGGAACCTCCGCAGCCGTCCGCTGGCGCACTACGGTGCCGATCGCGATGCACAGCGCAGCGCCCAACGCGAGGACCACCACCAGAAGCGTTTGCGGCACGAAGAAAACAGTAGTGGGAGGACACCCCGTCAGCGACTCGTGCGATTCATCGAATTCGCATGCACCAGTTAGGTCAGCTACGGTGTTCAGCGGCACTTGACCATATACAGGGAAAAAGCACGAGAACCGATAGTGGTCGGCCCGGCACGGTCGCCGCACCTCGAACCGAGTGGCCAAGCATCGGCCGCCGTCCACGATTCGCATACGAAATTGTGAGGACGGAAGCGCCAATGAGTTCGGACAAGAAACCCAACGCAGTCAAGGAAGCGTGGGCCGGCCTCCGTAAGCCGGTCTTCATTCCAGCGTCCATCGTGATCTTCGTGATGATCACGTTCGCCGTGGTCTTCGCGGGAACCGCCGAAGGCGCGTTCGAATCGCTCAACGCCGCAATCACCGACGGTGTCGGGTGGTGGTACATCCTCAGCGCAACCGGGTTCGTGGTCTTCGCCATCTACTGCGGTGTGAGTCGTGTCGGCAACATCCGACTCGGACGCGACGACGAGAAGCCCGAATTCGGGGTGCTGTCGTGGTTCGCGATGCTGTTCAGCGCAGGCATGGGCATCGGCCTGGTGTTCTACGGCGTCGCCGAGCCTCTGTCGCACTACGTGACGCCACCGGAGGCCGGGGGCGTCGCAGGGTCGACCGATGCCGCCGCCAATCAGGCGATGGAGCTGACACTCTTCCACTGGGGTCTGCACGCGTGGGCCATCTACGTCGTCGTCGGGCTGGGTCTCGCGTACATGACCTACCGCAAGGGACGTCCGCTCTCGATCCGCTGGCTTCTCGAGCCGCTGCTGGGACGTAAGCGGATCGAAGGTGCGATCGGACACGCGATCGACACCATCGCAATTGTCGGTACGTTGTTCGGCGTCGCCACCTCGCTCGGATTCGGCGTCCAACAGATTTCTGCAGGACTCGAGTACCTCGGGTGGGTCGATACCAACAACTGGTCGACGGTCATTCTCATTGCATTCGTGACCGGCCTCGCTACGTTCTCCGTTGTGTCCGGCGTCTCCAAGGGACTCAAGTGGCTGTCCAATATCAACATGGGAATGGCGGCCGGCCTTGCGCTGTTCGTGTTGATTCTCGGACCGACGCTGTTTCTCATGCAGTCCTGGGTGCAGAACCTCGGCGGCTACGTCCAAGCGCTTCCCGAACTGATGCTGCGCACGTCACCCTTCTCCGACGACGGCTGGGCAGGTTCCTGGACCATCTTCTACTGGGGATGGTGGATGAGCTGGGCACCGTTCGTCGGCATGTTCATCGCCCGCATCTCACGCGGTCGCACCATTCGCGAATTCGTGTTCGGCGTGCTTCTGGCACCGACCGTCATCGGGTCGCTGTGGTTCACCATCTTCGGTGACGCCGGCATTCTCCGGCAGCGCGAGCAAGGCGACATGCTCGTCGACGGCGCAGTCGATACCAACACCAGTCTCTTCCAGCTGCTCGACGGTCTCCCGCTGGGGATCATCACCAGCGTGCTGGCAATTCTGGTCATCGTGTTCTTCTTCGTGACATCGTCGGACTCGGGTTCACTCGTCATCGACATCCTCTCCACCGGAGGCGATCTCGATACCCCGAAGATCACCCGCATGTACTGGTCGGTTCTCGAAGGCGTCGTCGCAGCGATTCTGCTCCTGATCGGCGGGGCCGGTTCGCTCACTGCGCTGCAGACGATGTCGATCGCGACGGCTGTGCCGTTCTCGGTCATTCTGGTCCTGGCCTGCGTGTCCATGCTCAAGGCATTCCGTTACGACGTCGCGACGACGCCTCGCTACGTGCGAGTCACCCAGACGTCGACGGCGACCGAATCCGAAGGACCCATCGAGAGTGCGACTCCATCGTCCGAAACCGTTCGAACGACCAAACGCTTTCGCGGAGCTGGGATCTCGTCGACGTTCGCAGGTCTGAGTCCGTCACGGGCGGGAGTCCCCACTCCCCGAGAGGGCGACGTGGTGCTCGCGGTGCACGAGGTGCACAGCGAGTCGCTGGAAGTCCACCCAGAGACCGGAGAAGTCGAATACTCGGCGAACAGCGGCCCTGTGGACCCACTGGGCGGAGAGGTGTTCGACACCCAGGAGTTCGCGGATTCCCATGAGGGACAAACGCAGTCGAACTCGTAGCAACAGCGAGCAACATACAAGAAGGGGCCCGGCACGTGCCGGGCCCCTTCTCATGTGTCGGTCAAGTTCGCCTCGGCCCAGACGGACAGTTCATGAAGAGCCGGCAGCAGCGCGTTCCCGGACGGCGTCAACCGATACTCCACGGAGATCGGCGGTCCCTCGTCCACGTTCCGGTCCACGAGGCCGGCACGGGTGAGCTCCCCAAGCCTCTCGGACAGAACCGAATCACTGATCCCCACCACCGACCGTCGCAGCTGCGCGAAACCGGTAGGTCCGCTCATGAGCGTCGCGAGGATGATCCCGTTCCACCGTTTGCCCAAGAACTTGAAGGCGCGGGCCAGCGCACCGTCGCACGCGCGCACGTCGTGCTCCTCACCGCTAGCCATGCCCTTCACACTACCGAAGGTGCTACTGTCTGACGTGCCACTCTGTTTTTGCTAGCGACTTCGGAAAAGGGACCCTGAGACTGCCATGTTCATTGCAACCGTGATCGTTTCGATCTTCCTGGCTTGTGCGCTCGTAATGTCGGCGGTAGGCAAGCTGACCAAGAGTGACTCCGTCATCCCCGGCATGGAAAAGGTCGGCGTTCCCGTCGACAAGATCCCTGTCCTCGCCTACCTGGAAATTGCTGGCGCGATCGGGCTCGTGGTCGGCCTCTTCTGGTGGCCGATCGGTGTCGCGGCAGCCATCGGAGTGATTCTGTACTTCGTCGGAGCCGTCATCGCCCACGTGCGGGTCAAGGACATTGCCGGAGTCGGCCCGGCGGCATTCCTCGCTGTCGTCGCAATCGCCGCATTGGTTCTACGTCTGCTGACCGTCTGACCAGTCGTACTGCATCTGCCGCGCGGTGAGCGTCGCCACCTCGGCGCTCACCAACCGCGCAACCAGATGAAGGGCGAGATCGAGGCCGGCACTGATACCGGCCGACGTCGCGATGTCACCGTGATCCAGGTACCGAACGTCCTCGCGTACATCGAGTTCCGGCCACTGGCGTCGCAAATCCTCGATGTCTTCCCAATGCGTCGTAACCGGTCGCGAATCCAGAACCCCAGCATGGGCCAACAAGAATGCGCCGGTACACACGGATGCGGCCAATTCTGTTGTTGTCGAGTGCTTTTCGATCCAGGATAGTGCTGCTGCATTCGCCGATACTTCATCGACGACGCCACCGGGCACCAAGACGACGTCGTAGTGGCGCTCGTCCGCGATCGTGGTGTCGACCGCAATTCGCATACCTCCTCGCGCGCGCACGGGACCGTCGTCGACGCCGACCAGCACGACCTCGAATGCGGGTTCCCCGCCGGCCCTCGTCGTGACTCGGTTCGCCACCGAGAAGACCTCGAAAGGTCCGCAGGCGTCGAGAACCTCGACCTCGTCGAACATCAGAATTGCCAGCGAGCGCGTCATACCAGAGGATCCTAACGGCGCCAGGTCAGCTGGGGATAGCTCAGCTCGATGTCGTCGACACGATGATCGGCACCATCACGGCCGCCATGACCGCGGCGTTGACGTCCTGAACCGCCTTCCGCACGGCCGCACTTGCCCATTCACCCTCGGCAATGTGCTTGGCCCGCGCCTTCGCCATCTTCTTGTCGACGCCCGGCAGAATCTTGGGCACGGCATCGATTGCCGACACCAGGGAAATCAGCGCGGATATCTCCGATGTCGGGGTCGTACCGTCGACGATGGAATTGCCGATCCACTGACGCGCCCAGTTCTTTCGCGTCGTATCCAGGGCCGGCCAGCTGGTCGACGGGAACAGTCCGAGGATCTTGTCGTGCCTCTCGGTCACGAAGCCCTGCTGCGCGAGCCGAAATCCGATCTCCTTCTGCAGGTTCTTCTGCAGCTTCTCGATCGCCTTCTGCGGCTTCATCGGATTTTTCTCGGTTCCGATGAGCGCGTGCGCACGCCCGAGAAGCGGATCAGGTGGCGGTGGGCCGGACACCACCAATCGGCCGTCCTTGACCTGCTCACCCTTGACGGTAATGCGAACCGAACCGTTCATCGCCAGTTCGAGCACCAGACCGCCGGCGAGTACGCGCGGGAACTTGGTGCTGTCGACTATCGGCTTACCACTGCTGTCGTCGACCAGTAGCAGGAACACGTCCTCTGCGATCAGAGTCATGAACTCAGGCTATCGAGAATGTATGGGTAGTTGACTGCAGTAAGTTCTTCGAGGACGCTGGCGTCGACGTCGGCGAGAGTGTTGACGTACAAGCACCCGGCCCCGCGCTTGTGCTTGCCAAGCCGCTCTAGTAGTCCCTCCGACTCGGGCGCGTAGGTCAAGCCGTACAGCGACAGACTCGACTTCCGCGGCGAGAATCCGACGACGAGGTAGTCCCCCTCCCGCCCGCTCACAGTCCGGTAGTGGTAGCTACCGAACCCGACCATCGTCGGACCCCACATCACCGCCGGTTCGCCGGTGACCCGACCCATCAGGTCCGCGAGCACCAGACCGTCGGCGCGTCGGACGGGATGCTCGACGCATGCAAGAAACTCCTCGACCGAAGCCGTCGTCGGACGTGTCTTGTTCTCGTTCAATTCAGGTACCGCTGCCAGTTCGACGGCACCAGATCCTGTGGACCCGGCGTGGACTGATCGAGCGGATGATGCTGCGGCGGAGCGAGATCCGGCCCGTCGTACATCTGCTCGTCGGCGTAGCTGTAGTACCAACTCTCACCCGGTTCGAAGCTCCGGATGAACTGGTGGCCCGTGCTCTCGGCGTGCTTGCTCGCGTGTTGCGATGGCGAGGAATCACAGCATCCGATATGCCCGCACTGCGCACAGCGGCGAAGGTGAAACCACCATCCCTCCGACTCAGCACATTCCACGCAGCCCGGCCCCGAGGGTGGAACCTCGGTATCGATCCCCGGTATTGGATCGCTCATGAATCCTCCTGATCGTGTGCAGGATCTATCGGTAGCCTGACGATGAATCGGGTGTCACCGGGCTCGGAAGTGAGGTTCAGATCGCCCTGATGTTTCTTGACGACGATCCGCCAGGAGATGTCCAAACCGAGGCCGGTTCCTTCACCCACCGGTTTCGTGGTGAAGAACGGCTCGAAGATTCGAGACTTGATCGCGTCGGGCACTCCGGGACCGGTGTCACAGATTTCGATCTGAACCTGGTCGTGATCGAGAACGGTACGCACGGTGAGGGTTCCGACTCCGTCCATCGCCTGAACCGCATTGTCGATGAGGTTGGTCCACACCTGGTTCAACTCGGCTGCATAGGCGGGGATCGGCGGTACGGCGGGATCGTATTCCTTGACGACGGCGATGTCGTCACCGATCTTTCGAGCGAGCATCACCAGTGTGCTGTCGAGTAGTTCACGAATATCGACGGTCTGATAGGGCGCCCGGTCCATCTGCGAATACTGGTTCGCGGCTCCTACGAGCGTGGACACCCGCGTTGTCGAATCGGCGATCTCGTTCATCAACAACTCCGTTTCCACGGTGTAGTTGAGCCACCTGATCGCACCTTCGAGAGTCTTGGACTCGTCGACCGTCGCAGCCACCTTCTCGAGCCACGCCACGTCGAGTCCCGCCTGCACGAACGTCGGCGCCAAATCCCAACCTCCCGCGATGTCGTGGTCGTCGAACCAATCACCGAGCTCGTCCTCCCGATCCGACGCTTCGAGCGGCGTCAGTTTGGGTGCTTTCGCGACAAGTTCGACGGCTTCTTCCTGCAGCCCGACGAGGGAGGTGAGCGACGTGCGATCGAGCGAGCCGTTCGCGATCATCTTCAGCTTCTGCCGCATGTGCGCGACTCGGTCACGCAGCGCCGACGTCGCCCGAACAGCTGCTGCTGCAGGATTGTTGAGCTCGTGGGTCAGCCCTGCCGACAACGAACCCAACGCCAGGAGGCGTTCCCGCTGATCGACGATCTGCTTGGTGTTGCGAGCCCCGATGAACAAGCCCTCCAACAGATGAAGTGCCATCGGGAACCACTCGGCGACGATCTCGGCGAAGCAGTCCGCGTCGAGCACGAAGAATCGCGAAGGCTCGGTCACCCGAAGCGAACTCGGGTAGACCTGTGGGACCCGCTCTCGCAGATACGCCTGCCATGCGCCGGCATAGACACCGCGCTGCGAGGTCCGGCTGATCACCAGATCCTCGCCACCGGATAGCTTGGACAAGACCAACGAGCCTTCGATCAGCACGTAGAAGCAGGTCGCCGGCTCACCTTCGGCGAACACCGGTCCCGGCTCGATGATCTCCACGTGGCCTTGCTCGCACAGTTCTTCGAGCTGATCGTCGCTCAGCTTCTCGAACAGGAATAGCGTCTTCAGCTCGGCTGGGCTACACGAAAGCTGCGGGCCGGTCACGGGTTGGCCAGGTATCTGTGTACGAGCATCACTGCCATCGCTCCTTCGCCCACTGCCGACGCGACACGTTTCGCCGAGTCGGACCGCACGTCCCCTGCCGCGAACACCCCGGGAACACTGGTCTCCAGGTGATGCGGCAGCCTGTCGCGATCCCACCCCGAAGGACCTCTACCGTCGACCACCAGATCGGGCCCGGTGACGACGAACCCGTGTTCGTCGCGGACGACGAAGCCGTCGAGCCACTCGGTTCGAGGCGCCGCGCCGATGAACAGAAACAGATACTGCGCAGCGACCGTCTCCTCGGAGTCAGTCGCCTTGTTGTGCAACGTGATCGACTCGAGGTGATCGTCACCGGCGACGCCGACCACCTCGGTACACGTGCGCACACTGATTCTGGGGTGCTCGTCGATCTGCTTGATCAAGTAGTACGACATCGACGCCTCGAGCGATTGCCCCCTGATCAGAATCGTCACCGACTTCGCCCCGCGGGCCAGGTAGACCGCGGCCTGACCGGCGGAATTCGCGCCACCGACGATGTAGACGTCCTGTTCCGCGCACCGCGCCGCTTCGGTCATCGCCGAGCCGTAGAACACGCCTCTGCCGGTGAAGTTCTCGATTCCAGGCGTCGCCAGTTGTCGATATGCCACGCCCGTCGACAGGATCACGGTCTGCGCGTCGATGCTGCGGCCGTCGGCGAATCGGACCGTCCGAGCCGAGCCGTTGGCTTCCAGACCGACCACATCCTGCGTCGTCACCACCTCGGCACCGAACTTGAGTGCTTGCCGACGCGCTCGCTCGGCCAGCTGCGCACCGGAGACGCCGTCGGGAAATCCGAGATAGTTCTCGATGCGAGAACTCTGGCCTGCCTGACCGCCCGTAGCCGTCCGCTCGATGAGCGTCGTACGAAGCCCTTCCGACGCGCCGTACAGCGCTGCACCCAACCCTGCGGGGCCACCGCCGATGACCACGAGATCGTAGAACTCACCCGACGGAGTAGTCGTCAGCCCCAGATGTTCGCCCAGCTCGGAATCGGACGGAGCGCACAGCGCCTTGCCGTCGGAGGTGACGACCACGGGACAGTGCGTGTCGTCGACGCCTGCGGAGGTCAACAGGCGAGCGCCCTCCGGTTCGTCGGACATGTACCAGCGATACGGAAGCTGGTTGCGGGCCAGGAACTCGCGGACCTCCGAGGACCGAGCCGACCAGCGGTGCCCGACCACCTTCGTCTCCTCGATCGGCCGATGATCCGAGGAACACCACGCCTCGAGTTGGGCGTCGAGCACGGGGTAGAGCTTTTCCTCGGGAGGATCCCACGGCTTGAGGAGGTAGTAGTCGAGGTCGATGACGTTGATGGCGTCGATCGCGGCGTCGGTGTCCGCGTATGCGGTGAGCAGCACCCGTCGCGCCTGGGGGTACAGGTCCATGGCCTGTTCGAGGAATTCCATGCCGTTCATCTGTGGCATGCGGTAATCGGCCAACAGTATTGCTACCGGGTGGCCGCGCAGTTTGAGTTCTTTGAGGGCATCGAGTGCCTGAGCACCCGATTCCGCCCGGATGATGCGGTAGTTCTCGCCGTAGTGACGACGGAGATCGCGTGCGACGGATCGAGATACACCCGGATCGTCGTCGACGCTGAGGATTGCAGGCTTCATGACCCTCCCGGTCGGGCTTCTACTTGGCTACAAGTATGCCGCTGCGGGGGCGAGCCTGCGCGAGTCTCAGATCTGGCCTCGCATGATCATGTCGATTTCGCGGGGAGTCAGTAGCCGCTCGAGCTTCTCACTCGGCCACGTGCGTGGGCTTCCGCTCATGCGTGCCGAATCGAGCAGCGGCACCGACGAGCCTGGACGAGAAAAGATCGAATGAAGGTTCACGATCGATCACTCCGAACAAATACTGGTTGTGGCCTGGTTCCTCGTTCGTTCTATCGACCAGTGTTCGCCTCTCGTTACCCGTTTTGTGTGAGGCGCGCGGGGCGAGTTTCTTCCAGGGCCTCGGTGGGTACAGGCAGGACCATAACCGTGAAAAGGGGCTAGAAGTGAATACATCGCCAACGGGCGCCGTCGAGAACGTCCAGAGCAGCGCCCTCTTCGAGAAGGCGGCCCGCGCCGGGCACTTCGTCAGCGGTCTGCTGCATATCTTGATCGGCTACATCGCGATTCGACTCGCGTTCGGGCAAGGCGGAAACGCCGACCAGTCCGGCGCGCTCGCCGAGCTCGGAAGCAAGCCAGGCGGATCGATCGCCCTATGGGTCGCGTTCGCGGCGTTCGTGGCGCTCGCTTTGTGGCGCGTGATGGAAGCGATCGTCGGCAAGAAGTCCGACCAGGACGCAGGCAGCGCGATGGACCGCCTCAAAGCCGCAGCGCTGGCCGTCGTCTACATCGCCTTCGCATGGTCGACGTACGGCTTCGCGAGCGGATCCGGTGAATCGAGCGGCCAGCAGAACGCGGGTATGACCGCACAGCTGATGGAGAACACCCTCGGCAAGCTCGTGCTGATCGTCGTGGGCCTCGTTGTCGTCGGCGTCGGCGGATACCACGTTTACAAGGGCGTGTCGAAGAACTTCCTCGACGACCTCGAGGGGTACAGCGGCAAGGCGGTCGAGCGTCTCGGTATCGCAGGCTACGTCGCGAAAGGCCTAGCGCTGATCGGCGCCGGTGGCCTCGTCGTCGTCGCGGTGTTCACCTCCGACCCGAGCAAGGCGACGGGTATCGACGGGGCGCTCAAGACATTGGGCTCGCAGCCGTTCGGACAGGTGTTGCTCGTCGCCGCGGGGATCGGGATCGCGCTGTACGGGTTGTACGCGTTCGTGCTCGCGCGCTACGCCAAGATGTGATTTCTTGCGCGTAGAACCGGCTGGAAATGAGCAGGAAGCCACACTTGCGCTCTTATCACGTGGGATCCCATGCAACTACGGCGCAACTGTGCCAGCAGGCTCACTCATCCCCAACCGCGACCGCCATCCACAGGGATTTTCGTTTCCCAGGTCGGCCGCAACGACACCTCTCCCGCACAGCCGATGCTCAACCGCATGTACCCACATGGCGTCGCGACTCGTGCCGAATTCGTCGCGGCCGGAATTCCGAGCAGCACCATCACACGCAGGTATCACCGCATCCTCCCGAAGATCTACAGCGCGGAAGAACCCACGCGCATCGCCCGCTGCTATGCCGTGACTCTGTGGCAACCCGGCGCGCTACTCAGTCACCGCACAGCAGCGTGGCTGTACGGGTGGATGCCCGAGTCCCCCGGCGTCGAAGCCACCATCCCGCCGAACTCGAGCGCCCCTTCGACTTCGTGGCTGACGGTTTACCGCCGCGAGATACCGGACCGCGAGACCACCGAAGTTCAGCGCCTACCTGTCGTGGGTCGAGAACGCACGCTGATCGACTGCTGTGCAGTCATGCCCCAGGCAGATGTCTCGCGAATAGTCGACGAACGGCTCGCGGCCGAGATGGATGTCGATCACTTGCGGGCGTTGATTCGCAACAGTCCACGACGACGAGGCAATGCGCGCGCACTGGTCCAGATCGACAAAGCAGCAATGGGATTCGCGTCGGAACCAGAGCGGGTGCTCGATCGGGCGCTGATCCAGCTTGGAATAAGGCTGAAGACGAACGCGTGGGTGGGCAGGTACATCTGCGACTTCGTGGACGAGTTGGCCAGAGTGATCATCGAGGTCGATGGTCGGGAGTATCACAGCGCCCCGGAAGTGTTCAGTAGAGATCGGACGCGCCAGAACGAGTTGCAGCTCGACGGGTGGCTGGTACTGAGATTCTCTGCGGTCGACGTGATGGCGAACCCCGAGAAGGTTGCCCGGCAGATCGCCGAGGTGGTTCGCCGGCGCCGCGCCGCCCGCAGGTGATGGCACGTCCGTTCCACCGAAAACCCACACGATTTCGGCGCAACTGTTCCATCATGCCTGTAAGCCTGGCTAGGCTGTGTCGAATTGTGTGTGACGCCTGGTTGCACTCACCGATCTCGGAGGTATGCGTGAGCAAGACCCTGGAAGCCAGCATCGACGTCGACGCCAGCCCGGAACAGGTATGGAAAATCGTGTCGGATCTGAAGCGCATGGGCGAATGGAGTCCACAGTGCAAGAAGATGAAGGTTTTCGGTGGCGACGTCCGTAAGGGCACCACCACGCTCAACGTCAACCGCAAAGGACTACTCGTGTGGCCGACCACTGCGAAGGTGGTCGATTTCGCGCCCAACAAATCCATCGCGTTCCGGATAACCGAGAACAAGACGATCTGGTCGTACACACTCACCCCGAACGGCACCGGGACCACCGTCGTCGAGAAGCGCGAGGCACCGACCGGAACCAGTGCGGTCTCCGGATTTCTCGTCAGCAAAGTCCTGGGCGGCACCGAGCAGTTCGACGTCGAGCTGATCGACGGAATGAACGAGACCCTCCGGCGGATCAAGTCGGAAAGCGAACTCGCCGGCAAATGATGTTTGCAGGTTGATCGTTGCGGGCAGTCCCTCTCAGCATCATTCGGCATAGTAGAGGGGGCACCACATGTTGGGCCTAAGCATCATCGGCTGGATCATCATCGGCGGACTCGCCGGCTGGATCGGCAGCAAGATCATGAAGACCGATGCCCAGATGGGCATCATCCTGAACATCGTCGTCGGCATCATCGGTGGACTGCTCGGCGGCTGGATTCTCAGCACCTTCCTCGACGTCGAAGGCGGAGGCTGGATCTTCAGCTTCCTGACCTGTCTTCTGGGCGCGTGCATCCTTCTGTTCCTCGTCAAGTTGGTCATGGGTCGCTCGAGGGTCTGACCCTCGAGCACGCATCGCAACTGCCGGGGCTTCTCACGTACTGTGTGAAGCCCCGGCAGTGTCCGTTTGGAAGCTGCACGTCGATCAGTACTAGGAGCGAAGTGGCCCGCCGTCCCACCCCGATCGGTCAACCGCCCCGCACCGGCATTGTGCACGTCGCCGACCTGGTGAAAGAGAGCGTTCCCCCGCTGCACCCAGCTGGATTCCCGTTCGTCGCCGGGCCACTGGCAGTCGCCGTGCTCGGTCGCAGGCACAAGTGGATCCGTCGTGCAGGGCTCACCGCCGCAGGCGCGTGCGCAACGTTCTTCCGGCATCCGAGTCGCGTTCCGCCCAATCGCCCCGGTGTCGTGGTGGCCCCCGCAGACGGGCTCGTCACACTCGTCGACACAGCGGTGCCCCCGGCCGAACTCGATCTCGGCACCGACGCGGTCCCGCGAGTGAGCATCTTTTTGTCCGTCCTCGACGTGCACGTACAGCGTGTGCCCGTCGGCGGCGAGGTCCTCGAAGTCGTGCACCGGAAAGGCCAGTTCAAGTCGGCCGACCTTGCCGAAGCCAGCGAAGTGAACGAGCGAAACAGCATGCACATCCGCACACCGTCCGGTCATGACGTCGGCGTGGTGCAGATCGCCGGTCTCATTGCTCGACGGATCATCAACAACGCGAAGGTCGGCGACACACTGTCGATCGGCGACACCTATGGGCTGATTCGATTCGGGTCCCGTGTGGACACATACTTCCCGGCCGGGACCACATTGCTCGTCGAACGCGGTCAGCGAGCGGTCGGCGCCGAAACGGTGCTCGCCGAGCTCCCTCAGTAAAGGGTCTTCAAGGATGATCACCAGACGCGCCCGTCCGCCCGCTGCTGTGCGATTGTTGCCCTCGGTCGTCACCATTCTCGCGCTCTGTGCGGGGCTGTCGGCGGTGAAGTTCGCCCTCGAAGGACAGCTGGGTTTCGCCCTCGCCATGATCGGTGCGGCCGCGATTCTCGACGCGCTCGACGGACGAATCGCTCGACTGCTCGACGCCACCAGCAAGATCGGCGCAGAGCTCGATTCGCTGGCCGACGCGATCTCCTTCGGCGTGGCGCCCGCACTCGTCCTGTACGTGACGCTGTTGGAGGGTTCGAGCACCGGGTGGATCATCGCGCTCGTCTACGCGGTCGCCATGGTGCTGCGCCTCGCTCGGTTCAACACGCTGCTCGAAGTCGACGACACCCCCGGATACGCGAGCGAGTTCTTCACCGGTGTGCCCGCACCGGCAGGGGCTCTGATCGTGCTCACCCCCATCGCCGCGTATCAGGAATGGGGCGACGGGTGGTGGGCGTCGTTCTATGTGGTGTGCGGGTGGACCGTGTTCACTGCCGCTCTCGCGGTCAGCCGCGTCCCGACCCTCGCCTTGAAGACCGTGTCGGTACCGCCACGCATGGCCGCAGCGTTGCTGATTCTGGTCGCACTGGCAGCGGCCGCGTTGATCACCTTCCCGCTGGTGCTGCTGATGGTGCTGGTCGCGATCTACCTCGCACACATACCTTTTGCGGTCCGCTCGCAACGCTGGGTGGCCGCGCGCCCGTACACCTGGGATGCCAAGCCTGCCGAACGACGCGCAGAACGACGCGCGATCCGCCGCGCTCCCGGCAACAACCGACGTTCCGCTGCCCGGCTCGGTCTTCGTAGGCCGAGATCTCCGCTGTGACGACGCCGGAGCTGGTTCTGACAGCTCGGTTGAACACCTCGGCGGCCGATGCCAGGCGAGGCGTCGTGCGGCTGCATCCCGAAGTGCTTGCTGCACTTGGGATTCGTGAATGGGATGCTATCGCGCTCATCGGTGCGCGTCGTACGGCCGCGGTCGTCGGACGAGCCCCGTCGGACACCCCTCAGGGAACGGCGCTGCTCGACGACGTCACTCTGTCCAACGCAGGAATCAAGGAAAACGGCTCGATCGCGATCGCACCGGTCACCGTGTATGGAGCAAGATCGGTGCGCCTGGCCGGCTCGACGCTTGCGACCGGGTCGATTTCCGACGGCACCTTGCGTCAAGCGTTGCTCGGAAAGGTACTGACCGTCGGCGACACCG